>QHSA01000140.1 GCA_003220315.1 Candidatus Rokuibacteriota bacterium
GTGGCGGAGTTCTTCAAAGCCGATGCGGAGAAGAAGGGCATCAAGGTTCTCGGCTTCGAGGGCACCGAGGAGAAGTCGAACTTCGACCCCATCATCACCCCGATCAAGGCGAAGAATCCGAACGTCATCTACTTCGGCGGCATCTACGACCAGGCGGCGCCGTTCTTCAAGCAGACCCGGGAGAAGGGCGTGAAGTCGAAGTTCCTGGGCCCCGACGGCATGGACTCCTCCGACCTGACGAAGATCGCCGGCAAAGCCGTCGTCGGGATGTACTACACCTCGGCCGCCGGCCCGGCCTCGGCCCTGCCCAAGGCCAAGGCCTTCGTCGAGGACTTCAAGAAGAAGTTCGGCAAGAACCCCGAGCCGTACGCCGCCGAGGCCTACGATGCGACCGCCATCGCGCTCAAGGCCATCGAAGCCGCGGCCAAGAGCGGCAAGCTGAGTCGCGAGGACGTGGCGACGGCGGTCCGGAAGACGAAGCACAGCGGCATCACCGGCGAGATCGAGTTCGACACGAAGGGTGACCGGAAGAAGGCGCTCTACTTCGTGCTGCAGGTCGCCAGCGACGACCCGGCGAAGTGGGGCGACAACAAGATCGTCAAGCAGCTGACCATCGCCCCGCCCGAAAAGAAGTAGCGCAGGAGACGAGACGGTAGACGTCGAAGGGCGGGCCGGGAAGCTCTCCGAGACCCGTAGCTTCTGGGGGTCGACCGGAGCTGGCGCGGTGGGCAGTCACCCAGCGCGTTGCCGCTAGCGTGGTCGAGGAGAGCTCCCGGCCCGCCCCTCGTCTCTAACGTATGGACTACCCGCTCCTCCTCGGCATCTTCCCGCAAGTCTTCCTCGACGGCATCATCCTCGGCTTCATGTACGCGCTGATCGCGCTGGGCTACACGATGGTCTACGGGGTGCTCGAGTTCATCAACTTCGCGCACTCCGAGATCTTCATCGTGGGCGCCTTCGTCGGCGTCGAGCTCCTCCTCGGCCTCAAGAGCGTCGGGCTGCTCGACGGCCTCCCCTGGCCGCTCGTCTTGTTCCTCACCCTGGTCGCCGGCATGGCCGCGAGCGGGCTGCTCGCCGTCACCGTCGAGCGGGTCGCCTATCGTCCGCTGCGCAACGCGCCCCGGCTGATCCCGCTCATCTCGGCGATCGGAATCTCGTTCTTCCTCCAGGACCTGATCCGGCTCTTCGAGTCGCTCTGGCGGAACGCCTTCAACCTCGTCTACCCGACGATCGATGTGCTGAATCTCCGCTTCGAGCTCACCGAGACCATCGACGTCTCGGTCAAGTCACTCGTCGTCATCGTCGCCGCGTTGCTGATGCTGTGGGCGCTCCACGTGATCGTCAACCGCACGACGATCGGGACCGCCATCCGCGCGGTGGCCGAGGATCAAGCGGCGGCGAGCCTCATGGGCATCAACGTCAACCGGATCATCTCGCTCACGTTCCTGATCGGCGGGGCGATGGGGGGGGCCGCCGGCGTCTTGTTCGGCGTCCAGTACGGACTGATCAATCCCTACACCGGGTTCATTCCGGGGCTGAAGGCCTTCACCGCGGCCGTGCTCGGCGGCATCGGCAACATCCCCGGCGCGATGCTCGGCGGGCTCGTGCTCGGGCTGCTCGAGGCCTTCGCCGCCTCCTATCTGTCCCTGCTCACGGGGGGGGCGTTCGGCGCCGAGTACAAGGACATCTTCGCCTTCTCGGTGCTCATCGTGATCCTCATCTTCCGACCCAAGGGCCTGCTGGGCGAGATCGTCCGAGAGCGCGCGTGAGCCTGTACTCCGTCCTCGCCACGGCCGCCGTCGCCCTGTCCAGCCTCGCCGTCGCGACAGCTCCACGCTCGGTCCTCGCCTTCCTGGCCTTCCAGGGCGCGCTGCTCTTCGTCTACCTGGCGCGGATCCCGACGTGGCTCCGGGTCGGTCTCCTCGGGGTCGCCCTGCTGCTGCTGATGCCCCTGATCGGGGCCTTTAACGGCTACTACCTCGAGGTGGCGACGCAGGTCGGGATCTTCGCCGCGCTGGCGCTCGGCCTCAACATCGTGGTCGGCCTGGCCGGACTGCTCGACCTCGGCTATGTCGCGTTCTTCGCCGTCGGCGCCTACTCCTGGGCCATCTTCGGCTCGCCGCACGCGAACGTCATCTTCGGCGGCGGGTTTCCCCTGGCCGGCGTATGGTTCTACGCGTTCCTGTTCGTCGGGCTCTTCGTGGCGGCGATCACCGGCATCCTCCTCGGGCTCCCGGTGCTGCGCCTGCACGGCGACTACCTCGCCATCGTCACCCTCGGCTTCGGCGAGGTCATCCGCGTTCTCGCCAACAACCTCGACAAGCCGATCAATCTCACGAATGGCCCGAAGGGCATCACGCCGATCTCTCGCCCGCCGGCGCCGCTCGGGCTGCCCTACGGCGAGTACTTCTACTTCCTCGTCCTGCTCATCGTCGTCGTGGTCGTCCTCGTGAACCGCCGGCTCGAGGACTCCCACATCGGCCGGGCGTGGGAGGCGATCCGTGAGGACGAGCTGGCGGCGCGCGCCATGGGGGTGCCGCTCGTGCGGATGAAGCTCCTGGCCTTCGCTTGCGGCGCGTCCTTCGCCGGCATCATGGGTGTGCTGTTCTCGGCCAAGCAGGTGTTCATCAATCCGGAGTCGTTCACCTTCCTCGAGTCCATCGGCGTCCTGGCCATGGTGATCCTCGGTGGGATGGGCTCCATTCCGGGCGCCGTGCTCGGCGCCACGGTCGTCACCGTCCTCAACCTCCAGGTGCTGAAGGGGCTGTCGCTCTGGCTCAACGAGCTCAAGAACGCCGGCGTCACCGTCCTCGGCTACAGCCTCGCCGACCTGCCGACGCAGTTCGAGCCGGCCAAGTACGAGCGGATGATCTTCGGCGTCATCCTGGTCCTCATGATGATCTTCCGCCCCCAGGGCATCCTGCCGGCCCGGCGGCGGCAACGAGAGCTCGCTCACCTGGAACGGTAGATGGCGGCCCTCTTCGACGCCCGAGGGGTGACCAAGCGGTTCGGCGGCCTCACCGCGCTGCAGGCGGTGGACTTCGCGCTCGAGTCGGGCATCGCGTCGATCATCGGGCCGAACGGCGCGGGAAAGACGACGCTCTTCAACATCTTCACGGGGCTCTATCCCGCCGACGAGGGCAGCGTCACGTTCCGCGGGCGAGCGCTCTTCGGCCTCCGCCCCGACCAGATCACGGCGCTCGGAATTTGCCGGACGTTCCAGAACATCCGGCTCTTCGCGAACATGACGGTGATCGAGAACGTCCTCGTGGGCATGAACTCGCGCATCGCGCTCGGTCTGTGGGACGTCCTCTCGCACGGCCCGCGCTTCGCTCGGACCGAGGCGGACCTCTCGACGCGCGCGGTGGCGCTGCTCGATCGCGTCGGACTCCAGGCGAACGCCAACGACGTGGCCCGCAACCTTCCGTACGGCGACCAGCGCCGGCTGGAGCTCGCCCGCGCGCTCGCCTCCGAGCCCGCGTTGCTCCTGCTCGACGAGCCGACCGCCGGGATGACGCGGACGGAGGCCGGCGCGCTCATGCGCCTGCTGCGCGAGCTCGTCGTCGACCTCGGGCTCGCCATCATCTTGATCGAGCACAACATGCGCGTCGTCATGGAGGTGTCCGACCGGGTGACCGTGCTGGACCACGGCGAGAAGATCGCGGAAGGGCCCCCGCGCGAGGTCCAGAGTGACGCGCGGGTCATCGAGGCGTACCTCGGCACGCGCGGCTCGGCTCCCCAGAGGGCGCGCCGTGCTTAGCGTCGATTCGCTCGACGTCGCCTACGGTGAGATCCGGGCACTCAAGGGCGTGGGGCTCCAGGTGGGCCGCGGCGAGATCGTCACGATCCTCGGCAACAACGGCGCCGGGAAGACGACGACGCTCAAGACGATCTCGGGCCTCCTCCAGCCCCTGCGCGGCACGATCACGCTCGAGGCCGAATCGCTCGTCGGGGTGCCGCCTCACGAGATCGTCGGTAGAGGCGTCGCGCACGTGCCCGAGGGACGGCGGATCTTCAACCGTCTCACGGTCCGCGAGAACCTCATGATGGGCGCCTACCCGAGGCGCGACGCGGGGGTCCCCGCCGACCTCGAGCGCGTCGTGACGCTCTTCCCGAGGCTCAAGGAGCGGATCACGCAGGTCGCGGGCACGCTGTCGGGGGGCGAGCAGCAGATGCTCGCCATCGGCCGCGCGCTGATGGCGAACCCGAGACTCCTCCTGCTGGACGAGCCGAGCATGGGGCTCGCCCCCGTCCTCGTCGAGCAGATCTTCGACACGATCGCCGACATCAACCGGCAGGGGACGACGATCCTCCTCGTGGAGCAGAACGCCGCGATGGCGTTGTCGATCGCGCACCGGGGCTACGTGCTCGAGACCGGCGCCATCGCGCTCGCGGGAACCGCGACGGAGCTGGCCGACAACCCGGAGGTCCGCCGGGCCTACCTGGGGGAGTAGGGAAGCGCGGGAGTCGTAGACTCCCCGTTCTTGAGCTCGGGCCGCCGCCAGCCTTCGACCACCAGCAATCCCACGCTCTCCAGGTGGTTCACGGGGCCTGCGACGGGAATTCGGACAACGGCCAGACGCTCGGCATGCGTCTGCACGAAGTAGCCGGTCTGCAGCGCCCACCCGATCGTGTAGGGTCCGTCGCTCCATCCCGTGGGGAGGCCGGGTGCGGGAGGGAGAACGGGCGGGACGTGTCCGGCGGGCGGGAAGAGTAGGCCGCCCACCAGCCAGACCCGGTGCCGGGACTCCAGCGCGCCTTGGATCGCACCGTACAGGGGCGCCAGGGGCTCGGCCGACGTCATCCGGAGCTTGAGCAGGTCGTATCGGTGGACGGTGAGGTCCTCCATCGGGGGGAGGGTCATCCACGGCACCGGGCCGCGATAGTACCGGTTGAACGTGATGCCCACGTACCACGGGTTGACGAGGATGAGATCACCCGGTTGGGCCGCGGTGTGAACGTACTGGGCGATCAGGTCGACGTTGGTCTGACGAATGCCGACGCGGTCCATCGAGACGGGGAACGCGAGCGCGGTCGCCAGGACGGCGACGCCGGCCCGCGCCCAGCGGAGGGAGCGTGTCCCCCCGAGCACGACGTCGATGGCGAGCGCCACCACCGCGATGAGGGGCACGAATTGCCAGGCCTGCGGGACGCGACCCGCGAGCTTCAGAAAGCCGAGATGAAGACTCGTGGCGGCCACGATCACCAGCGCCGCATAGAGCACGTGCGGGCCGGACGTCGGCTCGCCGCGCGATGACCGCCGGAGCGTGCGCACGACACCGTACGAGACGAGCCCGGCGGCTGCCGCCCACAGCGCCACGAGCGGCCAGCTCCCCTCCGTCACCATCTCATTCGATCGCACGAGCAGCGCGTGTGCGCCGAACTCCGACTGGTTCAGCGGCCTCCAGCTCCGGGAGGTCAGCAGGACGCCGACGTACGGCAGCAGGGACGCCGCCGCCACGACGCCGGTCACGATCACGGCGAGCGCCGCCGAGCGCTCCCGGGCCACCGCAGCGACCGCGAACCCCGCGACGCACACGGCCAGGATGAGGGGGGCGTTGTGGTAGAGGGTTTGCACGGCGAGGATGGCGACCGTGAGGGCGTAGAGGAGCGAGCGGCGACGCGGAGCGGCCGTGAGGCGTCCGATGGCGCCAAACGCCAGGACGATGAAGAGGCTCCCGAGACCGTACGGCTTCACCGAGCCCGCCGTCTGCAGCGTCCCTGCGTGCGCGGCGAACACGGTGAGCGCCAGCAGCGGCGGGCCGGCGGCGAGCACTCGGCCGGTGACCCAGATGGCGCCGACCATCGCCGCGGCCACGCCGAAGCCAAGGACGCGGAGGGCGACGTCCTGCCCGCCGTCGCTCCACGGTGACGACCAGAGTCGCAGGAGCGTCGGATACAAGGCGGGCGCGGAGTCCAGAGACAGGGACCTCAACACCTCGGTGTACGTCGATCGGGTGGCGAGTTGGACCGTGGACACTTCGTCCCGCCACAGCGGCCCGGCTTGGGTGGCGAAGCGCAGGTTGAGCGAAACGATGAGCGCGGTGATCAGCAGGGCGAGAGCCAGCTCGGCCCACGCCAGCGCCCCGTGGGGGCGCCTCATGTGGTGGTCGTGCGCTCGGACATCCCCGACTCGACCGCCATCGGGACCTTCTCCACCCTCTCAGCGACGATGACGCACTGAACGAACAGGTCGCGGATGCCGAAGGAGTACTCGCGCAGGGCGAATCCGGTGTCGCGCAGGAGCGCCACGGCCTCGGCGCGGGAGCCGAGGAGGGATATCTCGTCGGGGTGGAACTTCGGTTCGGCGCGTGACACGAGCCGGATGAGACGCCGGAGCGCGTGCAGGAACAGCACGCTGGAGCCCCGACGGTGGGGCCAGAAGACCACGAGCTTCCCGCGCGGCTTCAGGACGCGATGGAGCTCGTCGAGAATCTCTCGGATCTCGTGCGGATGGAAGTGCTCGAGGACACCGAGGTTGTAGACGCCATCGAACGCGCCCGCCTCGAACGGGAGGTCGAAGATGCTCGCCTGCTCGATCCGGCTCGCGTGCGGGTTGTTCCGGGCATAGAGCCTCAACGCCCGCTCGGAGATGTCGACGGCGGTCACTCGAAACCGCTCGTGGAGGCCCGCGTCCACCTGTCCGCTGCCGCATCCCGCGTGGAGGACCCGTGCGCCCGCGGCGAACGATCGCTCCGCGTACCGGCGAAGGTTGCGCCGGATCACGCGCCGATACACGGCGGCGACGAGGTCGTAGAGCGTCCCGAGCGCCGTTCGCTTCTCGCTCCAGTACTCGTCCCAGCCCTGCGACTCGACGAGCTCTGGACGCAGCCGGTCGATCGGGCGGGAGCGTCGGAAGCGGCCGGGGTTCGCCAGCTGCGCGAAGAACAGCCTCAACAGAAATCGTCCGCTCCGGACGCCCTCTCGGGCGGTGAGCTTGGAGCTCCCGTACACCCGGGCCTGGAGCACGATCGGAATCTCTCGGATGCGAGCGCCGTTACGACACAGAATGAAGAGGCTTTCGAAGAAGAACGCGTAGGCGCGGGCCGTCACGAGCTCGAAGAGCTCGCGCGGGATCCGCCGCAGGTCGTAGAGCCGGAGGGCGCCACTCGCATCGTACGGCATGCGCAAGAGCACCCGCGTCAGGAAATGCCCGAGCCGCGTCAAGAACAGACGGTGGGGGCTCCAGCCGGGAAGGCTGTCGGGTCCGAGGTAGCGCGAGGCCACCACCACGTCCACGTCGCTGGCGTGCGCGGCCAGCAGGCGGGGGAGGTCGGCCGGGCTGTGCGAAAAGTCGGCGTCCAGCGTGATGAGCAGGTCGTACCCCTTGTCGTAGGCGTACGCGATGCCGGCACGATGCGCACTGCCGATGCCGAGCTTGCCCTCCCGATGGATCACCGAGATCCGAGGGTGCTGGCGCGCGAGCCGATCGAGCGTCGCGCCGGTGCCATCGGGAGAGCCATCGTCGATGAAGAGGATGTCCGCGTTCAGCGGAAGCGCCCGGAGTTCCGCGCAGAGCCGCTCGACGTTGCGGTTCTCGTTGTAGGTCGGGACGAAGATGAGGAGACGGGAGGGCGTCATCGATGTGACGTCGAGACCACCTCGATCGAGGGGAGGGGAAACATCAGCTTGCCGCCCGCCGCCAGATACGCCGCTTCCCGCTCGACGAGGCCGGCGCGGAAGTGCCACGGGAAGACCAGAAAGTAATCCGGCTTGCGCGCGCGCGCCTCCGCCTCCGAGATGATCGGGATCCACGTCCCCGGCGTGACGCACCCGAACTTGTCCTCGTTCACTTCGGCGATCGCGGGGAGCAGGTTTCGATCGATGCCGGTGAACTGGAGGATCACGTTGCCCTTCGTGGAGGCGCCGTAGCCCAGCACGCTGTTCCCCCGGGCGCGGATCGCCTCCAGGCGCTCGCGCAGCTCGCGCTTGTGGGTCATGACACGATCGCGGAACTCCTTGAAGGGCCGAAGCGAGTCGAAGCCCAGGCGCCGCTCTTCGTCCAGGAGTCGCGCCACCCGTGTGCCGCACCCCTCGCCCCGACGTCGCGCCCGGCCGAGCGTCACCGCGAAGCTCCCGCCGTTGACGTCATTCTCCTCCACGTCCAGGATCGTGAGGCCCACCTTGTCCGCCAGCCACTTGATCTGGGCCACGGCGTAGTACTCGACGTGCTCGTGGCAGACCGTGTCGTAGGCATTCGCTCGCAACATCGCCGGCAGGTAGCTCTGCTCCAAATGCCAGATGCCGTCGTCGGCCAGGATGTCGGCGACCTCGCGGACGAACTCGAGCGGCCGCTCCAGATCGTAGAACATCGCGATCGACGTGACGATCCGCGCCTTCCGGCCGCCCAGCGCGGAGCGGAACAGGTCCGCCGAGAAGAAATCCGCGATCAGCCGGCTGTCGACGGGATAGCCGCCGCGCCAGCGCGCGGCCGACGGATCGACGCCGAGAAGGCAGAGGTTCTTGCCCGAGAAGAACGAGAGCAGCGTGCCGTCGTTGCTCCCGATGTCCACGATCACGTCGTCCGGCCGGAGGTCGACGGCTCCCAGGAGCATCCGGGCCTTGTCTTCGAGGTGGCTGACCATCTTCCGGTTCAACGACGAGCGATAGCCGTAGTGCGCGCCGTAGAGCTCCGTTCGCTCGTAGGAGTAAAGGAGCTGGACCAGACCACACTCGTCGCACCGCACGAGCGTCAGGGGTCCCTTCGTGAGTGACTCGTCGACGCTGCGCGGAAACACGCCCGTCAGGAACTGCGTACCCAGATCGAGCAGAACGTCGAGCCACTCGCTCCCGCATATCCGGCATCCAGTTATCTGGCGATGCATGAGGCCCATTTTAGCAAGTCCTGTGCCAGACACTCCAGAGCGGTAACCAAGGTCCGCGTCAACGACAGGAACGCGGATCTTGGTCCGGGGGACCGCCCAGGTGCCCATGGTAAGCGGAGACGCCCCGTGAATGTCGTCGGTATACTGGACCCACCATCACGATCCACGGAGCACCACGCGCGACGAGGGTGCCTGCGCGCTCCTCGATCGGAGAGCCGGCCGGTCGCGGGATCAGGCGTGCCGGCTTGACATCTATCGAGACACGACAACGCTGACACCTGCCGCGACCGTCTCGATGAGCAGGCGGCCGGGCCTCGGGGCGTGGGCCTTGCTGGGCCTGATCGTCCTCGGCGCCGCCGCGTTGAGGCTCCGCCTGCTCGACGTCCCGCTCGACCGCGACGAGGGCGAGTACGGGTATTTCGCGCAACTCCTGCTCCAGGGCGTTCCGCCGTACGCGCAGGCCTACAACTTGAAGCTGCCGGGCATCTACGGCGTGTACGCGGCGATCCTCGCCGCGTTCGGTCAGTCGCCCGCGGCGATCCATCTGGGGCTGCTCGTCGTCAACGCTGCGACGACCGTCCTCGTGCTCTGCTTGGCGGCCCACCTGTACAACTCGACGGTCGCTGTCTCGGCGGCCGCGGTCTTCGCGGTCCTGTCGCTCGGCCCGCGGCTCTACGGGATCGCGGCATACGCCGAGCATTTCGTCCTGCTGCCAGCGCTGGCCGGCACGCTCGTCCTGCTCCGTGCGCTCGAGTCCTCTCGACCGCAGGCCTTTCTCGCCAGCGGAGCCCTCTTCGGCCTCGCCATCCTCGTCAAACAGAGCGGCGCGGCGTTCGGTCTGTTCGCCGTCGTCTACACGCTCCTCGGTGGGGTGTCGCCCGGGGTCCGCGGCGACTGGAGACGACGTTTCCTGCCAGCCGGGGCGGTCGTCGCCGGGGCGCTCGCGCCGCTTGCGCTGGTGTGCGCCGTTCTGGCCGGCGCGGGAGTGTTCGACCGCTTCTGGTTCTGGACGGTCACCTACGCGCTCCACTACGCCTCCGCGGTGCCCCTGACCACTGGCGTCGTGCTGTTCGCCCACAAGGCGGGCGAGCTCCTCGCCGCCTCGTATCTGGTCGCAATCCTCGCCGCCGTGGGCGTCTCGGCCCTCGTCTGGCACCCGGAGGCGCGGCAGAGACGCGCCTTCGTCCTCCTCCTAGCACTCCTCTCGCTCTGCGGGACGTCGGCCGGCCTCTACTTCCGCAACCAGTACTTTGTGCTCCTCCTCCCATCCGTCGCGCTCCTCGCCGGCCTCGGCGTGGACGCGCTGGCCGGGAGCGTCGCGCGTGGGACGCTCCGCCGGGGCCTCGCGGCGGCGCTCACCGCTGTCCCACTCGTGGCCTTCCTCTTCGCCGAGCGCGTGATCCTGTGGGAGGCGCCTCCCGAACGGGTCACACGCGAGCTCTTCGGTCTCAGCCCGTTCCCCGAGTCGGTCGAGATCGCCAGATACCTGAGATCCCGGACCGCCGAGGGGGAGCGGATCGCCGTGATCGGCTCGGAGCCCGAGATCTACTTCTACGCCGGCCGGCGCGGGGCCACGGGGCATGTCTACATGTACCCGTTGATGGAGGACCAGCCCTACGCCTCGCGCATGCAGCGCCAGATGATCGACGAGATCGAGGCCGCGCGTCCTCGGTTCGTCGTCCTCGTCAATGCGTCGGCCTCATGGAACGTGCGGCCGCAGTCGGATCGGACGCTCTTCGAGTGGTGGGCGCGATACGCCAAGAACTTCGACCGCGTGGGTTTCGTCGACATCGTGTCGGACCGGCTCACGACGTACGCGTGGGGCGCGGAGGCGGCCGGGTACGTGCCGAAATCCCTCGTCTGGGTCGCGGTTTTCGAACGGAAGAGCCCGTGAGCCTCCGCCGCGCCTGGGCGCTCGGGGTTCTGGCCCTCGTCGGCCTGGCCACGGCGGGAATCCGACTGAGACTGCTCGACATCCCGCTCGACCGCGACGAGGGCGAGTACGCGTACTTCGGCCAGCTGCTGCTCCGGGGGATTCCGCCGTACGCGCAGGCGTACAACTTCAAGATGCCGGGCATCTACGCCGTCTACGCCCTGATTCTCGCGGCGTTCGGCCAGACGCCCGCGGGCATCCACCTCGGGCTGCTCGTCGTCAACGTCGTGACGATCGCTCTCGTGTTTCTGGTCGCCCGCCGGCACTTCGACGCGCGCGTCGCCGTGGTGGCCGCTGCGGCCTTCGCGGCGCTCTCGTTGAGCCCGAGACTGCTCTCGACCGCGGCCTACGCCGAGCACTTCGTCCTGCCGCCCGTTCTCGCGGGCCTGCTCATCCTCCCTCGCGCGATCGATCGTCGCCGCATGGCGACGTATCTGGGCAGCGGAGCGCTTTTCGGCACGGCCTTTGTCGTGAAGCAGAGCGCCGGCGCCTTCCTGCTGTTCGCCGTTCTGTACGTTCTGCTCGGCATGCGCGACGACACGCGCCTTCGCCTCGCCGCCAGCGCGGCGCTCGTGGCGGGTGCGCTGGCGCCGTTCGCGGCGGTGTGTCTGCTCATGCTCCTGGCGGGAACCTTTCCTAACTTCTGGTTCTGGACCTTTACCTACGCGTCCAAATACGCCACCGCCATGCCTCTCGCGCGTGGCGTGCTGAATCTGGATAGCGCGCTCCGCCGCATCCTCCCGGCGTCGTATCTCGTCGTTGTGCTCGCGTGCCTCGGGCTCTCGACGTTCTTATGGGATCGCGAGACGCGCTCCAGAGGTCTCCTCGTCCCGCTTCTCCTCGGTGCCTCACTCCTCGCGACGTCGGCGGGGCTCTACTTCCGGCCCCAGTATTTCGTCCTCCTCCTTCCAGCCCTCGCGATCCTCACCGGCGTGGCGGTCGACGCCGTCGCGCGACGCCTCGCGTCGGTCCGCGCGCGGGCGCTCCGGTACGGGATCCCGATCGTGCTGGCCACCGTCCCGCTCCTCCACCTCGTCTACCTGGAACGCACGATCCTCTTCACCGATACACCGCACGAAGTGTCGCGTGCCATCTACGGATCGAATCCCTTTCCCGAGTCCGTCGAGATCGGGCGGTACATCCGGGAACACACGACCCCGGGCGAGCGGATCGCCGTGGTCGGCTCGGAGCCCCAGATCTACTTCTACGCGCGGCGGCTGGCGGCCACCGGGTACGTCTACACGTACGCCTTGATGGAGCCGCAGCCGTATGCCGCGGCGATGCAGCACCAGATGATCCGAGAGATCGAGGCCCTGGATCCCCGGTTCATCGTCTTCGCGAGTGTCTGGACCTCATGGCTGATCCGGCCGGACTCAGACCTGACGGTCTTCCGCTGGTTTGGCGACTATCAGAAGAAGTTCGAGAAGGTCGGGGTCGTCGAGATCATCTCGCCCCAGCGGACCACGTACGTGTGGGGTCGGGACGCGGCTGCGTACACGCCGCGGGCCGACGCGTGGCTCGCGATCTACGAGAGACGGCCCACCGCGCACGCCGTCGACACGAGGGGGCATTGAGACCACACGGCCTGACCTTCGAGCAGGGCACGGAGGTCACGCAGTGAGCGGCCGCAGCATACGGGCATGACGCGCACCGCCGACGTCGTCGTCATCGGGGGGGGCGTCACGGGCGCCTCGCTCGCCTTCCATCTGACCGGGCTCGGCCTCGGGCGGGTGCTCGTGCTAGAGCGCCGGTTCCTCGCTGCCGGAGGCACCGGGCGCTCGGTCGGAATCATCCGCCAGCTCTACCCCACGCCCGAGGCGAGCGCGATGGTCCTGCGCTCGCTCCGCGTCTTCCAGCGCTTCGGCGACGCGGTCGGTGGCGAGGCGGGCTACGTGGGCTGCGGAACGCTGATCGGCGTCTCGCCCGCGATGCGACCGAAGCTCGAGTCGACGCTCGCCGTCCAGCGGGCGCTCGGCATCCGCGCCGAGCTCCTCGAGCCCGACGATGTCGCCCGCGTGGAGCCGCGGATCGACCCGGCGGGCCTCGGCGCAGTGCTCTACGAGCCGGAGTCGGGCTACGGCGATCCGACCGGGGTGACGCTCGGGTACGCCGACGCGGCTCGCCGCCGGGGCGCGGTCATCGAACAAGGCGCCGAGGTCGTCGCGATCCACCAGGGGGGCGGTCGCGTCACCGGCGTCACGACCGCGGCCGGTGACCGCGTGGACGCGCCCGTGGTCGTGAACGCCGCGGGGCTCTGGTCGCCCGCCGTCGCGCGGCTCGCCGGCGTGGAGCTTCCGATCGTGATCGGCCGCCATCCCGTCTTCGTCGTCGAGCGCGATCCGTCGTTCGGCGCGCCCCACCTCGTCTACCTGGATCTCGCCGGGGGGAGCTACGTGCGCCCCGAGACCGGGAACCTCACGCTGACGGGGTCGCTCACCGATGACGAGGCGGAGCATCCGATGGATCCCGAGCTCCTCGGCAGCGAGGCGGGCTTCACGGAGGCGAGCACGATCCTCGATCGGACCGGACGCGCCGTGCCGCGGCTCGCCGACGCCCGCTACCGCCGGGGCTACGCCGGTGCCTTCGACATCACCCCCGACTGGATGCCGATCCTCGACGAGTCCTCCCTTCGAGGGTTCTTCATCGCCGCCGGCATGAGCGGCCACGGGTTCAAGTTGGCGCCGGCGGTCGGCGAGCTGATGGCCTCGCTCATCACGCGAACCCCGCCGCCGGTGAGCCCTGTGCCCTTCGCCCTCGGGCGGTTCACGGGCACGACCGTGGCCGGCACGTTCGTCGCGTCCTACCTCCGTTGAGGACCGCGGGCGATCGGCGCGGTGACGGGCGTGACAAAAGTGAGACCCGTCGTGGCACGTCGCCGGAACGCGTCCCCCGACGCCGGCCGGGTTTGCCTCGTCGGTCCTTAGTTATCGCGGCTTAAGCGACGCCGCCCGCTGGCCCCTCGCTTGCACCCGAGTCATCCCGAGCCATGGGGATTCCCGGCCCGCGCGACTATAATGGCGGCGTCACAGTGATCGGGTACATCGATCGAGCGCGTCCGGCCGTGGTGTACGGATGGCTCGCCGTGCTGCTGGCAGCTGTCTTCGTCCCGATGTCGCTCTTCGGGCTCGTCGACGGCGACGAGGGCACCTACCTGCTGGTCTCGCGGCTCGTCATCGAGGGACAGCTCCCCTATCACGACTTCTACTATCCGCAGATGTTCCTCCTTCCCTACGTGTACGGCGCCTGGATGACGCTCGTCGGCTATTCCTGGTACGGGGCCCGCCTGCTCTCCGCATTCTTCTCGGTCGCCTTGGGCCTCCTCCTCTACCGCCAGGCGGCCCGGCGGGCCGGCGCCCGGGCGTGGGGCCTCCTCGCCGCCGTGCTCCTCACGTTCACCAGCCTCGCATTCGGCTGGTATCCCCTCGTCAAGACCTTCGCGCTCCCGACGCTCCTGCTCTTCGCCGCATACACCGTGCTGTCCACGCGGTCGCGCTGGAAATGGGCCGCCAGCGGGTTCCTGCTCGGGCTCGCGGTCGCGTGCCGAGTGTACGTGATCGCCGTCACCCCCGCGTTTCTCCTCGAGATCTCCCTGACGGAGAAGGAGCTCAAGCCCCGCCTCATGGAGACCGCCCGGTTCGCGATCGGCCTCACGCTCGCCCTGCTGCCGACCGAGTTCTTCTTCCTCCTCGACCCGGCCACGTTCGTGTTCAACATCGTCGGCAGCCAGACCATTCGGGCGGACTACAGCCTCATGGACTGGTGGGCCCAGAAGACGATGGCGCCGAAGACGCTGCTGGGTCTCGGGCTCGCCGAGGGCGTGATCAGCCTGCAGTTCATCCTGCTCTTCGTGGTGAGCGTCGCGTCCTGGGTCTCGTGTGCGCTCTCGCGGGAGCGCCTGCCGCTCGCGTCGGCGATCGCCGTGCTCCTCACCCTCGCCAGCCTCGTGCCGACGCCCGCGTACACCCAGTACTTCTGCATGCCCCTCCCGTTCCTCCTCGCGGACGCCGTCGTCTTCTGCGCGGCGCTCACGCGCGAGAGCCCCGCGCCGCGGCTCCGATACCTCCTCGCCTCGATGGCCGTCGTGTACCTCAGCGTGTCCCCGCTCGATCTCTACCGTTACACGATCAGCGGGGCGATGGTCTCCGGCATCCTTCCCGGCGAGAGCCCGGCCAACTGGCGGCTCTCGACGATCCGCGCCGTCGGAGCGGCCATCGACCGCGAGGTGCGTCCGAATCGACCGCTCGCGATCAGTCTCTGGCCCGGGTACTTCGTGGAGACCCAGGCCTCGATCCTGCCGGGCATGGAGAACCACTTCGCGCTGATGTTCTCTCGCCGGGTGACGCCGCGTGAGCTCGACCGGTTCAAGCTGATGTCCTATCCCGCCCTCTTCTGGCACCTCGAGCACCACACGGTCGACGTCGTCGTCCTGGGCAACTGGACGAGCTGGACCGAGAGCCCGGAGCTGCTCCGGGACCGGCTCCTCAAGAACGGCTACACGCTGAAGGAGCGGATCGCGCAGGCCGAGATCTACACGCTCCAGCTCGACGGCCGCCGATGAGGGGACACGACGCGACGCCGCTCTCGGTCGTCCTCCCCGTCCTCAACGAGCAGGACAATCTCGAGCCGCTCCACGCGCGGCTCACCGAAGCCCTCGAGCCGATGGGGCGCGAGTACGAGGTGATCTATGTCGACGACGGCTCGAGCGACGGCTCGTGGGATGCGCTCCGGAAGATCGCGGCGCGCGACCGCCGTGTCCGCCTCGTGCGCCTCAGGAAGAACTTCGGACAGACCTCGGCCCTGGCCGCCGGCTTCGCCTACTCGCGGCACCCGCTCCTGGTGACGCTCGACGCCGACCTCCAGAACGATCCCGCCGACATCCCCCGGCTCGTCGAGCGGCTCGGCGACGCGTACGACGTCGTGTCGGGCTGGCGTCGTCACCGGAGAGATCCCTGGCTCACGCGGCTCCTGCCCTCCCACATCGCGAACTTCCTCATCCGTCGCGTGAGCGGCGTCCGCCTGCACGACTTCGGCTGCACGCTCCGGGCCTACCGGCGCGAGATCATGCAGGACCTCAGCCTCTACGGCGAGATGCACCGCTTCCTGCCGGTCCTCGCGCAGTGGGTCGGCGGACGCGTGACGGAGCTCGAGGTGGCCCACCACCCGCGGGTGCGTGGCGTCTCGAAGTACGGCTTCCTCCGGACCTACAAAGTGCTCGTCGACCTCATCACGCTCAAGTTCATCGGCGACTTCCAGTCGCGGCCGAACTACATCTTCGGGGGCTTCGGGCTCTTCGCGCTGATGCTCGGCTTCCTCGCGCTCGACGTCGTGGCGTACCGCGTGTTCGTGCTCAGGCGGCTCGAGGCGACGCCGATGGTCTTCCTGATGGTCATCTTCTTCCTGACCGGCGTCTTCTCGCTCTTCATCGGCTTCCTCGCCGAGATCGTCATCCGGGGCTTCTACGACACCCAGCGCAAGCCCATCTACCACGTCCGCGAGACCGTGGGCGTGGACCGGACGGACTGAGCGTCGTGTGCGGCATCGTCGGCAATGTCCTCGCCCGCGCCGATCGGGCGCCGGATCCCGCCGTGCTCACACGCATGAACGAGCGGCTCACCCACCGCGGGCCTGACGACGAGGGCATCCTCGTCCAGGGGCCCGCGGGGCTCGCCATGCGACGGCTCAAGATCATCGATCTCGCGACCGGTCACCAGCCGATGGCGGGCGAGGCGGGGCGCGTCTGGATCGTCTATAACGGCGAGATCTACAACTACCAGGAGCTCCGAGAGACCCTCGCCCGACGCGGCCATGCGTTCACCACGCGTTCGGATACCGAGGTGGTCGTGCACGCGTACGAGGAGCGCGGTCTCGCGGCGCTCGGCGACCTGGAAGGCATGTTCGCGTTCGCGCTCTGGGACGCACCCGCGCGCACGCTCGTGCTCGCCCGCGATCGCCTCGGGATCAAGCCCCTCTACTATGCGGTGCGACCAGACCAGATCGTCTTCGCGTCCGAGCTCCGGGCGCTCCTCGAGCACCCGGCGGTCGACCGGACGCTCGACCTCACCGCGCTGTCCCGCTATCTCGCCCACGAGTACGTCCCGGCGCCGCATTCGATCTTCCGAGCGATCAAGAAGCTCCCGGCCGGCCACTGGCTCACGTATTCCGAGGGCCGGGTCAAGATCGAGCCGTACTGGGACGTTCACTTCGGCCAGGCGCAGGCGATCGGTGAGATCGAGGCCGTGGAGGCGCTCCGCGCCGTGCTCGATCTCTCGGTGCGGCAGCACCTCGTGAGCGACGTCCCGCTCGGGGTCTTCCTCTCGGGGGGCATCGACTCGAGCACGGTCGCCGCGTTCGCCGCGCGGCATTTCGGGGGGCGCCTCAAGACCTTCTCGATCGGGTTCGACGACTCGTCGTTCGACGAGACCGCGCACGCGCGCCGCGTCGCACGCACCCTCGACACCGACCATCACGAAGAGGTCTTGGGCCCGCGCGCGGCGCTCGACCTCGTCGCGCGCCTTCCCGACCTCCTCGACGAGCCGCTGGCCGACGCGTCGCTCCTCCCCACCTACCTGCTCTCACGCTTCGCCCGACGCGCCGTGACCGTCGCGCTCTCGGGCGACGGCGGGGATGAGCTGTTCGCCGGCTATCCGACCTACCAGGCGCACCGTCTGGCCCGCGCGCTCGAGCTCGTTCCCCGCTGGGTTCGACACCGACTCGTGCGTCCCGCCGTCGAGCGCCTCCCCGTCTCGCTCGACGACCTGAGCCTCGATTTCAGGCTCAAGCGCTTCGTGGAGGGTATGGACTTCGCCCCGGTCGAGCGCCACGCTGCGTGGCTCGGCTCCTTCACGCCGGCGGAGCAGGGGGCGCTGCTCACCGCGGACGCGCTCGCGCGGCTCCCGGGGCCGCCGTCCTACGCCGCGTTCCACGAGATGCTCGCGCACGCGCCGTCGGCGTCCGGGCTGGAGCGCATGCTCTATCTCGACCTCAAGGGGTACCTCGGCGAGGGCGTGCTCACGAAGGTGGACCGCGCGAGCATGGCCTGCTCACTGGAGGTGCGGGTGCCGCTCCTCGATCGCCGGGTCGTCGAGCTCGCGGCGAGCCTGCCGATCCGTCTGAAGCTCCGGGGCCTCACGACCAAGTACGTGCTCAAGCGCACGCTCGCGGGGATGCTGCCGCGCGAGATCCTGGCGCGCCCAAAGAAGGGCTTCGGCGTCCCGCTGGCACGCTGGTTCCGCGCCGACCTGGCGCCCCTCCTCCGGGACCTCTGCGCGCCCGACGTGATCCGCCGCGCGGGCCTGTTCCGGCCGGACACGGTCGAGCGCCTCCTCACCGAGCACGCGGCAGGGCGTCGCGACCATCGGAAGAAGCTGTATACGCTCCTGGCCTTCCAGCTCTGGGCCTCGCGGTACCATCCGGCGTGAAGCGGCGGCTCCTCGACTGGCTCGCCTGCCCGGCGTGTCGAGGCGCGATCACCCTGACACGCGGGGCGCCGGAGGCTGACGACATCCACGACGGCGAGCTCGCGTGCGGCGCCTGCCTGGCGCGATACCCGATCGAGCGCGGGATCCCGCGCCTGGTGCCCCCGGCCCTCGACGCCGAGGTGCGGGCCACCGTGGAGCGCTTCGGCTACGAATGGACGCGCTTCGCAGAGATCCGCCCGGAGTACGAGGCCCAGCTGCTCGGCTGGATGGCGCCCGTCGGGAAGGACGCCTTCGCCGGGCGGCGCGTCCTCGACGCTGGCTGCGGCAAGGGCCGCCACCTCCGGCTCGCCGCGGCGTTCGGCGCCAAGGAGGTCATCGGCGTCGACCTGGGCCCGGCCGTGGACGCCGCCGCGCAGAACACCGCCGACCTCGACAACGTGCACGTGGTTCAAGGGGACCTCACGCGCCCGCCCTTCCGTCTGGAGAGCGTGGATCTGATCTACTCGATCGGGGTGCTCCACCACCTGCCCGAGCCCGAGGCGGGATTCCGGGCCCTGTCGCCCCTCCTCGTCCCCGGCGGGCGGTTCGTCGCGTGGCTCTACGCCCGCGAGGGTAACGGCTGGGTGCTGGCGCTGGTGGACCCGGCACGGCGGCTCACGAGCCGGTTGCCGCTACGACTCGTAAGCGGGCTCGCCGGGGTCGTCACGGTCCCGCTCTGGATCGCGCTGCGCGTGCTCTACGCCCCGGCGCGAACGCGCCCCCGGCTCGCGCGGACCCTCCCGTATGCGAGCTACCTGACGGACCTCGCCCCCTTCCCCTTCCGGGAGGTGCACTCGATCGCGTTCGACCACTTCCTCGCGCCGGTCGCGCACTACATCGCGCGCGCCAGAGTCGAGCGCTGCTTCGCCGAGGGTGGGCTGACCCTCGAGTCGCTCCGCTGGCACCACGCCAACAGCTGGGCCGCGAGCGGGACGCGCCCCGAGGCGCCCTAGTGGACGAGGTCTTCTGTCGGACGGTCTATGAGATCGAGAAGACCCACTGGTGGTGCGTCGCGCGCCTGCGGATCGTCGAGGACGTGATCGACCGGTGGATCGAGCTCCCGGCCGGCGCGCGCGTCCTCGACGTCGGCTGCGGCACGGGCGCCGTCCTCGAGGCGTTGTCGAGCCGCTTCGAGGCCTACGGGACCGACACCTCCCCGCTCGCCATCGATCTCTGTCGGCAGCGCGGTCTCACGAACGCCTTCTGCGGCACGCTCGAGGCGTTCCCCCGACACGGCCTCACGTTCGACCTGGTCACGCTGCTCGATGTCGTCGAGCATCTCGATGACGACCTCGGCCTCTTGCGCCAGGCGCAACGCTCCCTGAGGGCGGGCGGGTGGGCTCTGGTGACCGTCCCAGCCTATCAGTTCCTGTGGGGCCCCCACGACGTCGTGAACCACCACAAGCGACGCTACACGCGGGCCGGCCTCCGGCGGGTCCTGCGTGCCGCGGGCTTCGAGCTCCGGATGCTCTCGTACTTCAACACGATCCTCTTCCCCGCGGCGCTCGTCGCCTGGGTGGGGGAGAGGCTCGCCGGGGTCCGGGCCGATCCCCGGCCCCACGTGCCGCCGCCGCCGCTCAACAACATGCTCACCACCGTCTTCGCGATGGAGAAGTACCTCCTGCGCGGCATCACGCTGCCCTACGGCCTCTCGCTCATCGCCCTCGCCCGACGCCCGTTGTAAACTTCCGCCATGCCGGCCCGGCTCGGCGTCGACATCGGCGGCACCTTCACCGATCTCGTCGTCATCGACGAGGCGACGGGAACGGCGCGCGTCGGCAAGGTCCTGACGACGCCGAAAGACCCGGCGCACGGCGTCGAGGAGGGGATCCGCGCGCTCCTCGACGACGCGGGCGTGAGACCCGACGAGGTCAGGGCCGTCGTCCACGGGACGACGCTCGCGACCAACGCCTTGATCGAGAAGAAGGGCGCCAAAACCGCGCTCCTGACGACCGAAGGGTTCCGCGACGCCCTGGAGATCGGGCGCGAGGGCCGCTACGACATGTACGATCTCTTCATCGACCCGCCCCCGCCCCTCGTCCCGCGCCACCTGCGCCGCGAAGTCCCGGAGCGGCTCCTCGCCGACGGCTCGATCGCGAGAGCGATCGACGAGGTGGCCGCGCGGCGCGTGCTCGCCGAGCTCGCCCAGGACGGCGTCGAGGCGCTCGCGATCTGCCTCCTGCACGCCTACGTGAACCCGGCGCACGAGGCGAGACTCGTGGCGCTGGCGCACGAGGCGATTCCCGGGGTCTTCGTCTCCTGCTCGTCGGAGGTGGTGCCCGAGATCCGTGAGTACGAGCGTGCCTCGACGACCTGCGCCAACGTCTACGTGGCGCCCCTCATGGCGCGGTACCTGGAGGATCTCGAGCGCCGGCTCGCGGGGCTCGGGATCCCAGGCCAGCTCTACATCATGCAATCCTCTGGCGGGATCGCGGTCCCGCCGCTCGCGCGACGCCTCCCGGTCCGCCTCATCGAGTCCGGTCCCGCCGCCGGCGCCCTGGCGGCCGCGCAGGCGGCGGGCCAGCGCCGTGAACCCAAGCTCCTCTCGTTCGACATGGGCGGCACGACCGCGAAGGCGTGCGTGATCGACGACGGCGTCCCACTCGTCGGGCGCGAGTTCGAGGTGGCGCGCGCCGACCGGTTCAAGAAGGGCTCGGGGCTCCCGATCCGCGTCCCCGTCATCGAGCTGATCGAGATCGGCGCGGGCGGTGGGTCGATCGCGCGCGTGGACCGGATGGGCCTCCTGAAGGTCGGTCCGGACAGCGCCGGGGCCGACCCCGGTCCCGCCTGCTACAACCTCGGGGGCCGGTTCCCGACAGTGACGGACGCGGACCTCCTGCTCGGCTATCTCGACGCCGAGTTCTTCCTGGGCGGACGCATGCGCCTGGATCGGGAGGCCGCGCGCCGCAGCGTCGAGGAGCACGTGGCCCGCCCGCTCGGTCTCGACGTGACGGGGGCGGCGTGGGGGATCCATCGCCTGGTCAACGAGAACATGGCCGCCGCCGCCCGCATCCACGGCATCGAACGCGGGCGCGACCTGCGCCAGTACCCGCTCTTCGCCTTCGGTGGCGCCGGCCCCGTCCACTGCTGGCAGGTGGCGAAGATCCTCAAGGTCCCGCGCATCCTGATCCCGTTCGGTGCCGGCGCGATGTCGGCGTACGGGCTCCTCGCGGCGCCGCTCGCGTTCGACTTCGTGCGGACGGGACAGGAGCGGCTCGACCGCGCCGACTGGCCTGCGATCAACCGGCGCTTCGCCGAGATGGAGGAGGAAGGGCGCGCGCTCCTCGCGCGCGCGGGCGTGGCGCCGACTGACGTCGGCCTCGCACGCATCGCCGAGATGCGCTACGCCGGCCAGGGCCACGAGGTGGAGTGCCGAGTGCCGCTCGGGGCGCTGTCGACCGAGAGCCTCCCCGCGATCACGGCGAGCTTCGAGAGCGCCTACCGCGCCCTCTATCACCGGCTGCCGCAGGGCGTGCCCATCGAGGCGCTCAACTGGCGCCTCACCGTCTCCGGGCCGAAGCCGACGAGCGAGCCGACCGGGCGACCGGAGCCAGGCCGCGATGTCGGAGCGGGGTCCGCGAGGCCGGCGTCTGTTGGAGCGGGGTCCGCGAGGTCGGCGTCTGTTGGAGCGGGGTCCGCGAGGCCGGCTCGCGCCGAAGGTGGCCTGACACAGGCACGAAGTGGCTCCGCGCGTGGAGCCAACCCGCTGAAGGCGACTCGCATGGCTTACTTCGCCGAGGCGGGAGGCTTCGTGGAGACGCCGGTCTACGACCGCTACGCTCTCCGTCCGGGCGCCGGGTTCACCGGACCCGCGATCGTCGAGGAGCGCGAATCGACGGCCGTCGTCGGCCCCGGCGGGCGCTGCCGCGTGGACGACGGACTGGCCCTGATCGTGGGGATGCCATCATGACCGAGATGCGACCTGAGGAACGGAGCCGGGGCGCACCTTGTCCCAGGCCACCCACCGTCGAGGCCTGTTCCCCTGGAATGAATAGCGCCATGCGGATCGGAGCCGGGCCCTGCCTCGTCTCAGGCCACCCACCGAGTGTTCCGACCCCGCAGCCCTCGCTATGATGGACCCGGTGACGCTCGAGATTTGCTGGAGCCGGCTGATCGGCGTCGTCAACGAGCAGGCGGCGGCGCTCCAGCGCACATCGTTCACGTCGATCGTGCGCGAGGCGGGAGACCTCTCGGCGGGCGTCTTCGATCGCCGCGGCTACATGGTCGCCCAGGCGGTGACGGGCACGCCGGGTCACATCAACTCCATGGCGCTCGCCATGAAGCACTTCCTCGCGGCGTGCCCGCCAGAGACGCTCCGGCCGGGCGACGTCCTGATCACGAACGACCCCTGGCTCACCTCCGGGCACCTCAACGACGTCACGATCGCCTCGCCGATCTTCCGCCGCGAGGAGTGCGTCGCCGTCTTCGCCTCCACGTGCCACACCGCGGACATCGGCGGCCACGTGCTCTCCGCCGAGGCGCGCGAGGTATACGAAGAGGGGCTCCAGATCCCGATCATGAAGCTCTACGAGGCCGGACGGCCCAACGAAGCGTTGCTCGCGATCATCCGTGCGAACGTGCGCGTGCCCGAGATGGTGCTGGGCGACTTCCACGCCCAGATCGCGGGCGGCGCCGTGGGTGGCGAGCGGCTCCTGGAGTTCATGGACGAGTTCGGGCTGGCACGGCTCGAGCCGTTGGCCGACGAGATCATCGGGCGAACCGAGCGCGCGATGCGTGCGGCGATCCGGGCCCTCCCGCCGGGCGTGTACGAGTACGCGATCACCTCCGACGGCTTCGACGAGCCGATCACGATCCGCGCGCGCTGCGAGGTACGGGGCGACGAGCTCTGGATCGACTACGCGGGCTCCTCCCCCGCGAGCCGGCGCGGCGTGAACGTGGTGATGAACTACACCGAGGCCTACACGACCTACGGCGTGAAGGTCGTCGTCAGTCCGGACGTTCCGAACAACGAGGGGGCGTTTCGGCCGCTCCGCATCACGGCGCCGGAGGGGTCGATTCTCAACGTGCGCCGCCCGGCGGCGGTCGCTGCGCGGCACGTCATCGGCCACTTCCTACCGCACGTCGTCGCGGGCGCGCTCGGGCAAGCCCTGCCCGCGCGCGTCATGGCCGAGGGCTCGGCCAACATCTGGGGGATCCAGGTCGCCGGAACAGACGAGCGCGGTGCGCCCTTTACGTACGTCTTCTTCTCCTCGGGTGGCACCGGCGCGCGCGCCACGAAGGACGGCCTCTCGGCGACCGCGTTCCCGTCGGGTGTCCTCGGCACGCCCGTCGAGGTCATCGAGAGCCTCGCTCCGCTGGTCGTCGAGCGAAAGTGCCTGCGACCCGACTCGGGCGGCGCGGGCAAGTATCGCGGCGGCCTTGGCCAGACGATCGCGTTCCGCGCGCGGACGCGCGAGCCCTACACGTGCTCGGTTCTCTGCGATCGGACGGTGCACCCGGCGGCGGGCTTCCTCGGCGGTGGCCGCGGCGCACACGGCGTGGTGCGCATCGACGGCGTGGCGCCGTCGAACGCGAAGGCAGAGCAGCTGGTCTCGCCGGGAGCCCTCGTGGAGGTGCACCTGCCGGGGGGCGGCGGCTACGGGCCGCCGTCCGCACGCGACCCCGAATTGGCCGCGCGGGACCTCCTGGAGGGCTACGTCACCCGCCCCTAGCCACGCGGGTCGAAGTGACCGTGGTTCGAGCGGCGGCTTTTGCCGCCGCAATCGAATCCTGGGGGGAGGTTTCGGAAGGGGGGCTTC
Organism: Candidatus Rokuibacteriota bacterium; assembly: GCA_003220315.1. Taxonomy (GTDB): domain Bacteria; phylum Methylomirabilota; class Methylomirabilia; order Rokubacteriales; family CSP1-6; genus 20CM-2-70-11. The sequence goes on from QHSA01000140.1 coordinate 23,975, forward strand.
GCCCCCCTCCGAGGTTTTAGCGGCGGGGGGCGTCGCCGAGGGCGACGACGACGAGCGAGCCGTGGGCGTCGGCGGGGCGCACACCGCGGCCGTACGCGGCGACGGACTGGCAGAGCCAGCCCACGCAGGGCACGCGCGCGTCCACCTCGTTCTTGATCGCCGTCCATTCGTCGCCCGCCGCGGAGCCGAGGGCCCGGTGGCGCGCGTCCGACTCGACGACGAGGACGAGCCTCGCGGCGTCACCGTCGAGGCGCTTGACCGCCGCGCGTGTGGCTTCCACCGTGCCCTGGATGAGCGCCTGGCGGTCGGGCATCGAACCCGCCTCGAAACCCTCGGCGTACCCGAGGCCCGTCGAGTACGGCGCCTCGAGGCACGCCGCGCTCACGATCGGCTCGTTTTGCGACGCGCCGTAGACCGCGGGGGTCGAGAGCACGCTGCACACCGTGCGCATCTTCGGCCCCATCAGAAGACGCCAGGACGCGAGGAACGACTCGGCCGGGGCGCCGACGCCCGGCCGGCAGAAGGCGAGCCCGAGGCCGCGCGGATAGCGCATCCGGAAGGGCCAGCCCGCGAGGATCAGCCGCGCCGCGCCCTGGGCCGCGTCCGCGAGGTCTCGCCCCGACGACGCCGCGACGCCGCTGACGGCGCCGTCGCCATTCGCGAGGCAGACGACGAGCGCGCCGCTGCCGACGGCGCCGTTGTGCGTGAGGATCGCCGCCGTCGCCCCGCCTGCGACCCCGACCGGCCCGAGCACGGATCGGATCATCGGCATCGTGTCCTGGCTCGGGACCCCGGCAGTGACGAGCAGCACCATCTCTGCCGACGCGCCCTGGAGTCCGGCACGCGCCATCGCGGTCGCGCGCACCGCAGCCCAGATTGCGTCCTGGTGGGTGGCGAACCCCACCCCCACCTGGAGGGTCTTCGTCCCGATCTCGAGAGGCGCGATCTCAAGCACGCTGTCCGGAAACTGCAGGGGGGATGCCAACTATAAACCAGCGAAACATAAGGAAACTCGAAGGAGGCGGATGACCGATCGGTGTCACTTCGTCAAGACTGTGACTCAATCCTTGACTCTTTAGAGCATTCCGTACTCCTTCAGGCGACGATAGATCGTCCGGCGCGAGATGCCGAGCGCCGTCGCCGCGGCCTCCTTGTCGTCCTTGTAGAACGCCAGGGCCCTCAAGATCAGCTCCTTCTCGACCTCGGCGAGCTGGGGAATGGCGCCGCTCGTGGCGGCGACCGGCGCCGCCTGGCCGGCGGTGAGGCTCGGCAGGTCGGTAAGGGAGATCTGCTCCCGCGCGCCCATGGCGAAGGCGCGCTCGATGAGATTCTCGAGCTCGCGCACGTTGCCGGGAAAGTCGTACGCCTGGAGCGCGGCGAGGGCCTCCGGCGTGGTGCCGTGAATCTCACGGCGGAAGCGACGACTGAAGCGGCGGATGAAGTGGTTCACGAGCGGCGGAATGTCGTCGCGACGCGAGCGGAGCGGAGGCAGGGTCACACGCACCACGTTGAGGCGATAGTACAGGTCCTGGCGCAGCTGGCCCTCCGCGATCGTCCGCTCGAGGTCGCGGTTCGTCGCCGCGATCACGCGCACGTCGACCGCGTACGCCTTGGTCGAGCCGACGGGGCGCACCTGCATCTCCTGGAGGACACGCAGGAGCTTTACTTGAAGTCCCGGCGAAAGCTCGGCGACCTCGTCGAGGAAGATCGTCCCCTCGTTGGCGCCTCGGAACAGCCCGAGCGTGTCGGAGACGGCGCCCGAGAAGGCGCCACGGACGTGACCGAAGAATTCGGACTCCAGGAGGTCCTCGGGGATCGCGCTGCAGTTCACGGGGATGAACGGCCCCTTGGCGCGCGGTGAGAGGCGGTGGATCGCCGCGGCGACGAGCTCCTTGCCGGTGCCGCTCTCGCCCTCGATGAGCACGGGAGAGTCGGTCGGCGCGACCTTCGAGATAATCTCCTTCACGCGCTGCATGGGCGCGGAGTTGCCGACGAGCTCGTTGACCGTGAGCTCCTCGCCCAGGCGCGCGCGGAGCGAGTGGACCTCGCCGCGCAGGAACCGCCGCTCGGTCATCCGCGCCATCAGGTGGCGCAGCTCGTCGAGGAGCAGGGGCTTGGAGAGGTAGTCGAACGCGCCTTCCTTGAGCGCCTCCACCGCCGAGGCGATGGTCGGGTATCCTGTCATCACGACGACCTCGACCGACTCGTCGTGACGCTTGATCTCCTTGAGGAGCTCGAGGCCGTTCATGTCGGGCATGCGGATGTCGGTGATGACGGCGTCGAACATGTCGCCGCGGAGCGCCTGGAGCGCCTCGGCTGCGCTCGTCGCGCCCGTGACCTGATAGCCCCACTGAGTGAGGGCTTCCTTCAGGAGCCTCAGGATTGCAGCCTCGTCGTCGACGACCAGGATCCTTGCCGGTTCCATCTGTGCCAGCTTCAGACTCTAGCACGACGGGGTGTCAGACTGACAAGGTTCTCGTACGGCCCCTGCCTTGCGCCATCCGAGGGGGCATGTTAGCGTTGACGTTGACTTTTTATTGAGGAGATCGTTCATGGCTGACACCGCAACCGTCCACCTGACGGAGCAGAGCTTCGACGAAGCACTGAGCCAGCACCATGAACTCGTGATGGTGGACTTCTGGGCCGAATGGTGCGGGCCGTGCCGAGCAATCTCGCCGATCCTGGAAGAACTGACGCGCGAGTCGGCTGGACGCGTGACGCTCGCCAAGGTCAACGTGGACGAGAATCCCGGCCTTGCCGCCCGCTACGGAATCCGCTCGATCCCGACGATCCTGTTCGTCAAGCAGGGCAAAGTCGTCGACCAGGTCGTCGGGGCGGTTCCCAAGGCCAAGTTCAGAGAGAAGCTGGACGCTCTCGCCTGACACGGGCCGGGCGGGGACCGCATCAGCACCTCGGGCATAGTCATCCCGTCCCTCTCCCCTACCCGTGACGAGTTTCGCGCTCTCGCGGCACAGGGGAACCTTGTGCCGGTGTTCGCCGAGCTGCCGGCGGATCTCGACACCCCGCTCTCCGCGTACCTGAGGCTCCGCCCCGGTCCCTACGCGTTCCTGCTCGAGTCGGTGGAGGGCGGCGAGGTCTGGGCGCGCTACTCGTTCCTCGGCGCCGATCCGCTCATGGTCCTCACGGCGAAGAACGGACGCCTCACGCTCAAGCGCGGCGCCCGAACGGAGCGGCTGCCCGACGGCGACCCGCTCCCGGCCGTACGCGAGCTGCTCGGGCAGTTCCAGCCGGTGCCGGTCCCGGGGCTCCCGAGGTTCCAGGGCGGCGCGGTGGGCTATCTCGCGTACGACATGGTCCACCACATGGAGCGGCTGCCGCGGACGACCCAGGACGATCTCAATCTCCCGGACGCGGTCTTCCTCTTCACGGACTCGCTCCTGGTCTTCGACAACCTGCGCCACCGCCTGCTCGTCATCGCGAACGCGGTCGTAGACAAGCGCGATCCCGCGTCCCTCGACCGCGCGTACGATCGCGCGGCCGTGCGCATCGGCATGACGCTCGCCAAGCTCGCGCGCCCCGTGCGCGCCCCCGCGCCCCTGGCCCTGACGGCGCCCGGCCCGTTGCTGGCGCTCGGCGAGGAGGGCTTCGCCTCGACGATGAACGAGGCGCAGTTCACCGATGCGGTCCGGCGCGCCAAGGAGTACATCGCGGCGGGCGACGCCTATCAGATCGTCCTCGCACGGCGGCTCGACTGCCCTCTCACCGCGGACCCCTTCACCGTGTACCGGGCGCTCAGGACGATCAACCCGTCCCCGTACCTCTTCTTCCTGCGCCTCGGCACGCTGACGATCGTCGGCTCCTCGCCCGAGGTCCTCGTGCGCGTCGAGGGCGAGGACGTGGCCTTGCGGCCGATCGCGGGCACGCGCCCGCGCGGGGCGACCGAGGCTCGGGACCGCCAGATCGCAGAGGAGCTCGTGGCCGACCCGAAGGAGCGCGCCGAACACGTCATGCTCGTGGACCTCGGGCGCAACGACGTCGGGCGGGTCTCAGAGCTGGGCTCGGTGAAGGTCACGGAGTTCATGGCGATCGAGCGCTACTCCCACGTGATGCACTTGGTGAGCCACGTGACGGGACGACGCCGGCAGGCGACCGACGCGCTCGACGTGCTCCGAGCGTGCTTCCCCGCGGGCACGCTCACCGGCGCGCCGAAGATCCGCGCGATGGAGATCATCGACGAGCTCGAGCCGACCCAGCGCGGCCCGTACGGCGGCGCCGTGGGATACGTGTCGTACTCGGGCAACCTCGACTCGTGCATCACGATCCGGACGATCGTCTGCCACGGCCAGCGCGCGTCGGTCCAGGTGGGCGCCGGCATCGTCGCCGACTCTGATCCGAAGACCGAATGGCTCGAAACGTGCTCGAAGGCCCAGGGGATGCTGCTGGCACTCCGGATGGCAGCGGGCGCTGTGCGGCGATGATCCTCGTCATCGACAACTACGACTCGTTCACCTACAACCTCGTCCAGTACCTGGGCGAGCTCGGCGCCGACCTCGAGGTCGTGCGCAACGACGCGACGGACATCGAGCGGATCGTGGCGATGGCGCCCGAGCGCATCGTGATCTCGCCCGGGCCCGGCACGCCCGACCAGGCGGGCGTCTCCCTGGAGGTGATCCGCCGCCTCGGGTCGACGACGCCCGTGCTCGGCGTCTGCCTCGGCCACCAGGCGATCGGACAGGCCTACGGCGGGACCGTGGCGCGCGCGAAGACGCAGATGCACGGCAAGGTCTCGATGATCCGTCACGACGGGCGGGGCGTCTTCGCGGGGCTCTCCAACCCCTTCGTCGCGACCCGCTATCACTCGCTCGCCGTCTTGACGGACACCGTGCCCGGGACGCTCGAGGTCACGGCCGTGGCGGAGGACGGCGAGATCATGGGGCTCCGCCACCGCCGCCATCCGGTCGAGGGCGTGCAGTTCCACCCCGAGTCGATCCTCACGATCGAAGGCAAGCAGCTCCTGAAAAATTTCCTGGCGACCTCCCGACCGTGAGCACGCGCGCCACCGAACGCCAGCTGATCGAGATCATCCGCCGCGCCGGCGCGCGAGGGACTGGAGTCCGCATCGGGATCGGCGACGACTGTGCCGTCCTGGAGCCGGGCGCCGGGCGTCTCGTGCTCGCGACAACGGATCTCCTCATCGAGGACGTCCACTTCCGCCGCCGCTACGCGACGGCCGCCGATGTGGGCTGGAAGTCGCTCGCGGTGAACCTCTCGGACATCGCGTCGATGGGCGGCCGCCCGCGCTGGGCCCTGGTCGCGCTCGCCTGCCCCGAGGGCGTGACCGTCGAGGAAGCGGAGGCGTTCTGGGCCGGATTGCTCGAGCTCGCCCGGGCCCACGACGTCGCGGTCGTTGGCGGCGACACCTCCACCTCGCCCCGGGGCTGGATCGTGAACGTGACGCTCCTCGGCGAGGCGGTGCCGGCCTCCGTGCTGCGGTCCACGGCCAAGCCCGGCGATGTCGTCGCCGTGACCGGCACCCTCGGCCGCGCCGCCGCCGGGCTCGCCGTGCTTGAACGCGGGGCGGCGCCCCCGGGCGTGGCGCCGGCGGCGCTCGACGAGGTGAAGGCCGCGCACCTGCGTCCGAGGCCGCGCGTGCGCGAGGGCCAGTGGCTCGCCGCTGCGGGCGGCGTGACGGCCATGATCGACCTCTCCGACGGTCTCGCCACCGACCTCGGCCACATCGCCGAGGAGAGCCGGGTCGGCACACGGATCGAGCTCGCGCGGCTCCCCCTGGGCGCCGCCGTGCGGGCCGTGGCCGCCGCGGTCGGCGGCGACCCGCTCGCCTGGGCGACGGGCGGCGGCGAGGATTACGAGCTCCTCGTGACCTGTCATCCGGACGCGTTCGCCCGCCTCGTCGACGGCCTCGCCGCCGCGACGGGCACGCTGCTCACGGGGATCGGCGAGGTCGCCGCCTCCGCCGCCGGCGTCCGCTACACGGACGCCGCCGGCCGCGAGGTCGCCGTCGCCCCGGGGTTCGAGCACTTCGTGACGGGGCGCCCGTGAGCGACGGGCTGGTCGTCAAGCTCCTGAGCCTCATCGTGTTCGTCGCCTGTTCCGCGCTCTTCACGGGCGCCGAGGCCGCCTACTTCTCCCTCGGCCGCGCACGGCTCAAGCGCGTGGCCGCCCAGGGGGCGGAGGGCGGTGGGGTGAAGCCGCTGATCGAGCGACCTCACGAGCTCCTCGTGACGCTGCTCGTCGCGATCACGGTGATCAACATCGCCGCCGCGGCGCTCGCGGCCCTGATCGCCGACCAGCTCTTCGGCCAGCGGTACGCCCTCGTCATCCAGGTCCTCGTCACGATCCTGATCCTCACGACCTTCGGTGAGGTCTTGCCGATGACCCTGGCGGTGAAGTACCCCGAGCGGTTCCTGGCCCTCGTCCACCGTCCCGTCGGCTGGCTCGCGATTTTAATGACGCCGGTACGCGCGCTCCTCGGTGGGCTCTCCGCGCTCAGCGTGCGGCTCATCGGCAGCGAGCGGTCGGGCGAGCCGGAGCTCTCCGAGGAGGAGCTGCGCACGCTCGTCGACGTCGGGGCGAGCGAGGGTGTCGTCGAGCGCGAGGAGCGCGAGATGATCCACAAGGTCTTCGAGCTCGAGGACACGCTCGTACGGTCCATCATGGTGCCCCGGCCCGACATGTTCTGCCTCGACGTTGCGACGCCGGTGGACCGGATCCTGCCGGCGCTGCGCGAGCACCTGCACTCCCGCGTTCCCGTCTTCGAGGGCGAGATCGACGTCATCGTGGGCATCCTCTACACCAAGGACCTCCTGCCCTACGTCCGCGAGGGCCTCCCGCCCGACTTCGACCTGCGCGCGCGGCTGCATCCCCCCTACTTCGTGCCCGAGTCCAAGCGGGCGGACGCGCTCCTGCAGGAGTTCCAGGCGAAGAAGCTCCACATGGCGATCGTCGTGGACGAGTACGGCGGAACCTCGGGGCTCGTCTCGCTCGAGGACCTCTTGGAAGAGCTGGTCGGTGAGATCGCCGACGAGTTCGACGAGCCGGAGCGGCTCATCCAGCGCGTGGACGCGACGACGTTCCGCGTCGCAGGCAAGCTCTCGATCGACGACCTCAACGCCGCGACCGGGCTCCACGTCTCGAGCGAAGCGTACGACACGGTGGGCGGGTGGGTGCTCGACCTCTTCGGGCGCGTCCCCCGGCGCGCCGAGCGCGCCGAGACGCCGGAGCTCAGCGTGACGGTCGAGAAGGTCGAGCGCACGCGTATCGTCGAGGTGCTCGTCTCGCTCAAGAAGCCCGCGTCGCGCGAGGTGGCGGCGTGACCATGCTCGGGCTCGCGGCGCTGTGCCTCGTGGCGACGATGTTCTTCTCGGCCGCGGAGATGGCCTTCATCGCGGCGAACCGCCCGCGGCTCCGGCACCTCGCGGAGCAGGGGAGCGCCACGGCGACGGCCTACCTCGAGGCCTTCCGCCAGCCCGAGCGCGTGCTCTCGACCGCGATGATGGGCGTCACGGTCGCGCACATCGTCGCCGCGTCGGCCATGACGTGGAGCCTCCTGCCAGCGCTCGGCGGCCTGGCGCCCGTCGTCGTCACGCTGATCCTCACCCCGGTCATGCTCGTGTTCGGCGAGATCATCCCCAAGGCCGTCGCGCGCGCGTGGGCGACGAGCCTGATCCTCCGGCTCTACCGCCCCCTCACGTGGACCTCGGCCGTGCTCATCCCCCTCGTGGCCTTCGCGAACCTCGTCGTCGCCGGGACGCTCCGCCTGTTCGGCGCCCGGCAGGCGGACACCCGTGCCTTCGTCTCGCGCGAGGAGCTGAAGGCGCTGCTCCAGCTGGAGCCCGGCGAGGCCGAGGTGACGACGCAGGAGGCCGAACTGATCGACAACATCTTCGACCTCGGCGACACGGTCGTCCGCGAGGTGATGGTGCCGCTCGTCGAGGTCACGATGCTGCCCGACACCGCCTCGCCACCAGAGGCGATCAGGGTCATCCAGGAGCGCGGGTTCTCGCGCATTCCGGTCTACCGGCAGCGGGAGACCAGCATCGTCGGCGTCGTCGCCGCGATGGATCTGCTGAGCCGAGGCGCGGAGGCGACGACCCTGGACGAGCTGAAGCGGCCGCCGTACTATGTGCCGGAGACGAAGCGGATCGACGACCTGCTCCGCGAGATGCAGCGCTCCCGTACGCACATCGCGGTGGTCGTCGACGAGTACGGCGGCTCGACCGGAATCGTCACGCTCGAGGACATCCTCGAGCAGATCGTCGGCGAGATCCAGGACGAACACGACCGCACGCCCGCGTCGGTGGAGCGCCTGCCCGATGGCAGCTATCGCGTGGCCGCACGAACGAACATCGACGAGCTGAACGAAGCCTTCGACTGGACCCTGCCCAAGCACGACTACGAGACCGTCGCGGGGCTCGTCCTCGCGACGCTCGGTCGCATCCCGCGCGCGGGCGAGGTGTTCCAGATCCCGGGCTACACGATCACGGTGCTGGAGGCCGACACCCGGCGCGTCGCCGCCGTGAAGATCACCCCGACCCCCGGGTCCAAAGGAGGTTCCTGAGCATGCCTGGCAAGATGGTGGAGTTTCCGTCGAACGGCACCAAGACGTCCGCGTACCTCGCCACGCCCGCGGCCGGCAAGGGGCCCGGCGTCCTGGTCATCCAGGAGTGGTGGGGTCTCGTCCGCCACATCAAGACCGTCTGCGACCGGCTCGCGACCGAGGGGTTCACGGCGCTCGCGCCCGACATGTACCACGGCAAGACGGCGAGCGAGCCCGACGCGGCGGGCAAGCTCTTCATGGCGCTCAACATCGCCCAGGCCGAGAAAGACCTGCGCGGCGCCGCGCAATACCTCGCGGGCCAATCCTCCACGAAGAAGCTCGGCGTCGTCGGCTTCTGCATGGGGGGCCAGCTCGCCCTCTACGCGGCGACGCTGAATCCGACGATCGGGGCGTGCGTGAACTTCTACGGGATCCACCCGAACGTGAAGCCCGACTACTCGAAGCTCTCGGGTCCGGTCCTCGGCCTCTTCGCCGAGAAGGATGGCTTCGTGACGCCCCAGGTCGCGAAGGAGACGGACGCGGCGATCAAGAAAGCGGGCAAGCAATCGGAGATCCACATCTATCCGGGCGTGGACCACGCGTTCTTCAATGACGAGCGGCCCGAGGCGTACAACAATGCCGGGGCGGCCGACGCCTGGAAACGCACGCTCGCCCTCTTCCGCCAGCACCTGAAGTAGCCGGCCGGGCGGCGGGCCGGCGGCGCGCGACGAAGTGGTGAATCAGACAGCCTGAGTGTCTGCGGTGCGCTGAAGAGGGCGGGGCCGGGAGGCCGTCCGAGACCCGTATCTTCTGGGCGTTGCTTCGGCGAAACCGAACGGATGGCGCTGATGTAAGGAGTGGTAGCGTGGTCGAGGACGGTCTCCCGGCCCCGTCCCACGCCGATGCTACGCGGACGCCGCGGCGGCCTTTTCCTTCTTCTTCCGCTTCCCCGAGGTACCCGCCTCACCGCGGGGTGCCTTCTCCTTCTGGTCACCCTTCTTCTCCTTGTCCTTGGGCGCCTCGACGCGGTCCACCAGCTCGAGCAGGACCAGCGGCGCGTTGTCGCCGGCGCGGCGGCCGGCCCTGATGAGGCGCGTGTAGCCGCCGTTGCGCTCGCCGAGGCGTGGGGCGATCGTGCCGAACAGCTGGCCCACGACCTCCGTGTCCGGCACCATCGCGAGGACCTGCCGCCGCGCGTGGAGGGTGTCGCGCTTCGCGAGCGTGATCATCTGCTCGGCGAGCCCACGCACGGCCTTCGCCTTGGCCTCGGTCGTCTGGATGCGCTCGTGCCGGAAGAGGGCCACCAAGAGATTTCGGAAGAGCGCCCAGCGGTGGGCGGTGACGCGCCCGAGCTTGAAGCCGTCCCTCCGGTGCCTCATCGCGGAACCCCGCCACGCCCGAGCGCCCCGAGGACGTTCGGGTCGATGCGCATGCCGAGCGAGAGCCCGAGGGCGGCCAGCGCGGTCTTGATCTCTTCGATGGACTTCTCGCCCAGATTCTTCACGTGCTCGAGGTCACCCTCGCCTTTCTGGACGAGGTCCACGACCAGGTTGATGTCGGCGTTCTTGAGCGCGTTGATCGCCCGCGCGGGCAGTGCCAGCTCCTCGAGCGTCTTGGCGAGCGCCTCGCGCAGGAAGGCCTCGCCGCCCACCCCCTCGGTGTCCGCGGCCTCCTCTGGCGCACCGGCGGCGAGCGGCGTGAAGTGCTCCTCGAGGTACGTCGCCGCGCGTGTCAGGGCGTCGTCGGGGCTCACGCCACCGTTCGTCCACACCTCGAGCACGAGCTTCTCGTAGTCGGTGATCTTCCCGAGCCGCGACATCTCAACGTTGTACGTCACCTTCGTGATCGGCGAGTACGCCGCGTCGAGCGGCAGGGCCCCCGCCGGCGGCGGCGACGTCTTCCGATCCGCCGCCTCGTAGCCGCGCCCCACCCCGACGCCGAGGTCCATCACGACGGTCGTGGCGCTCTCGAGCGTGAAGAGCGGGACCTCCGGGTTCACGATCTCGACTTCGGTCTCGGGCACGTCGGCGCCCGTGACCGCCTTGGGGCCCGTGACCTCGAGTCGAAGAACCTTCGGCTCGCCCGATGGCACCTGGACCGTGAGCTTCCTGATGTTCAGCAGGACGTCGACCGTGCTCTCCGTGACGCCGGGGATCCGCGCGTCGACGTTCCGCACCCCGTCGATCTTCACCCACGAGACCGCCGCGCCTGGGACGATCGACAGCAGCGTGCGCCGGAGGGAGTTCCCCACGGTGAGCGCGTAGCCCTTCTCGAACGGCTCGGCGACGAGCCGGCCGTACTGGTCGCTCAGGATCTCCCACTCGACCTTCTTCGGCTTCTGAAACGGAATGCGTGACATGGGTCCGCCTGCTCTCTTCCCTACTTGCTGTACAGCTCGACGATGAGCTGCTCGGCTACGGGGATCTGGATGTCGTCGCGGAGCGGCAGGCTGCGCACGGTCCCCTTCTTCTCGTTGGGGTCGACCTCCAGCCACTGGGGCACCTGGCCGCGGCCCGCGTTCAGGTTGTCGTCCAGGCGCGGCACGAGCTTCGAGGTCGGCCGAAGCTGGACCACATCCCCCACCTTCACCAGGTACGACGGCACCGAGACCTTCCGGCCGTTCACCTGGAAGTGGCCGTGCGCGACCATCTGCCGCCCCTCGCGGCGCGAGGCCGCGAACCCAAGCCGGTGCACCACATTGTCGAGCCGGAGCTCGAGCAGCCGGAGCAGGTTCTCCCCCGTCACGCCTTTCTGCGCCTCGGCCCACTCGAAGTACTTGCGGAACTGACTCTCGAGCACGCCGTAGATCCGCTTGGCCTTCTGCTTCTCACGGAGCTGCACGCCGAAGGGCGTGAGCTTGCCGCGGTTGAGGCCGTGCTGGCCCGGCGGATAGTTGCGTCGCTCGATGGCGCACTTGTCGGTGAAGCAGCGGGCGCCCTTGAGGAAGAGCTTCATCCCCTCACGGCGACAGAGCCGGCACTTCGCGTCGCGGTACCGCGCCATGGCCCGCCTCCTACACCCGCCGCCGCTTCGGCGGGCGGCACCCGTCGTGCGGAATCGGCGTCACGTCGCGGATCGCGGTGATCTCGAGGCCCACGGCCTGGAGCGAGCGGATGGCGGCCTCGCGGCCAGCCCCGGGCCCGCGCACGAAGACCTCGACCTGCTTGAGCCCGTACTCCATCGCCTTGCGCGCGGCGACCTCGGCGGCCGTCTGCGCGGCGAACGGCGTGCTCTTGCGAGAGCCCCGGAAGCCGGCGCTCCCGGAGCTCGACCAGGCGACGACGTTGCCCATCCGGTCGGTGAGCGTGACGATCGTGTTATTGAAGGTCGCCTGGATGTGCGCGATGCCCGTGCGGACCTCGCGCCGCTCGCGCTTCTTGCCGCCCTTCCTCCGTGGTGTCGGCTTCTGCTCTTCGGCCATGCCTTACGCTCCTGCCTTCTTCGGCGCGGGCGCTGCGGGCGCCGCGGCCGCCGGTTTCTTCTTCACCATCACGCCGCGGCGGGGCCCCTTCCGCGTCCGCGCGTTCGTGTGCGTCCGCTGGCCGCGCACCGGCAGACCGCGCCGGTGGCGGATCCCGCGATAGCACCCGATGTCCATGAGTCGCTTCACGTTCATCGACACCTCGCGGCGCAGGTCGCCCTCGACCTTGAGCTCGCGCTCGATGATGTCGCGGATGCGGCCGACCTCGTCCTCGGTCCACGCCTTCACCCGCTTGTTCGGATCCACGTTGGCCCGAAGCAGGATCCGGCGCGCCGTCGGGCGTCCGATGCCGTAGATGTAGGTGATCGCGACCTCGCCCCGCTTGTCCCGGGGGAGGTCCACTCCCGCCACTCTCGCCATCTTTCCTCTCCTGTCTCTCGAGCGGCAGCTTTGCCGCCGCAACCCCTGTTCGAGCGCCGGCTTCGCCGGCGCAACCCTGTTCGAGCGCGGGCTTTGCCCGCGCAACCCTCCTGGGGGGCGGTTCCGGAAGGGGGGCAACGCCCCCCTCCGGGTTTTACCCCTGTCGTGCCTTGTGCCGGGGGTTCTTGCAGATGATGCGCGTCACGCCCCGGCGCTTGATGATCTTGCAGTGCTCGCACCGCGCCTTGATCGACGGTCTGACCTTCATCGCTCGTCGGTCCTTGCTCGCCGTCCTATTTGAATCGATACGTGATCCGGCCGCGCGTGAGGTCGTACGGCGACAACTCGACCTTCACGCGGTCGCCCGGGAGGATCCGGATGAAGTTCATCCGCATCTTGCCGCTCACGTGCGCGAGCACCCGGTGGCCGTTGTCCAGCTCCACTCGGAACATCGCGTTCGGCAGCGGCTCCACCACGGTCCCTTCGACCTCGATCGCGTCTTCTTTCGTCATTTTCGCGTCAACACCTCGGGCTCGCCCTCGGTCACTGCCACGGTGTGCTCGAAGTGGGCCGCGAGGCTCCCGTCCTTCGTGACTGCCGTCCACCCGTCGTCGAGGATCTTGACCTCCCAGCTCCCCATCGTGACCATCGGCTCGATCGCGAGCACCATGCCCGGCCGCAGCTGTGGGCCCCGCCCGGGATCGCCGAAGTTCGGCACCTGGGGCTCTTCGTGGAGCGCCCGGCCGATGCCGTGCCCGACGAACGCGCGCACGACCGACAGGCCGTGCGCCTCGACGTGCGACTGGACGGCGTGGGACACGTCGGAGAGCCGCCGGCCAGGCCAGCACTCCTTGATGGCCAGCTCGAGACTCTCGCGAGTGACGTCGAGCAGCTTCTGGACGTTCGGAGGAACGACGCCGACCGCCAGCGTGAGCGCGCAGTCGGCATAGTACCCGTCCACGATACACCCGAGGTCCAGTCCCACGATGTCCCCCTCCGCGATGCGCCGGTGCGGCGAGGGGATGCCGTGGACGACCTCCTCGTTGACTGAAACGCACACGGTCGCCGGGAACCCGCGGTAGCCCTTGAAGGCGGGCGTGGCGCCCCGGCCGCGGATGAACGCCTCGACGTCCTCGTCGATCTCAAGCGTGGACCGGCCGGCCCTCACCGAGGCGCGGAGGTGCGTTGCGACGTCAGCCAGGATGTGACCCGCCTGGCGCATCAGCGCGATCTCGCGCTCGGATTTCAGTACGATCACGGGCTCACGCCCCCACCACGGCGCGGATCGCGCGGCGGACCGCCTCGATCGACCCTTCGCCCGCCACGGGTACCAGCAGGCCGCGCTCACTGTAATAGGCGAGCAGCGGCGCCGTCTGTTGCGCGTAGACCTCGAGCCGGTGCTGCACAGTCGCCTCGCTGTCGTCCTCGCGCTGGTAGAGCTCGCCGCCACACTTGTCGCACACGTCCGGCCTCCTCGGCGGCGCCGAGATGAGGTGGTAGACCGTCTGGCACCGGCGGCAGATGCGCCGCCCGGTGAGCCGCCGCAGCAGCTCCGGCTCGGAAATTTCGAAGTAGATCACGCGGTCGAGCGCCTGCCCCGAGTCCTTCAGGAGGCTGGCCAGCGCCTCGGCCTGGGCGATCGTCCGCGGGAAGCCGTCGACGATGAAGCCCCTCGCGGCGTCGGGCCGGGCCAGGCGCTCGCGCATCAGGTCGATGATCACCTCGTCGGGCACGAGCGCTCCCCGGTCCATGTACCGCTTGGCCTCGAGACCCAGTCCCGTTCCAGCAGCCAGCGCCTCGCGGAGCATGTCGCCGGTGGCCAGGTGCACCACGCCCCACTCGCGCGCGAGCTCGCGCGCCTGGGTGCCCTTGCCGGCGCCGGGAGGTCCGAGAAAGACGAGCCGCATACCTAGCTGCGCGCGAACGCCCCGCTCGAGCGCGACTTGGACCGCTTGAGGAAGCCCTCGTAGTTGCGCATCAGCAGGTGCGACTCCATCTGGCGCACGGTGTCGAGCGCCACGCCGACGACGATCAGCAGGCTCGTGCCCCCGAAATAGAAGGGCACGTTGAACCACCTGATCAGGTAGTCGGGGAGCACGGAGATCAGGGCCAGGGACAGAGCGCCTGGCAGCGTGATCCGAGTGAGCGTCCGGTCGATGTACTCGGCCGTCTTCTTGCCCGGCCGCACGCCCGGGACGAAGCCGCCGTACTTCTTCATGTTGTCCGCCAGGTCGATCGGGTTGAACACGATCGCCGTGTAGAAGTACGCGAAGAAGACGATCAGGCCCATGTAGAGCAACGTGTAGGTGAACCGCCCCGGGCTCATCGCGTCGGCGATGGCCTTCATCCAGGGATGGGGCATGAAGTTGGCCAGCGTGGCCGGGAACAGGATCAGCGAGGAGGCGAAGATGACCGGGATGACGCCCGCCGTGTTGATGCGGAGCGGGATGTGGGTGGACTGCCCGCCGTAGACGCGCCGCCCGACGACGCGCTTGGCGTACTGCACCGGAATCTTCCGCTGCCCCTCCTGCATGAGCACGACGGACGCAGTCACCGCGACCATGAGCAGCACGATCACGGCGAAGACGACGGGCTTCAGCTCGCCCGTCGAGATCAGGGTGTAGGAGGCCATGACGGCCGACGGCAGGCGGACGACGATGCCGGCGAAGATGATCAGCGAGATTCCGTTGCCGATCCCCTTCTCGGAGATCTGCTCGCCCATCCACATGATGAGCGCCGTCCCCGCCGTCAGCGTGACCATCGTCAGGAGCCGGAAACCCCAGCCCGGATGGGGAACGATCGTGGCGCCGGTGGGCGTCGGCATCCGCTCTAGGCCGTAGGCGATTCCCAGAGACTGGACGGCGCTCAGGACGATCGTCCCGTAGCGCGTGTACTGCGTGATCTTCTTCCGTCCCGCCTCGCCCTCCTTGGCCAGCCGCTCGAGTGCCGGGATGACGACGGTGAGGAGCTGCAGGATGATCGAGGCGGAGATGTACGGCATGATCCCGAGCGCGAAGATGGAGAGCCTTCTCAGGTTGCCGCCCGAGAAGAGGTCGACCATACCGAGCAGCGTGCCCTGCGCCTGGTCGAAGAACTGGGCGAGGGCGTGGCCGTCGATGCCCGGCGTCGGGACGTGGGCGCCGATGCGGTAGGCGACCAGCATCCCCGCCGAGAACAGGACGCGGCGCTTCAGCTCGGGGATCTTGAAGACGTTCTGGAAGCTCTGGAGGCCTTCGATCACGGAGCCGACACCTGCGCCCCGAGCACTTCGACGCGACCGCCCTTCGCCTCGATCTTCGCCCGCGCGGACGCGCTGACGGCGTGCGCCTTCACGGTCAGGGCGTGCGCGACGTCGCCCGCGCCGAGAATCTTCACGCGCGAGCGGTCGCGCCCCTTGATGAGCCCGGCCTGGGCCAGGGCGGCGGGATCGACCACCGCGTCCGCGGCGAAGCGGTCGAGAGCCTTGAGATTCACGACGGCGTACTCGGTCTTGCCGCCGTAGGGGAGGAACCCGCGCTTGGGCAGCCGCCGGTAGAGCGGCATCTGGCCGCCCTCGAAGCCGCCGCCCTTGCCGCCGCCGGAGCGCGCGTGTTGGCCTTTGTTGCCCTTGCCCGCCGTCTTGCCGTGGCCCGAGCCGGGGCCTCGCCCGACGATCTTGCGCCGGTGCGTGGCGCCCGGGGCCGGACGCAGCTCGTCAAGCCTCACGGGTCACCTCGAGGACGTGCGGGGCCTTCGCGATCATGCCGCGCACGGTTGGGAGGATGTCCTGGACGCCCGCCGCCTCGAGGATCGGTCGCACGGCGCCGCCGGCGATGACGCCGGTGCCCGCGACCGCCGGCTTCAGGAACACGCGCCCGGCGCCGAAGTGACCCGTGATCTCGCACGGGATCGTCGTGTCCTTGAGCGGCACGAAAATAAGTTCCTTCTTCGCGTGCTCGACTGCTTTTCGTATCGCTTCCGGCACTTCATGAGCCTTTCCAAGGCCCATCCCCACATGGCCCCGGCCGTCGCCGACGACGACGAGCGCCGTGAACGAGAACCGGCGACCACCCTTGACCACCTTGGCCACCCGGTTGATGGACACCACCCGGTCGGTCAGCTCGAGCACGCTCGGATCAATCTTCGCTTCCGCCACTCACTATCTCCTGTCTCTAAAATCCCAGTCCGCCAGCGCGGGCCGCGTCGGCAAGCGCCTTCACCCGCCCATGGTACCTGTAGCCTCCGCGGTCGAACACCACCCGGTCGATCCCGCGGGCCTTGGCCTGCTGGGCGAGGAGCTCGCCGACCGCCTTCGCCGCGGCAACGTTGCCGCCGGTCGTGTGCTGGGCCCGGAATGTCTTGCTGCGGCTGTCGGCGGCGAGGAGCGTCCGCCCCGCGTCGTCGTCGATGAGCTGCGCATAGATATGGTTGAGGCTCCGGAACACGGCGAGGCGGGGCCGCGTCGCGGACCCGCGCACGTAACGCCGAACCCGCCGGTGCCGCAGGTCGCGCGCCGCCCGCCGCTCCTTCGTGATCATTTCGCGCCGGCCCCCGCCTTCTTGCCGACCTTGCGGCGGACCACCTCGTCCGAGTACTTGATGCCCTTGCCCTTGTACGGGTCCGGCTTGCGCAGCATGCGGAGCTTCGCGGCGGTCTCGCCCAGCAGGGCCTTGTCCGCGCCGCGCAGCGTGATCAGCGTCTGCTTGTCGATCTCCGCCGTGATGCCGTCCGGAAGCGGGAAGATCACGGGATGCGAGTACCCGAGCGCGAGCTGGATCGCGCGCCCCTGGACCTGGGCGCGGTAGCCGATGCCGACGATCTCGAGCTTCCTCTCGAAGGGCTCCTTCACGCCCGCGACCATGTTCTGGACCAGCGACCGCGCCAGCCCGTGCAGGGCGCGGACCTTTCGGTCCTCGCCCGCGCGGGAGATGATCACCCGGCTGTCCTCGACCTTCGCGCTGAGCCCCGGCGGCAACGGCTGGACCAGCTTGCCCTTCGGGCCCTCGGCGCTCACCCCTCGATCGACCACCTGGACTTTCACGCCCTGCGGGATCACGACGGGCTTGTTGCCGATGCGTGACATCGCGCCTCACCACACGTAGGCGAGGACTTCCCCGCCCACACCCTGCTTGCGCGCGTCGCGGTCGGTAAAGACGCCCCTCGACGTCGACATGAGCGCGACGCCCATGCCGCCGAGGATCGACGGGATCCGGTCGCGGGTGACGTACACGCGCCGCCCCGGCGTGGACACGCGCACGAGCCCGGAGATCATCCTCTCGTTTGCCCCGCCGTACTTGAGGTACACGCGCAGCGTCCCCTGCGTCGCGTCCTCGAGCAGCCGGAAGTTCTTGATGAAGCCCTCGTCCTTCAGGATCTCGGCGACCCGCACCTTGAGCCTCGACGCCGGGATGTCGACCTTCTCGTGCTCGGCGCGGCTCGCGTTGCGGATGCGCGTCAGCATGTCGGCGATCGGGTCGCTTCGCATGGGCTTACCAGCTCGCCTTCACGATGCCGGGCACCTCGCCCTTGAGCGCCAGCTCGCGGAAGCACAGACGACACATCTCGAACTTCCGGAGATAGCCGCGCGGGCGGCCGCAGAGCTTGCACCGGTGGTGGGCGCGGGACGGGAATTTCGGTTTCCGCTGCGATTTCATGATGAGCGCCGTCTTGGCCATACGCCTGCTACTCCCCGAACGGCATGCCGAGGTGCGCGAGGAGCGCTTTCGCGTCCTCATCGGTCCGCGCCGTCGTGACGATGTTGATGTCCATGCCGCGGATCTTGTCGACCTTGTCGTAGACGATCTCGGGGAAGATCACCTGCTCCCGGAGCCCGAGCGCGTAGTTCCCTCGGCCGTCGAATCCCTTCCCCGGCACGCCCTTGAAGTCGCGCACGCGCGGCAGCGCGACGTTGATGAGCCGATCGAGAAACTCGTACATCCGCGCACCACGGAGCGTCACCTTCGCGCCGATCGGCACGCCCTCGCGCAGCTTGAAGTTCGCGATCGACTTCTTCGCGCGCGTGACGATCGGCTTCTGCCCGCTGATCGATTGCAGATCGGCCGTCGCGAAGTCGAGCACCTTGGCGTTCTCCCGCCCCTCGCCCACACCCATGTTGATCACGACCTTCTCGAGGCGCGGCACCTGCCACGGGTTCGCGTACCCGCGCTCCTTCATCAGCGCCGGGATCACCGTCTGCTGGAACGCCACCTTGATCCGCGGCGGGACCTCGCCCGCGCCCTTCGGACGCCCCTTCGCGACGGCCGCGCCCTGCGGCGCGCCCGCGCCCTTCTTCGGCTGAGCCTTCGCCGCGGCGGCGGGCTTGTCGGTCTGCGGCTTCGGCGCTGGCTTCGGCGCATCCTTGGCCATGACCCCTACCCCTTGTCGATCGGCTCGCCGCACCGCTTGCAGATGCGGACCTTGCGGTCGTCGGCGAGCACCTTGATCCCGATCCGGACCGGCCGGTCGCAGCGGCCGCACACGAGCAACACGTTCGAGAGGTGGAGCGCGCCCTCGCGCTCGATGATGCCGCCCTGACGCAGCCGCTGCGTGGGACGCTGGTGCTTCTTGACCATGTTGATCTTCTCGACCAGCACCCGCCCGTCACCGAGGAGGACGCGCAGCACCTTGCCCCGCTTGCCGCGCTCCTTACCCGCGATGACGGCGACCGTGTCGCCCCGACGGACGTGGCTCGTGGACGCCATCAGATGACCTCCGGCGCGAGCGAGATGATCTTCGCGAACTGCCGCTCGCGGAGCTCGCGCGCGACCGGGCCGAAGATGCGCGTGCCGACCGGATTCTCGTCCGGCTTGAGGAGCACGACCGCGTTGCGGTCGAAGCGGATGTACGAGCCGTCCTTGCGTCGGACCTCCTTCACCGTCCGGACCACCACCGCGCGGGCGACCTCGCCCTTCTTCACGGTCCCGTCGGGCGCCGCTTCCTTCACGGCCACGATCACAGTGTCCCCCAGGGACGCGTAGCGCTTGTTGGAGCCACCCATCACGCGGATGCACTGCACCCGCTTGGCCCCCGAGTTGTCCGCCACGTCGAGCATCGAGCGCGGTTGGATCATGGACTCAGGATGCGCGGCTCAGGATCTTGCGGATCCGCCAGCGCTTCTCCTTCGACAGAGGCCGGGTCTCCTCGATCAGGACGCGGTCCCCGACCCGGCTCTCGTTGGCCTCGTCGTGTGCCTTCAGCCGCTTCGACGCCCGGACGACACGCTCGTACTGCGGATGGCGGTACACGCGCTCGATCCGTACGACGCGCGTCTTCTGCATCGCGTCGCTCACCACCACGCCTTGCCGGGTCTTGCGCTCGCCCACGCGGCTACCCCTTCCTCTCGCGGAGCACCGTGTAGACGCGCGCGAGATTCCTCCGGGCCTGGCCCAGCCGCGACGGGTTCTTGGCCACGCCCATCGAGAGCTGGAACCGCAGCGTAAAGATCTCCTCGCCGAGCTCGCGCGCCTTCTGCGTGAGCTCCTCGTCGGAGAGATCGCGCCACTTGCTCGCCTTCATCGCCGACGCTCCTCGAACGCGCGCCCCGCGTGCCGCGCCAGAGGCGCCGTCCCGGCTCGGGCCGCCATCAGAGCGTCCGGGTGCGCATCACGAACTTCGTCGCGATGGCCATCTTCTGCGCGGCCGTCCGGAACGCCTCGCGCGCCACGTCCTCCGGCACGCCCTGCATCTCGTAGATGATCCGCCCGGGTTTCACGACGGCCACCCACTCCTCCGGGTTGCCCTTGCCCTTGCCCATCCGGGTCTCGGCCGGCTTCTTCGTCACGGGCTTGTCGGGGAAGATCCGGATCCAGATCTTGCCGCCGCGCTTGAGGCTCCGCGAGAGCGCGACGCGCGCCGCCTCGATCTGCCGGTTCGTCACCCAGCCCGGCTCGAGCGCCTTCAGTCCATACGCGCCGAACGCGAGCGTCGCGCCACGCTGCGCGGTCCCCTTCATCCGCCCCCGCTGGGCCTTCCGGTACTTGACGCGCTTGGGCATCAGCACGCGAGAGCTCCCTCACGCTTCCGCCGGCGCGGCGCGCAGCACTTCGCCCTTGAAGATCCAGACCTTCACACCGATCGTCCCGTAGGTCGTGTGCGCGGTCGCGAGCCCGTAGTCGATGTCGGCCCGGATCGTGTGGAGCGGCACGCGCTCCACCTCCGAGCCCTTCCGGCCGATGATGATGCCCGGCCGGGCGGTCGAGATCGTGATCCGCGCCCGGTTGGCCGAGCGCTCGATGTCGATCTTGGAGATGCCCGCGTGGTAGAGCTGGTCCTTGATGTAGCGCCGGATCTTCACGTCCTCGTGCAGCAGGCCCGCGTAGCCCTTCGTCGCGAACCAGCGGGAGCTCCAGGTCCGCGTCGCGCCGAGGCGGAAGCCGATCGGATGCGTCTTCTGGCCCATCTCTATCTCTTCTCCTTGGACTTGGGACGCTTGGACTTCCCGGCGCCCTTGGCCGCCGTGGTCCTCGGCCGGGCCGCGGCGCGCTCCTTCGTGGCGGCCGACGCACCCGAAGCCGCCGGCGCGCCAGCCGGCCCGGCCTGCCGTGCGGCCGGCGCGCTCTCGCGGGGCGGCGGGACGGGCCGCGCGGCGCCGTTGGTCTCGTCACTCACCCCGATCGTGAGATGGCTGGACCGGTGCCGGATGAAAAAGGCGCGCCCCATCGCGCGCGGCTGCACGCGCTTCATCGAGGGTCCCCCGTCGGCCACCGCGTGGACGACGCGGAGGTCGTCGAGGTTGCGCACCTGGTGGTTGTGCTCGGCGTTGGCGATCGCCGACCGGAGGACCTTCTCGACGATCCGGGCCGCGGCGCGCGGCGTGTACTGGAGCGTCGCCAGCGCCTCGCCGACCGACTTCCCGCGAATCTGGTCGAGCACGAGCCGCGCCTTACGAGCGGACACGCGGACGAAGCGGGCCCTCGCGAGCGTGCGCATGGCGCTACGTCTTCCCCGTGGGCGAGGTTGCGGCCTTCTCGGCCGCGCCGTGCGCCTTGAACGTGCGGGTCATCGCGAACTCGCCCAGCCGGTGGCCGACCATGTTCTCGGTGACGTAGACCGGGATGAACTTCTTGCCGTTGTGGACGGCGAGCGTATGGCCCACGAACTCCGGCGCGATCGTCGTGCGGCGCGACCAGGTCTTCAGCACCTTCTTCTGGCGGCTCCGGTTCAGCTCCTCCACCCGCGCCAGGAGGGTCTCGTCGATGTACGGCCCCTTCTTGAGCGAACGCCCCATGGCCGGTTCCTATTTCCTCCGCCGCGTCACGATGTCGCGGTCCGAGGGCCTCGCCCCGCGGCGGGTCTTGTAGCCCTTGGTGGGCTTGCCCCACGGGGTCATCGGGTGGTTGCCCTTGCCTTTGCCCTCGCCGCCGCCCATCGGGTGGTCGACAGGGTTCATCACCGTACCGCGCACTGTCGGGCGGAAACCGAGCCACCGCACCCGGCCCGCCTTGCCGATCGACACGTTCTCGTGGTCGAGATTGCCCACCTGGCCGATCGTCGCCATGCAGGCGACCGACACCATCCGCACCTCGCCCGACGGGAGCTTGAGGGTCGCCCGCTCGCCCTCCTTCGCCAGGAGCTGCGCCTGAGCGCCAGCGCTCCGGCACATCTGCGCGCCGCGGCCCGGCTGGAGCTCGACGTTGTGGACGAGCGTGCCGACCGGGATGTTGCGGAGCGGCAGCGCGTTACCGGGCAGGATGTCGGCCTGCGGCCCGGACATGACCGTGTCACCCACCTTGAGCGCGAGGGGCGCGATGATGTAGCGCTTCTCGCCGTCGCGGTAGTGGAGCAGCGCGAGCCGGGCGGAGCGGTTGGGATCGTACTCGATCGCCGCCACGCGGGCCGGGACCCCGAACTTCTCGCGCCGGAAGTCCACCGTCCGCAGCATCCGTTTCGCCCCGCCGCCGCGGTGGCGGACGGTGATCCGCCCGTACGTGTTACGCGCGCTCGTCCGCCGCGTGGGCTCGAGCAGGCTCTTCTCCGGCTCCTTCTTGGTGATCTCCTCGTTCGTGACGTACGTGAGGTACCGGCGGGCCGGCGAGGTCGGCTTGAGGGTGCGGATTCCCACGGCGCTCAGGCTCCCTCGACCAACTCGATCTTGTGACCCGGCTGGAGCTTCACGATCGCCTTCTTCCAGTTCGCTCGCCGGCCCTCGAAGCGCCCCATCCGCTTGAGCTTCCCCTCGAACGACGCGGTCCGGACCGACGCGACCTTGACGTTGAACACCGCCTCGACGGCGACGCGGATCTCGACCTTGTTCGCATCCGGCCGCACCTTGAACGCGACGGTGTTCTGCTCTTCCTTCTGGCGCATGCTCTTCTCGGTCATGAGTGGGCGGATCAGGATCTCGCGGGCCGCGCGGGTCATTGTAGCGGGCCCCGCGAGGCCGGAACCATCGGTGGGTGGCCCGAGAGGCGGCGCGCTCCGGCTCCGTTCCGCTTGCCGCTCTCCATTCCATCGGACCCCTGCGGGGCCGGGACCATCGGTGGGTGGCCTGCCGTCGGCACGCGCAGCTTCATCCCGCCAACGCCTGTTCCAGCGCCTGGAGCGCGGCGCGATCGCACACCACGCGCCGCGCCCTCAGTAATTGGTAGACCGAGACATGCGCCGGCGTCTCGACGATCAGCCACGGCACATTGCGCGACGCGCGCGCCAGGTGCCCGTCGAGCTCGTGAACGACCAGGAGCGTCGGCTCGCCCTTGAGCCCGAGCGCACCGAGCTGCGCCACGAGGGACTTGGTCTTGCCGTCGGCGACGTCGAGCGCCTCGATCACGGCGAGTCCGCTGTCGGCGATCCGCGCCGCGACCGCGGCTCGCAGCGCCTCTCGGCGCATCGCGCGCGGCAGGTCCTGCTCGTAGCTGCGCGGCTTCGGACCGAAGGGCTTCCCGCCGCCCTTCCACTGGGGCGCGCGGATCGAGCCCTGACGCGCGCGACCGGTCCCCTTCTGTGCTTCACGCTCTTGCGGATCATCACCACGGAGCCGTTCGCCCCTGGGATCGCGCCGCGGACGAGGACGAGGTTCTGCTCGGGCATCACACGCACGACGCTGAGGTTTAGCACGGTGCGGCGCTGGCCCCCCATGCGTCCCGGCAGGTGATGGCCGGGCCAGACGCGCGACGGGTCCGACGAGGCGCCGATCGAGCCGGGCGCCCGGTGGAACATCGAGCCGTGGGTCGCGTCGCCGCCGTACCAGCCGTAGCGCTTGACGCCGCCCTGGAAGCCCTTGCCCTTCGAGACGCCGACGACATCCACGAGCTCGCCCGGTTGGAACACCTCCACCGTGAGCGCCTGTCCCACCTGGTAGCCCTGGAGCTTCTCGGCCTTCTCGAGCCGGATCTCGCGGACGACCCGCATCGGGGCGACGTTCGCCTTCTTGAAGAGGCCCGCCTCGGGCTTGGACACGTGCTTCTTCTTGGCGCCAAAGCCGAGCTGGAGCGCGTCGTAGCCATGGGTGTCCTTGGCCCGGATCCCCACGATCGTGCATGGCCCCGCCTCGATGACGGTCACGGGCACCTGGTTGCCGTCGTCGCCGAAGACCTGGGTCATACCGATCTTGCGGCCGATGAGCCCCTCCTTGCGCGCCATCAGCTTATTCGGAGGGGGCCTCGACGGCCCCGACCTTCTCCACCACTGGGGGAGGCGGCGGCAAAGCCGCCGCTCGAAGGCCCGGCCGCAGGACGATCAACACGGCCCAGATACGAGTCGGCGAGGGGGCGCGAGTCCAAATGGCGAGCATCGCGAGGCTCGAGGGAGGAGCGGCCCGGAGCGTACGCGGTTGTACGTGAGGATCGGCGACGACCGAGAACGAAGCGAGGCGACGCCAGTTGGACTCGCATCAGAGCTTGATCTCGACGTCGACGCCGGCGGGCAGGTCGAGCTTCATCAGCGAGTCCACGGTCTGAGGCGTGGGATCGACAATGTCGAGGAGTCGCTTGTGGGTGCGCATCTCGAACTGCTCGCGCGAGGTCTTGTCGACGTGTGGGCTCCGCAGCACGGTCCAGCGGTTGATGATCGTCGGCAGCAGCACCGGCCCCGAGACGCGGGCGCCCGTCCGGCGTACCGTCTCCACGATCTCCTTGACCGACCGATCAAGCAGCTGATGATCGTAGGCCTTCAGGCGGATGCGGATTTTCTGATCGGTGGTCAAGGTCGCCATGCGCTACTCCGTGATCTCCGTGACGACGCCGGCCCCCACCGTCCGCCCCCCCTCCCGGATCGCAAACCGCAGCTCCTTCTCCATCGCCACCGGCGTGATCAGCTCGATCGCCATCGTCACGTTGTCCCCCGGCATCACCATCTCCACCCCCGCCGGCAACGTGCACACCCCCGTCACGTCCGTCGTCCGGAGATAAAATTGCGGCCGGTACCCGTTGAAAAACGGCGTGTGCCGCCCCCCCTCCTCCTTCGTCAGCACGTATACCTCCGCCTTGCACCGCTTGTGCGGCGTGATCGACCCCGGCTTCGCCAGCACTTGCCCCCGCTCCACTTCCTCCTTGTCCACCCCCCGCAGCAGACACCCCACATTGTCCCCCGCCTGCCCCTCGTCCAGCAGCTTCCGAAACATCTCCACCCCCGTCACCACCGTCTTGCGCGTCTCCCGAAACCCCACGATCTCCACCTCTTCCCCCACCTTCACCACCCCCCGCTCCACCCGCCCCGTCACCACCGTCCCCCGCCCCGTGATCGAAAAGATGTCCTCGATCGGCATCAAAAACGGCTTGTCGATCGCCCGCACCGGCGTCGGAATGTAGCTGTCCACCGCCGCCATCAGCTCCCATATGCACCCGCTCGCCTTCGGGTCCTCCGGCCGCTCCATCGCCCCCAGCGCCGACCCCCGCACCACCGGAATCGCGTCCCCCGGAAACTGGTACTTCTTCAATAGCTCCCGCACCTCCAGCTCCACCAGGTCCAGCAGCTCCGGGTCGTCCACCATGTCCACCTTGTTCATGAACACCACCAGGTACGGCACGTTCACCTGCCGCGCCAACAGCACGTGCTCCCGCGTCTGCGGCATCGGCCCGTCATTGGCCGCCACCACCAAAATCGCCCCATCCATCTGCGCCGCCCCCGTGATCATGTTCTTGATGTAGTCCGCGTGCCCCGGACAATCGATGTGCGCGTAGTGCCGCTTCGCCGTCTCGTACTCCACGTGCGCCACCGCAATCGTGATCCCCCGCTCCCGCTCCT
>QHSA01000284.1 GCA_003220315.1 Candidatus Rokuibacteriota bacterium
GATTTCGTAGCCAGCCGAGCCGTCGGTCCCTCGCGGCACGGTCATGCCGAGGCTGCCCCCCTTCGATGCGCAGCCGCTCAGAAGGCCCGCGAAGGCTCCAACGACGTCTCGGTGGTGGACTTGGCGAATCGCGCGGTGACGGCCACGATCGCCGTCGGCAGCGCCCCGCGCAAGATCGCCGTGCAGCCGGTCTCGGGCGCGGCGGCCACGACCCCCGCGCCGATGCGGGCCGCCGGCGCGCCCTCCGGAACGAGCAAGTCCATCACGTTGGGCGGCGTGACCTACGCCGACCACGGCACCAAGGACGTGCGGACCCGAGCGAGGCTAGAGCTCGAAGCCGACGACTACTACTTCTCGCCGACCTTCCTGCGGGGCAAGCCCGGACAGAAGCTGACGCTGGTCGTGGAGAGCGAGGCAAGCACGCTGCACAACATCAGCCTTCCCGCGCTCGGCATCGACAAGGACATCCCGCCCAAGGGCAAGGTGCAGGTGGACGTCACCTTCCCGGCCTCGGGGGTGCTCGCCTTCTCCTGCAAGTTCCACGGGCCGCTCGGCATGAACGGGCAGCTCCTTGCCGGCGACGCCGCGCCCAGCGGGGCGCGCTCCTGACCTATCGGCCGTGCAGCCTGGCTTCGAGGAGGATCTGGTCGAGTGCGTGCTTCCGTACTTTCGCGTAGAGCGTACTCTTCGAAATGCGAAGCTCCTTGGCGACGAGGGTCAGGTTACCGTGACAGCCCGCGATCGCGGTGCTGATGGCGGCGCGCTCGACGGCTTCCAGATTGGTCACCGTCGCGGAAGGTGTCGGGACGGCGAGCTGCAGGCTCGCTTCGGTGATCGAGGAAGCGATCTCCGGAGGAAGGTCTGCGACAGTCACGGCGTCGCCCGTGGCGAGCATCACCATCCCTTCCACCACGCTGCGCAGTTCCCTGACGTTTCCGGGCCAAGCGTATCGTTCAAACGCGTCGAGGACCTCCGGCTCGAACCGCTTCATCGATGCGCCGTAGCGGCGCGACACCTCGCCGCTAAAATGCTCGACGAGCGTGGAGATGTCCTCCTTGCGCTCGCGCAGCGAGGGGATGCGCAGCGCCGTCACGGATACGCGGTAAAACAGGTCCTCGCGGAAACGGCCGGCGGTCACTTCGGCGCGGAGGTCCTTGTTGGTCGCGGCCACTAGCCTGAACTGGACCTTGCGCGGCTTGCTGTCTCCGAGGGGATACACCTCCCCTCCGTCCAGAACGCGCAGGAAGTAGGGTTGGAGTTCGAGCGGCATTTCCCCGATCTCGTCGAGGAACAGGGTCCCTCCGGCGGCCGCCTCGATCCTCCCGATCATGCCGGAGCGTCTGGCCCCCGTGAAAGCGCCCTCGACATAGCCAAAGAGCTCGCTCGCCAGAATGTCGCGCGGCAGGCCGCCGCAGTTCAGGGCCACGAAGCGGCCATTCTTGCGGTGCCCGCCCGCATGGATCGCCCGGGCAAACATTTCCTTGCCGACCCCGGTCTCACCCTGCAACAGCACCGGCGCATCGAGGCTCGCCAGCTGCCTCGCCTTCTCGACGGCCTGCCGCAAAGCCCCGCTGCTGCCGATGATCTCGCCACCATCCGGCTCGTTCCCGCTCGGGAGCGGCGCGCCTCGGGAATGGACTCCACGCCGGCCGGGTCCCCGTTGGAACGGGTCCGAGAGCACGACGATCGTCCCCACTCGCTTTCCACCGCGGATCACCGGTTCCACCCACTCTGGGCGCAGCCATTGCGGCAGCGTTGCTCTACCTGCTCGCATCGCGGAGTCAGCGTCGAACGCGTCGATTCTCTTGTCATCTCTCGAGTCGAGCTCAATGCCCATGGCCGCGAGGGAACGACCGCCAGCCGCGTCGACCTTGATGAGACAACCCTTGCGGTCGAAGAAGAGCAAGCCGCCCGGCGAGGTCTTCATGAGGCGTCGCAGGCCTGCCTCCAGGAGGTGGTGCCGGAGTCCCATCTCTCGCGCCGCCAAGCTCGCTTCGATGCGGCCTGCCGCCACCACGGCCAGGGCCAGCCACTGACGGTGGAACGTGCCGCTCAGCCCGGACACGTCCAGCGCGCCGAGAATCTCGCCGGAAGCGGGATCGCGCACAACCGTCGCGGAGCAGGTCCACGGCTTGATTCCAGCGCAGAAGTGCTCCGCCGCGTGGACTTGCACCGGTTGGTGGACGGAGAGGGCAGTCCCAATGGCGTTCGTGCCGCAGGCGAGCTCATCCCAGTTCGCCCCGCCTACGAGGCGGACGTCCTGAGCTGCGTCCAGCGTGGCCGGGTCGCCTTCGGTTTCGAGGATCACCCCTGTCGGATCGGTGAGGATCATCATGGTCCCTGATTCCGACAGGAAATCGCGAGCCTGCTGCATGACCGGCACGCTCGCATCGATCAAATCGCGATGGGGGTGTTGCAGTGTCCCGAGTTCCTCCACCTGAACCGGCGCATGAGCCCGAGAGCGCCCCGGGTCGACACCGGCTGAAAGACAGCGCGACCACGAACGCTCGATGACGCTGCGGACGGCGCTGGACGGCAGCTCGGCGCCGCGCAGGAACTGATCCCACGCCGCCATGACCTGCTTTTCTTCATCCGGATGCGGGAAACCCGAGACAGTCTCGTCCGACTCCATGTGGCCTCCTCTATTCACTCGGCGGCCTCGCAGACGACCATCTGCCGCGCAGGATCAGTGGCCTCACGCCTCGCACCGAATCAGCCCGTGTAGCCCTCGACAGTCTTCTCAGCTCGAACCCGTGCTTCGCCGGG
>QHSA01000014.1 GCA_003220315.1 Candidatus Rokuibacteriota bacterium
AGGAGCAGGGGCACGTGCTCGCCGTCGTAGACCTCGTTGAAGAGCCCCTCCCGGGTGGGGTCGACGTCCATGGCGGCGCTGAAGAGGTAGCGGGTCTGGATGGGCATGGCGGTCTCTCCTTTTGATCGGGGACTCCCTGGGCCCGTGTCCCGTGATCGAGACGGAGCTTATCAGGCAGCCGCCGGGCGCGCGCGGCAGAACGCGAACAGGGCGTCGTAGACCGGGAACTGGCGGGCCATGTCTTCTTCAAGGTCGGCGCCTTCACCTTCGGAGGCGGCCTGGCGATTCTGGCCTTCGTCCAGGACCAGGTGGTCAACCAGCTGCAGTGGCTGTCGCCGCGGGAATTCTTGGACGGCCTGGCACTCGGTCAGCTCACGCCGGGGCCAGTCGTGATGCTCGCGGCATTCGTTGGTTATCGAGTCGGCGGTCTCTGGGGGTCTGTCGTGAGTGGTGCCGCGATCTTCTTGCCCTCGTTCGTGCTGATGCTCTCCGTCGTGCCCGTGCTCGAGCGCGTCAGGAGGATCGCGTGGATGAACGCTGCGCTCAGGGGGGTCGGCCCCGCGGTGATCGGGATGATCGGGGTCGCCCTGCTCCAGATGCTGCCCCAGGCGGTGCCGGACCTCGTCACCGGTCTTCTGACCCTTGCGACCGTGGTGACCATGACGGCCTGGCGGCTCGGGCCGCTGCCCCTCATGACCGCGGGCGGTGCCGTCGGCGTCGTGCTCCGTCCTCGCTAGCGCGCTCGGCGCCCGCCGGCGCCGGCGGCGCGTGCGCCCATGACGTGAGTCACGGCGCGTTTCTCGGTCGGGCGAGCCCCGGATGCTAAGATAGCGCGGGAGGCCTGCCATGACCGTCGGCGGGGTCGTCTTCGTCCTCGTAGTCGCCGGGCTCGTGGTGCTGATCATCGCCGGCTACAACAAGCTCGTCGGCCTGCGCGTGCGGTCCGACGAGGCGTGGTCGGACATCGACGTCCAGCTCAAGCGGCGCACCGACCTCGTGCCGAACCTCGTCGAGACGGTGAAGGGCTACGCCGCCCACGAGCGGACCACGCTCGATGCCGTGACCCGCGCGCGCGGCGCCGCGGTCGCCGCGCAGACGCCGGAGACGCGCGCGCAGGCGGAGAACGCGCTCACGGGCGCCCTCCGCCAGCTCATGGCGCTCGCCGAGGCGTATCCGGACCTCAAGGCGAACGCGAACTTCGTCCAGCTCCAGGGGTCGCTCGGCGAGCTGGAGGAGGCGATCCAGAACTCGCGCCGCTACTACAACGCGGTCGTGCGCGACCTCAACACCGCGGTGCAGACCTTCCCGTCGAACTTCATCGCGTCCTTCTTCCAGTTCCACCCGCGGGGATACTTCGAGCTCGACAGCCCCCGAGAGCGGCAGGCGCCCCGCGTCGCGTTCGGGAGCTGAGGGTATCGCTCGGGCGCTCGTCGCGCTCGCGGTCCTGCTCGCGGTGGTTCCGTCGCCCGCGGCGGCGGCGGCGCGCGGCTTCACGATCGCGAACTTCGTGACGAGCGTCCAGGTCAAACCCGACGCGAGCCTTGTCGTCCGCGAGGACATCACGTTCGAGTTCCAGGGCGCGCCCGCGGGCGTCTATCGCACGATTCCCGTGCGCTACGAGCGCGCCGGCCTGGAGTTCGCGTTGCGGCTGGACGGCATCGGCGTCTACGACGAGGCGAGCCGGCCCCTCCGCCAGGAGATCGCGTACGCGGGCCGGTATGTCCGGATCAAGGCGTGGGTGCCCGGCGCCACCGACACGAAGAAGATCGTGACGTTCGTCTACCGGGTACGGCGCGGGCTTCTGAGGTTCGAGGACCACGACGAGCTCTACTGGAATGCGACGGGCGACGAGTGGGAGGTCCCGATCCAGCACGCCGAGGTGTACGTCAACACGCCAGCCGGCGTCAGCGACAAGGAGGTCCGCACCACGGCGTACACGGGACCGCGAGGCTCGGCCGCGCAGGATTTCCGCACGGACCGCGTGGGGGGCTACCTGCGGATCACCGCGACCCGACCCCTGCGGCCGCGCGAGGGCATGACGGTCGTCGTCGGCTGGCCGCCCGGCTACATCGGCCGCCCCTCGCCGCTGACCGAGGCGCGCTGGCTCGCGGGCGACACCTGGCCCCTCGCGCTCCCGCTCCTGGCGTTCGGCTTGGGCTGGCTCGTCTGGTGGGGCTACGGGCGCGACCCGGCGCGCCGCTCGGTCAAGCCCGAGTACGAGCCGCCGCCGGGGCTCATTCCCGCGGAGGCCGGCGCGCTCGTCGACGAGAAAGCGGAGCCGCGCGAGGTCCTCGCGACGATCGTGGACCTGGCGGTGCGCGGGTACCTGCACATCGAGCAGATCACGACGGCGTTCGGCCAGCCCGACTTCATGTTCAAGCGACTCAAGCCGATCGGCGGCGATCCGAACCTCACGGACTTCGAGCTCTTCGTGCTCGCCAAGCTCTTCTCCGCCGATTGGGTGCTCAACATGCGCCTCCTCTCCGAGGTGCGCCGCGACTACGACCACGTCTTCCCGCCGATCCGGGACCGGCTCTACCGACTCATGGCCGAGGACGGCCTCTTCCCCTCGTCGCCCGCGCGCATGCGGCGGGACTGGATGGTCCCGGGCGCGTTGCTGCTCGTCGCCGCGTTCGTCCTGCCGGGCTACTGGCCCTCGTGGCTCGACGCCTACGGCCTCGTGCTGCCGATCGCCATCGGCGCGAGCGGCCTGGTCCTCCTGGGCTGGTCGCGCGCCATGGCCCACCGCACGTGGCGCGGCGTGCAGCTCTTGGCGCGCGTGCGCGGCTTCCAGGAGTTCCTCGAGCGCGCCGAGAAGGACCGGCTCGAGCGCATGCCATCCGACACGCTCCACCGGTTCCTGCCGTGGGCGATCTCGCTCGGCGTCACCGAGCGCTGGATCTTCAACTTCAACGGCGTCAAGGTGGACCTCCCGGGCTGGTACACGGGCCCCGCACCGTTCTCGCTCGACAGCTATCAGTCCGGGCTCACGCTCTTCGGACGGACCACGACGGAGGCGATCCTGACGAGCCGGACGGGCGGCTTCGCGAGTGGCGCGAGCGGATTCGCCTCGAGCGGTGGCGGATCCGGCGGGAGCGCGGGAGGCGGGGCTGGTGGCGGGGGCGGCGGGACGTTCTAGCCGCGTCTCATCGCGTCAACAAGGCCGCCGCCTTCCTCAAGACCCCGTCCTCCGCGATACGGGCGCCGCGCTACGTGGAGGCCGGCTCGCGCGTGTACGCGCTCACCGCGGCGGGATGTACCTGACATTTCCCGGACAATCGTCGCTGCGGGTGCCGGGAGGCCTCGGGCTGAAGGCGGCCGAGGTGCGTGTGCCCTGAGGCGTCGGAGCATCGCGCCGACCTCCGTGGGCGACCTCCGGATGTGGCTCGGAAGCTGACGCGCACGTTGGGCCATGGTATGATCCACGCTCGTTCGCCAAGCTCTGGAAAAATAGATGCGGGCTCGTGGTGCAGCCTGGTTAGCACACTGGACTGTCAATCCAGAGGTCGCGGGTTCAAATCCCGTCGAGCCCGCCATTTCAATCGCTTACGTGCCACCGCGCGCTGGATCAAAAATCCTGCTATCGGCGAGTCCTTGCCCACCAGGTTCTCGGCCATTTAGGAAGGAACCTTCGGCGGCGCCGAGTTCAACACCTTCCAGAGGCGCTGCTTGATGTAGGGGCTCAGGTTGATGTGGTCCATGATCCCCGTGGTGGTGACGGTCAGGCCGACCTATTCCTCACGGCGGAAAGAGATCCGCCCTCCCCGACTAGCGCGTCCTTGCGAATTCTTTGCCATCGATGTGACATCGCGTCCCATGCGCTCGTCTCAACAAGAGGTCAGGTGAAGGGCACCAAACCCAAATGAAGGAGGACATGGTCATGAAGCGAAGCATCGCGCTGGCGATCACCGCAGGGTGGCTGTTGAGTGGACAACCGGCATGGGCCCAGAAGGACGAGGCCAAAGAGCACGCCGAACTCGCCAAAGCGCTCAGCGCGGCGAAGGTCTCGTTGCAAACCGGACTCTCGGCCAGTGCAACAGCCGGGACGCCAATTTCGGCGAAGTATGAGGTGGAGAACGGCAAGCTGCAGCTGTCGGTCTACACGAAGGAGGGTTCTGGATTTTCGGAGGTTGTTGTCGACCACACGACGGGGAAGGTCGCGAAGACGGAGGCGATCACGAGCGGCGACGACCTGATGGCCGCCAAGGCCCAGAGCGAGGCGATGGTCAAGGCCAAGCGCTCGCTTCGGACGGCGGCCGATCAGGCCGCCAAGGAGAACAAGGGCTACCGGGTGGTGAGTGTGATGCCCGGCCTCAAGGATGGCCACCCGGTGGCCGAGGTGATCCTCGTCAAGGGCCATGAGTTCAAGACGGTGTCCGAAAAGCTGGACTAGCGGGACAGCAACTACGGCGCCGTGAAGCGCCTCAACGCCATCACGGCGCAGCTCGCTGGCCTGGATCTCGCGGCCGACGCGTCCATGGAAAACATCAACTGGCCGAATGTCGTGCGCCTTCATGAGGCGCACGCGCGATGAAGGAGCGATTGTGATCACGCTACGACAGATCAAATATGCCGTCATCGGGTTCGGTGTCCTGGTCGCAGCCGCCGTCCCAGCGGCTGCCCTGGCCGCTGATCCGGACTGGAAGGCCGTGGAGCAAGCCCTGGGCAAGTCAGGACAGATACAACCGGGCGATGTCTTCCGCATCGGCATGCCCCGCACGGACCTCAACGTCACGGTGAAGGGCATCCCCGTGAAGGCGGGATTCGCTCTGGGATCGTACGCGGCATTCAAGCAGGTCGGTGACCACGCGATGGTCATGGGTGATCTCGTCCTGCTCGATCAGGAGGTCCCGGCGGTGATGTCCGGCCTCTTTGCCGGTGGTCTCGAGGTGACGGCGATCCACAACCACCTCAACGAGATGTCGCCGCACGTGATGTACATGCACTACAGCGGGCATGGCGACGCGGTGCAGATGGCGCGCGCGCTCCGCCAGGCCCTCTCCGTCAGCGGCACTCCACTCGGCGGCGGCCCTCCAGCGGCGGCGCCGGCTCCCGGTCCCGCGCTGGACACGAAGGCGATCGAGCAGGCGCTCGGGCGCTCCGGGCGGGATGTCGGTGCCGGCGTCTTCCAGGTCACCGTGCCGCGAGCGGAAGCGATCACGGAGATGGGCCAAGCGCTCCTGCCGGCGATGGGCGTCGTGACCGTGATGAACTTTCAGCCGACGAGCGACGGCAAAGCGGCCATCACGGGGGATTTCGTACTGATCGACCAGGAAGTGAACGCCGTGGCCAAGACGCTTGGGCAGCACGGCGTCGACGTGACGGCGATCCACAATCACGCGCTCCTGGACATGCCACGCCTCTTCTACATGCACTTCTGGGCCAACGACGACCCGACGAAGCTGGCACAGGCGCTGAAGGCGGCGCTCGACCATACGAACAGCCGCAAGTAGAGCCGAAGATTCACAGCCTCGCCGTCGACCCACGGACCCATCGAGTGTACGCGCCGGCGGAACAAGAAAAGGGTCGGCCCGCATCGAAATTAAGGTCCTCCTGGCGCTGTGCGCCGTTTTACTCATCCCGGCATCAGCGTGGGCCTACCGCCCATTCGTCTCCACGGACGCGGCCGTTGCCGACCCGAGAGAAGTCGAGATCGAGCTCGGCTATTTCAACCTCGAGCGGACCCGCCGGAGGAACACGATCGCGACTCCCAGCATGGTGCTCAACTATGGCTTCGCGAAGCGGTTGGAGCTGGTCGGCGAGTTTCGTCTCGAGGTGAGTCCGGAGGTCGAAATCACTGACCCGGGCTTGTCCCTGAAAGGCGTCCTCAAGGAGGGGGTGCTCCAGGAGAAGCCAGGGCTGAGCATCGCCGTGGAGGCCGGCCCGTTGCTTCCGTCGACGCTTCCTCACGAACATGGCGTCGGATTCGAGGCGATCGGTATCGTGAGCGGAAAGCTGGCGGCCGTCACGCTGCACGTCAACGGAGGCGGTGGTCTCGACCGGGACCGGCAGGTGTTCGGGATCTGGGGTGTCATCGGCGAGCTGCCGCTCCATTCGAAGCTTCGGCTCGTCGGCGAGGTCAATGGCGAGACGACCCAGGGCGAGCGGCCGAACAACTCGGCTCTACTCGGCATCATCTGGCAGCCGACGTCCAAGAGCCTGTTTCTGGACGCTGGCGTTCGACACGGTATCAGTCACGTGGCGCCCGACTGGCAGTTCACGATTGGTCTGACGTTCGGCTTTTCAGTTTCGGCGTTCTCGCGACGGTAGCGAATGCGACGCCTTGAGGGACGCGACCACGTCTGGGACGAGGCCCTCGTCCGGTTGAAGGAGTCCCTACCGCGAACCCCTCCCGCGGTACCCGTGGGAAGTTTATGATTGCTCGAGATGGAGGACCTCCAAGGGGCCGCCGTGCGCGTGACGCCCGAGCGCGAGCGCGCCGACGAATGGGCAGTCGTGCTCGCCGCCACTGGCATTCCGCACAGGCTGCGACGCCGACCGGACGGCTGGGCGCTCATCGTCGCGCCGCTCGACGCGCACGCCGCTCTCGACGCCCTCGACGGCTACGACCGGGAGAGGCAAGACGAGCGCGCCGACACTGTCGCCGCTGTCGCCACCCCCGTGGCCGGCGCGACAGCCCTCGGCGTTGCCGTCGCCCTCCTGCTGATCGGGTTCTTCGCCGTCACCGGGCCGCGCACTCGACACAGCGCGTGGTTCGCGCGTGGCAGCGCCGCGACCGATCGCATTGTCGCCGGCGAGTGGTGGCGGACCGTCACCGCGCTGACGCTTCACGCCGACGCGTCCCACCTGCTCGGCAACGCGGCGGCGAGCGTCGTTCTGGTGGGCGCGGTGAGCCGGGAACTTGGGCCTGGTCTCGGCCTCTGGCTGGTCCTCCTCGCCGGCGCCGGGGGCAACGCCCTCACCGCCGTCGCGCACAGCGCCCATCACGCCTCGGTCGGGGCCTCGACGGCGATCTTCGGTGCCATCGGGATCCTCGCGACCACGCGCGTCGTGGCGCGCGGACGGGGCGGTCGGGCGGCGCGAAAACCGTGGGTGGTCCTCGCAGCGTGCCTCGCCCTGCTCGCCCTCCTCGGCACGAGCCCGGACGCCGACATCCTTGCCCATCTCTTCGGGCTCCTGGTCGGCGGCGTGCTCGGTTTGGCCGCTGGACTCGCGCTGCCGAGAGCGCCGCGCCCGTCGGTGCAATGGATGCTGGCGTTGGCCGGGCTCGGGGCGCTGGTCGCCTCTTGGCTCTGCGCCTCCTCGTGACGCCTCACCTCAGTTTAGGGGCGAGGAGAATCCATGAAGATCTACCTTGCCGGACCGCTCTTCACAGAGGCTGAGCGGGCCTTCAACCTGGAACTTGCCCACCTTCTCGAGAAGGAGGGGCACGAGGTGTATCTTCCTCAGCACGCGATGAGCGGAGGCGGAATGCATTGCGTGTAACGGCGTTCCCAACGCCGGAGAGCCGGCTATAGTCGAGGCCAGTATGCCGACCCGCAGCCGGACACTCGGCGACTTGCTGGACGAGGCGGCGCGGGCGCGTCCCGACGCAGACGCCGTGATCGTCCGCGATCAGCGGCTCACGTACGGCGCGCTCCTGGCCCGGGCCGATGAGCTGGCGCGCGCGCTCCTCGCCGTCGGCGTCCGGAAGGGCGACCGCGTCGCCGTCCTCCTCCCCAACCGTCCGGAGTGGCTCGTCGCGGCCTTCGCGATCGGCAAGCTCGGAGCCATCACCGTCGGCGTCAGCACCTTCTCCGCGCCCCGCGAGATCGCGTGGACGATCGAGCACTGCCGGCCCGCCGTCATCATCACGATGGAGGCCTTCCGCGGGCGCAGCTACCTCGATCCGCTGTACGCGGCCTGCCCTGAGCTGGCGACTTCGTCGCCCGGCGAGCTCCGCAGCGAGCGCCTGCCCGAGCTGCGCGCGGTCGTCTGCCTCGACTCACGGCGGCACGACGGCGTCTATCGGCTCGGCGATTTCGTCGCGCGCGCATCGGCGGTCCGGACGGAGGCGCTGCGCGCGGCGCAGGCCTCGGTGACGGCGAGCGACCCGTGCTACATCCTCTACACGTCCGGTTCGACGGCCACGCCCAAGGGCGTCGTGCTCGCCCATGGCAGCGTGGTCGAGAACGGCTTCAACATCGGCGAGCGCCAGCACCTGACCACCGCCGATCGCGTCTGGCTCGCGGTGCCGCTCTTCTGGTCGTTCGGCTCGGCGAACGCGCTGCCGGCGATCATGACGCACGGCGGAGCCTTCGTGCTCCAGGAGAGCTTCGAGCCCGGCGAGGCGCTCGCCCTCCTCGACGAGCAGCGCTGCAGCGTCTACTACGGCATGGCCCACATGGCGCGCGCGATGCTGGAGCATCCCGACCGGCCGCACCGCGCGCTCGCGGCGATGCGGACCGGCCTCACGATCGGCCTGCCCGAGGACATCCAGATGACGATAGAGGCGGTGGCGGCGCGCGAGCTCTGCAACGTGTACGGCTCGACCGAGACCTACGGCAACTGCGCGGTGACCGACGCCCACGACGCGCTCGCGCTGCGGCTCGAGACGCAGGGGCGGCCGCTGCCCGGCATGACGATCCGCGTCGTGGATCCGGAGAGCGGCCGGGCACTGCCGCCCGGCGACGTCGGCGAGTTTCGCGTGAAGGGCCACGTGACGCCCGGCTACTTCAACGACGCCGAGCAGACGCGCGCGGCCTTCGACGCCGAGGGGTCCTTCGTCACCGGCGATCTCGGCCTCATCGGCGACGACGGGCGGGTGCGCTTCCGCGGACGGCTGAAGGAGATGATCAAGACGGGCGGCATCAACGTGGCCCCGCTCGAGGTGGAGGCCGTGCTGCTGAGCCATTCCGCGGTCAAGCAGGCCTACGTGGTCGGCGTCCCCGATCGCGCGCGGGGCGAGCTGGTGGTGGCGGCCGTCGAGCTCCACGACGGCGCGACCGCGTCGGCGGAGGCGCTGGCGGCGTTCTGCCGGGAGCGGCTCGCCGGTTACAAGGTGCCCGCGCGGTTCGTGTTCCGGAAGGCGGACGAGTTCCCGCGCACGCCGACAGGGAAGGTGCAGAAACCGAGGCTCAGGGACGAGCTCGGCTGACGATCACGCGCCCAGGTAGGCGTGCTGCACGCGCGGGTCGGCCAGGAGCGTCTCGCGCTCGCCGACCAGCGTCACCCGCCCGGTCTCCAGCACGTAGCCGCGATCGCAGAGCTCGAGCGCCTCGACGACGCGCTGCTCGACGAGCAGGATGGTCAGCCGGCGCGTGCGCCGGCTGGCCGCGATCGCCTCGAAGATGATCTCGACGATCCGTGGCCCGAGTCCCTGCGACGGCTCGTCGAGCAGCAGCAGGTCGGGTCGCGCCATGAGTCCCCGGCCGATGGCGAGCATCTGCTGCTCGCCGCCGGACAGCGAGCCGGCGAGCTGCGTGCGGCGCTCGCGGAGCACCGGGAAGAGCCCGTAGACGCTGT
>QHSA01000015.1 GCA_003220315.1 Candidatus Rokuibacteriota bacterium
CGAGATGGGGCCGGAGGAAGTGGGCGAGATCGTGATCAAGGGGCCGATGGTGGTGGCCGGCTACTGGGGAAAGCCGGAGGAGACCGCCAACGCGATTCGTCAGGGCTGGCTTCACACCGGGGACGTGGGCAAGCGCGACGCGAGCGGCTGGTTCTACCTGGTGGATCGCAAGAAGGACCTGATCGTCGCGTCAGGCTACAAGGTCTGGCCGCGAGAGGTCGAGGACGTACTGTACGAGCACCCGGCCGTCCGGGAAGCGGCGGTCGTCGGAATCTCCGACCCGTACCGCGGCGAGACCGTCAAAGCGTTCGTCGCCCTCAAGGGCGGCTGGGAGGGGACCGTGACGGCGACCGACCTGATCGGTTTCTGCCGGGAGCGACTCGCCGCCTACAAGTATCCGCGTGAGGTCGAGATCGTGGACGAGGTCCCCAAGACCCCCTCGGGGAAATTTCTTCGCCGTGCGCTGCGGAGGGAGCCGCCCGGCCCAGACCCGAGCCGCTCTTAGAGCGCCGCGGGCTTCGTCGCAGCCCCTCCGCGCGCCGCGCGCGGCAACGCGAGCCCGAGCTCGCGGCAGCGCTTGCGGAGCGTGTTGCGGTTGAGCCCGAGCAGCCGGGCGGCGCGCAACTGGTTGCCGCCCGTCAACGCGAGCACGTGCGCCAGGAGCGGCCGCTCCAGCAGCTCGAGCGCCTCGCGATGAATGCGGCCGGGCTGGGCGGCCGCCAGCTGGTCGACGAGGCGCGGGATCGCGTCGGCGATCAGCCGCGAGACTCCCGGCAGGGGAAGGTCCGAGCGCGGCAGGTCCGCCCCGACGTCGAGACCATCCTTCTCGGCTTTGATCTGCTCCATCTCGTTCACTCGCGTGAGCAGGGACCCGGCGTCGGACCCTCGGCTCGTGACCTCGCAAGTAACAAACGTCGTGCCAACGCCTCGCGGATGCTCGATCGGCGGAAGTATGCGGGAACTCGGGCCTCGGCGCGGTGTAACGCGAGCGCGCCGCCCCTGCCGTGCCGCGGGAATGAGCAGGATCGGCTCCGCTGCCGCTTCCTCGTGCAGCGCCCTCAACCGCCGACGAGCGCGGCCAGTGCGCGGTCGACGGCCGGTGCGGCGGCGCTGGCGACGTCCGCGGCCCACAGCGCCGCGACGATGGCGGCGAGCACGTCCATCGTGTAGTGGGCGCGCAGGACGAGCACCGTGAGGGCTTCCACGCTCGCGATGGCCACGCCGAGGGCGGGGAGCACGGGACCGCCGAGCCGCACCAGCTCGACGCACCCGTAGACGGCGATCGCCGTGTGGCCGGAGAAGAAGAGGTCGCCCGCCGTGCCGTAGGTCACGAGCAGCGACGGGAAGCCGGGGCGGCGCCAGATCATCCCGTCGGGCTGCGGCAGCGAGCACAGACCCTGACTGACTTGTCGCAGCACGTAGACGATCAGCAGGCCGAGGAAGGGGCGGATCGTCGGGCCGAAGATGGCCGAGGCCAGGAGGAAGAGCCCGAGGCCGTCGATGACGGCCGAGGTGGCGATCAGCAGCGCGTTCGCCGTCGCAGGGTGCGCGCGCAGATAGCGGTTCAGCGCCGCGGTCCAGAGGTGCATGGCGTCGCCGATGCCGCGCTCGGGCCACGCGCGCCGGGCGATGAGCCGTTGCGTCCAGAACCAGCCGGCCAGCCCGACCACGACGAGGCCGAGTCGCACCGCCCAGAGCGCCGTGGATCCCGTCATCGCGCGGCCTCCCCTGCGAGCTTGAGGTCGTTCACGAGGGTCGCGCGGCCCCAGAGCAGCACCAGGCCGGCGACGGCGAGGACACAGCCGGTCACGAGCACCGGCATCTCGAGGCCGACCACGTCGGAGGCCGCGCCGATGAGCCACGGCGAGGCGGCGTCGCCGAGCAGGTGCATGAGCATCGTCGTCACCGCGAAGCCGCGGGCGCGAAGCTCGGCGGGCAGGACGTTGGCCATCGCGGCGTTGAGGGGGCCGATATTGACGAAGAGGAGGAAGAGCGTGACGAACATCGCGGGCCAGAAGACGACGGGCTGCGGCGCCAGGACCGCGACGAGCGTGAAGCCGATCGACGCCGTGAGGGACCAGCCCGAGACGACGAAGTCGGCGCCGGGCCAGCGCCGGGCCACGCCGCTGGCCACGCGGCCGCCGAGCAGCGTCCCGAGGAAGCCGGCCACCACGAGCAGCACGCCGAAGGTCGACGCCGCGCTCGCCAGCGGAATGCCGCGCACGCGCACGAAGTAGGTCGGCATCCACGTCGCCAGCCCGCCCATCGCGAACGTGTA
Organism: Candidatus Rokuibacteriota bacterium; assembly: GCA_003220315.1. GTDB lineage: Bacteria > Methylomirabilota > Methylomirabilia > Rokubacteriales > CSP1-6 > 20CM-2-70-11. The sequence goes on from QHSA01000015.1 coordinate 2,279, forward strand.
GATCACCTGGGCGGCCGTGTTCACCACGTAGGAGCGGCGGCGCGCCAGGCTGCGGAGCGAGTCGCCCAGTGCCAGCGAGACGGGCGCGGTGGAGGCCGCCGCGTCGAGCGCGCCGCGGCGCGGCTCGGCGAGCAGCAGCAGCAGGAAGGCGAGCGCGGCGCCGGGCGCGCCGGCGATAAAGAACGTGGCCCGCCAGCCGTAGGCCTCGCCGACGACGCCGCCCAGGATGTACCCGAGCGCGCTGCCCACGGGGATGGCGGCGTAGAAGATGCCGAGCGCCCGCGCCCGGCGCTCGGCGGGATAGCAGTCCGACAGCAGCGACGGCGTCACCACGGAGTAGCTCGCCTCGCCCGCGCCGATCACCGCGCGCGCGACGAGCAGCAGCGCGTACGTCGGCGCCAGACCCGAGGCGACCGTCGCGGCGCTCCAGACGAAGACGCCGAGGGCGGCCAGGCGCAGGCGCGGCTGGCGGTCGCCGAGCCAGCCGGCGACGGGACACACCAGCGAGTAGGCGACGATGAAGAGCGACTGCAGCAGCCCGCCCTGCGCGTCGGAGATCGCGAGGCCGGCGAGGATGAGCGGCAGCGTGCCGGCCGCGACGTAGCGGTCGAGGTAGTTGAGGCCGTTGAGCGCGGTGAGCGCGCCGAGCATGACGCCCGACGCGCGGCGCCAGCCGTCAGCCGGCATGCGGAGGCACGAGGTCGCCGAGCGCCCGCGCCTCGTCCACCAGGGCCCGGCGCTCCTGGAGCAGCCGGCGGTGCAGGTCGCGGTCGGTGAGGAACCAGACGAACGCGCGCGCCTGCCGGCCGACGTCCCCGAGTCGCTCGCGCCAGGCCAGCGCCAGCACGCCGGAGGGGATCACCGCGAGGAGGAACGTGAGGAACAGCGCGAGGCCGGCGAGCCGCCACACGAGCCACGCCTCGAGGGCCCAGCACATCGGATACAGGACGAGCCCGGCGGCCATCTTGTCGGTCGCCTCTTCCTCCGCCGTGCGTCCCAGGAGCGCGACCGTCTTCCCGGTCAGCCAATACGGCAGCGCGTGACAGGCGAGGCCCCAGAGCGCCAGCGGCAGGCCGAGCGCCAGCCAGACGAGATTCTCGACGACGTAGCGGACGACCAGCCCGGGCGTGTACGGCCGCCCGAGCTGCTCGCTCGGGACGCCGACCTCGTCGAGGTGCGCGCAGTAGAGCTCGACCCGCCGGCGCAGCGCCGCCACACGGTGCGGTTCGCGCTCGGCCAGGTAGCGCGCGCCCCGCATCACCCGCTGCTTCCAGGAGAGCGCCTGCTCGGCCGCGCCGGGGCGCGTCGCCTCCTGGAACCACGCGCGCTCGAGCACGTCGAGCAGCTCGAGGGTGTAGTGGTCCTCGGCCTCGACGATGCCTGCGCGAATCGCCTCGGCGATCCGCGCGGTCAGCTCGCGCACGACATCCGCCGGGTGCTCGGGATAGGCGGCGATCACGTCGGCCGTCGGCACCGGCTCGCCCACCATGATCTGGACCGACGCCGAGCGGAATGTGCCCGGGTCGTGGAAGACCATGCCGAGCGGCAGCAGCGTGATGCCGCAGCGGCCGCCCGCCGCGGTCTCGGCGCCGAGCAGGATGCGTGCGGCGCCGGTGCGCACGGGCAAGAGCGTCGGCTGCGGCTGGGTCCGGCCCTCGGGAAAGATCAGCAGGACGCCGCCGCCGCGGAGCACGCCGATGGCCGCGGCGAACATCGCCTCGTTCTTCTTCGGGTCGTCCCCGGCCTCGACGCGACGGCTCACCGGCACGGCGTGCATCATCCGGAGGAACGGGCCGATGAGCGGATGGCGGAAGAGCGGCGCGTTGGCGAGTACCATCACCGGCCGCTGGAACAGCATCACCACCTGCATGGCGTCGACGATCGAGTTGTGGTGGTTGGCGACGGCGAGCACGGGGCCGGTGGCCGGGATGCGCTCGCGGCCGACGACGTCGATCCGCCGATAGAAGAGCCGGAGGAGCAGGCGGATGACCGTCCGGACCAGCTGGTAGCCGGGCGTCATCGGCGCGGCGCCGCGCAGGAGATCCGCATGCGATTCTTCGCGATCCACGCGTACACGCGTCGGGCGAGCGGGCGGGCGCCGGGGAGCGCGAAGACCGCGGCGAGCCAGCCGAGCCCGCGGATGCGCCGGAGGAGCTCGGGCACCGCGTCGGCGCCCCCGAGCACGCGACCGTCGGGCAGGACGAGCTGCATCGCCGCCGTGCACGCCGTGTCGGAGATCTGCGGGAAGCGCTTGCGCCGCGGCTCGGAGCGGCACGGGAGGATCTCGAGGGCACCGCCGGACAGCGCCAGGCGCATGAGCCAGAGCGCGCTCGCCCGGCACATCGCGCACTCGGCGTCGTAGATCAGGACCGCCGTGGCTACGGGCGGCGCCCCCATCGCTTGAGCGTCCGGTAGTAGAGGACGAAGCCGGCGGCGACGGCCGCGGAGACGCACGCCTGGACGAGCGGCGCCGCGCCGCCGCCGCGCGCGTAGAGACGCAGCTGGACGACCGCGTAGAAGAGGAAGAACGCGATCCCCGCGCCGATCAGGATGCGGTGGGCGGTGATGAGCCTCACGCGGGCCGCGCGGCTTACGCGCCCAGCACGGCCTTCACGGCGTCCCGGGCGACCGCGACCAGCCGGTCGACCTCCGCCTCGGTCACGACCAGCGGCGGCGCGTAGTAGATCGTGTCGCCCGGGGCCGGGTGCGGCCCGACCACCGCGCGCGTTCGCGTGACGACGCCGCGCTTCATCATCTCCGCCTGGATCCGCGCCGCCACCTTCCGGTCGGCGCCGAAATTCTTCTGGGTCGCGAGGTCCTCGACCAGCTCGACGGCCGCGAGGAGCCCCTTGCCGCCGCGGATGTCGCCCGCGTGCGGGTGGTCGCGGAACGCGGTCCGGAGCCCGGCGAAGAGCCGCTCGCCCATCTTCGCCGCGTTCTCCCAGAGGCGCTCGCGCGTCATGATCTCGAGGTTCTTCACGGCGACCGCGCAGCACGTCGGGTGGCCCGAGTAGGTGTACGCGTGCATCCAGCGGTCCTCGGGCTTCACCGAGTCCATCGCGTCCTTGATCGCCTTCGTGATCATGATCCCGCCGAGCGGGAGATAGCCCGACGTGACGCCCTTGGCGAACGAGAGGATGTCGGGCTTGACGTTCCAGTGCATGAGCGCGAACCACCGGCCCGTCCGGCAGAACCCCGTGATGACCTCGTCGGCGATGAGCAGCACGTGGTGCCGCGTGCACACCTCGCGCACGCGCGGCCAGTAGTCGTCGGTCGGGTAGAGGACGCCACCGCCGCCGTGGATCGGCTCGCCGATGAACGCGGCGACCGTGTCGGGCCCCTCACGGAGGATCGCCTCCTCCAGCGCGCGCGCCGCCGCCTGGCCCACCGTCTCGCCGGGCTTGGCGCCCTGGAACCGGTACGGGTAGCACGTCGGGATGTGGACGAACCCCGGCACGCGCGGCTCGAACATCTTCCAGTAGGCGCTCATCCCGGTGGCGCTCATCGCCTGCAGCGTGACGCCGTGGTAGGCCTGGTGGCGCGCGATGATCTTCACCTTGTCGGGCTTGCCGACCGCCTTCCAGTAGAAGCGCGCCGTCTTGAACGCCGACTCGTTCGCCTCGGCGCCACCCGATGCGAGGAAGACGGCCTGCATGTTGTCGTACGTGATCTCCATGAGGCGATTGGCCAGCGTGATCGCCGGGATGTTGGACGAGCCCACGTAGCCCGTGAAGTACGCGAGCTCCTTCATCTGGGCGGACGCCGCGTCGGCGAGCTCCGCGCGCCCGTGCCCCACGTTGACGTTCCAGAGGCCCGCCAGCCCGTCGAGATACTCGTGGCCGCCGATGTCCCAGACCGTCGCGCCGCGCCCCCGGACGTAGATGACCGGCTCCGCGTTCTCGGATGGATGGTGGAGCGGATGGATCAGATGCTCCTGATCGGCCTTCACGAGCTCGGCAGCGGTCAGCGCCATTGCGTCCTCCCCAAGGTCATGGGTGGTCCCCGGCCGGACGCGCCCGGCGGTAGTCGCCGTCCGGAATCGCCACGGCACGGTGCTGCGGTCCGCGATACCAGTAGACCCACGCCCGTGCGCGCCTCCCGCTCGTGCGCGTCACGGTCGCCGGGCGACGGTCGAAATTGTAACCCTCCTCGCGGTCGAGGGCCGGGAGAACTTCGGGCGCATCGATCCGGTACAGCTCCCCGCGCACCGTTCCGCGCCCGTCGATCAGCCCGGGATACCTCCCGAGATCGAGCAGCCGGCCGCGCATGCGCCCCTGCTCGACGAACGTCGCTCCGCGCGCGAGCACCGGATGCAGCGCGTACCCCCGCATCAGCGTTCCGTACGTAAACAGGAGCGGCGCCGCGCGCGAGCGGAGGGCGGGGCGCGGTCCCCGTCGAGCACCCCGGCTGTCGCCGGGGCCAGCGTCGGCGTGGCCCTTCCGAGACCCGTAGCTTCTGGGGATTGACTCGGCCGCGCCGCGAGCGGAATTCCCGCCACGCGCGACAGCTAGCGTGGTCGAGGAAGGGCTATGCCGGCGCTGGCCCCGGCGACGGACGGACTTGTTCAGGAGGCGCTCACGGCTTGGAGCACGGCACCGAGGAAATCCTTTTCGGGGACGGCCCCCTCGAACTGCACGCGATCGTTGATGACGATCTTCGGCACGCCCATGACCTGGTACGCGCGTGACAGCTCGGGGAACTCGGTCGCTTCGATCGTGGTCGACCGGACCCGCTCGGAGGCGACCGCCATATGCTGCGCCAGGCGCACGGCCCGGGGGCAGTAGGGTCAGGTGGGCGTCGAAAAGACCTTGATGTCCACGTCGGCGGTGAGCGTCCGGAGCGTCGCGAGCGTCTCCTCGGCGAGCGCCGTCTGCCCGGTGGACGTCACCACGATCGAATCGATCAGGTTGCCGAACTCGTAGCCGGTCGGGACCCCGTAGAATCGTATCCCATAGTCACGGGCGCCCTCCACGACGATCGCCGGCACTTGCTCCACGCCGTACGCCGCGGCGCGCTCGCGGTCGATCGCCGGGTTGAGGACCTCCACGCTGATCTGGTCGGAAAGCTCGGCGACCTCGCGGACGAGCGCTTCGTTCTGGCGGCAGAGGTCCCCGGCCAGGAGCTCCTGCGAGAACACGACGAGCCTCACGGGGCCGGTGAGCTTCTCGAACTCCTTGCGGACGGCGGCACGGTCACGCTCGGTCATCATGGGCATGGCGTCATTATACTCACCTGCTGAAATCGTGGGCGCTCGCCGCCGGCGCTGCGCATGCGGGCGGCAGGACCCCGAGCGCCACCGCCGCATCCTCCTGAAATCCCGGGCGCACGCGGCGGGCACGGTTGTTGCTCCGCGCCAGCCCCATGGAGGGGACGCGCGGCATGGACGATTGGTGGGGCGACCTCGAGCAGGAGATCCTCGAGTCGCTCGAGGGGCATGGACCCGTCGCGCCGGCCCAGATCGGCCGTCGGCTCGGGATCTCGGAGGACGCCGCGGCGTCACTGCTCTCGCTGCTGGCGCAAGAGGGCAAGGTCCGCATCCGCCTGGTCGACTTGCCCTGAGCCGCGGTCGGTCGTAAGGTCGTACCCCGGACCGACCCGAGTCGAGGGAGTGTCACCATGAAGCCGTTCGTGATCAACCGCTACGGGCGGATCGTCTTCCCGTTCAACTTCTTCCCGGCGCTCGACTTCTCCGTCTTCGAGACGCTCGATCAGTTCGCCGCGGTGATCAAGCGCGACTTCGAGGAGAAGGCCCCGACCGAGGTCGACATCGTCGCCAAGGTCGACGCGCACGCCTACAACGGCCGCTACGACCTGCTCCGCGACCTGGCGCTGAACCTCTTCTGGGTGAACCGCTACGCGATGACGATGTACGAGAAGCGGCCGATGCGCTGGCGCGACGTCCCCCGCCAGCGCGACGACGTGTTCCTGCCGATCTTCCAGCCCTGGGACGGCGGGGAGCTGACGAGCGCGATCGAGTCGGGTTACCGGGCGCTCCCGCCGGCGTGGGACGAGGGCACGGAGGACAAGATCTCGCGCATCCTCCTCGACGTCTTCCGCCACAAGAAGGGCGCGGGCGCGGAGCTCCCGGCGATCAAGCCCACGGTGTCGGAGATCCTCGCGAACGCGCAGAGCCTCACCTACCACCTGCTCGCGTACGATCCCGACTACCCGGGCTACGGCTACGACGACATCATCGAATTCGCGCACCGCGTCCCCGAGCTCGAGGCGCTCGGGCGCCAGGCGATGGTGCTCCACAACCAGTACCGCTGGGACCGCTCGAAGACGCGCGTGATCGAGGTCGGGAAGCTCCACGACGACGACTTCGTCGTGGTGTTCTCCCCGCGGAGCGACGAGGTGGTGCAGTTCATCCGCCGCGTCAAGGCCGGCCGGCGCGTCCCGCCCCGCCGCCCCGCGCCGCTGCCGGCGAAGGCGCCGGTCACGCCGTACCCGGCGATCGACGTGCGGCAGCGGTTCGCCGTCATGCCGCGCGTCGAGGCCCTGGCCGTGTACAAGGGCGAGATCGTCTGCACCAACGACGACCTGATCCGCAACACCGCGTACTGCTGGTCGCCGATGACGGCGAAGGAGATCGAGGAGAAGACCGGCATCGTCGAGCGGCTCTACACCGAGCTCGACCTCGACCACATCGCCCTCCTCGCCGCCCAGCGCGCGCTCGCGAAGGCCGGGCGACGGCCCGAGGAGATCGGCGCGGTGCTCTTCTGCTCGTGCACCTCCGCCAAGATGATGCCCTCGCTGGCGACGTGGCTGTCGGGACAGCTCGGCATGCTTCAGACGCACGCCTCGTGCGACATGGTCGCGGCGTGCGCCGGCCTCCCCTACGGCCTCTCCGAGGCGGTGCGCCTCCTCCAGGAGGTCGAGCGCCCCGTGCTCGTCGTGTGCGGCGAGCGGTTCTCGGACAAGATCGGCACCGTGCGGACGTCGCGGATGATCTTCGGTGACGGCGCCGCCGCGCTCGTGGTCGGCCCGGCGCCGGCCGGCGCGCCGCCCGACATCGAGTGGTTCCAGACCTACGCGAGCGGGCCGATGAGCGAGGTGGACTCGATCATCTGGCCGAACCCGGAGTTCGACAACAACATCACCGTCTACGGGCCCGAGGTCAAGGCGCTCGTGA
>QHSA01000291.1 GCA_003220315.1 Candidatus Rokuibacteriota bacterium
CGCCGGATCTTCGCCCGCATGACCGTGTGGGAGAACCTTGCCATGGGGGCCTTCACCCGCCAGAAGGCGCCGGCCGGCGAGGTGGCCGAGGACTTCGAGCGCGTGTGGGCGCTCTTCCCAAGGCTTCTGGAGCGCCAGCACCAACTCGGCGGCACGCTCTCGGGTGGCGAGCAGCAAATGCTGGCCATCGGACGCGCCCTCATGGCCCGCCCCCGCCTGCTCTTGATGGACGAGCCCTCGATGGGACTCGCGCCCGTGCTGGTGGACCAGGTCTTCGACATCATCCAGGCCATCAACCGATCGGGGACCACGATCCTGGTGGTCGAGCAGAACGCGCCCGTGGCGCTCTCGATCGCCAGCCGGGGTTACGTGCTGCAGAACGGCCGGATCGTCATCCACGACACGGCCCGAACCCTCCTGGCCACCGACTCTATCCGGCGTGCCTACCTGGGCGAAGACTGACGCCGTGGCGGACGTCCTCGCGATCCTGCCCCAGCAGCTCGTCTTCGGCCTCGCCCTCGGGACCGTCTACGGGCTTGTCGCCCTCGGCTACACGATGGTCTACGGCATTCTCTTCATGATCAACTTCGCCCACGGCGAGATCTTCATGATCGGCGCCTACGTGGGCTGGTGGGTACTGGCCCTGCTGCTCCGGGCCCAGGTGGGCGGGCTTCACCCGGCATGGGTGCTGCCACTCATGCTGCTCCCTGCGATGCTCTTCGCCGGTGCGCTTGGCGTGGGGCTCGAGCGCTTCGCCTACCGGCCGCTCTACCTACGCGGGGCCACCCGTCTCGGACCCCTCATCAGCGCCATCGGCGCCTCCATCTTCCTCCAGAACGCCGTCATGCTGACCCAGGGCGCCCGGATGAAGGTCTACATGACGAGCCTTCTGTTCCCCCGCAGCTGGCGGATCCAGATCGCCGGGGCCAGCATCTCGGCGCTCGTGATCGTCATGGTCGTCGTGGCCGGGCTGATGATGTGGGGCCTGCATCTCCTCGTGCAGCGAACGACGCTCGGTCGGTCGATCCGCGCGGTGGCCGAGGATCGCGAGATGGCCGCCATCATGGGGGTCAACGTCCGGCGGGTCATCGCCGTCACCTTTTTCATGGGCTCGGCGCTCGGCGGGGCCGGCGGGGTGCTGGTCGGGCTCTACTACACCCAGATCGATTTCTTCATGGGGTACTCGGCCGGCCTCAAGGCCTTCACCGCGGCGGTGCTCGGCGGGATCGGCAACATCCGGGGCGCGATGCTGGGTGGCCTGATCCTCGGGCTGGTGGAGAGCCTTGCCGTCACCTTCATGAACCCGGCCTACAAGGACGTCGTCGCGTTCGTGCTCCTGATCGTGGTCCTCGTGGTTCGGCCGACGGGCCTCCTGGGCGAGACCGTGGCCGCGCGAGCGAAAGTCTGACATGGCCGAGCCCGGCTTCCCGCGGTGGGCGGCGGCGGTCCTCGGGCTGGTGGTCCTGGTGGCGCCTCTGGTGGCGCCCAACGACTACTGGATCGGCGTGATGGCCCGGATCTGCCTCTACGCCACGCTCGCCCTCGGGCTCAATATCGTGGTCGGCTTCGCCGGCCTCCTGGACCTGGGTTACGTGGCGTTCTTCGGCATCGGCTCCTACCTCTACACGTTCCTGGCCTCCGCGCACTTTGGCCTGCACCTGCCATTTCTGGTAACCCTGCCGATCGTGATCGTCCTCACCGCCTGCTCAGGGATCCTGATCGGGGCGCCGACCCTCCGCCTCGCGGGGGATTATCTCGCGATCGTCACCCTCGGGTTCGGTGAGATCACCTACCTCCTCCTCATCAACCTCGACCGGCCCGTCAATATCACCGGGGGCCCGAGCGGGATCGTGGGGATCGATCCGCCCGCCGTCGCCGGCTTCGCCCTCTCCCGCAACATCCACTACTACTATCTGTTCCTCGCCGCCCTGGCCCTGACCCTGCTGGCCTCGGCGCGGCTCCGGCACTCGCGGATCGGGTGGGCCTGGCAGGCGATCCGCGAGGACGAGCTGGCCGCGCGGGCGATGGGCATCAACACCACCGTGGCGAAGCTCCAGGCGTTCGCCATCGGGGCCTCCTTCGCGGGGATCGGCGGCAGCTTTCTCGCCTCCTGGCAGCGCTCGGTGTTCCCCGAGAACTTCCTCTTCACCGAGTCGATCAATATCCTGGCCATGGTGATCCTGGGCGGGATGGGCAACCTGCTCGGGGTCGTGGCCGGAGCCGCGCTGTTGGTGTCGATCCCCGAGGTGTTCCGCGACCTGCAGCGCTATCGGCTGCTCGCCTTCGGGCTCATGCTGATGGTGCTGATG
>QHSA01000016.1 GCA_003220315.1 Candidatus Rokuibacteriota bacterium
CAGAAGACCGGCTCGGGCGTGAGCCGAACGCCGAACCGCTCGAGGACGCGCGCCTGGAGCTTCGCGGCGAAGGCGACGATGTCGCGCGCCTGCGCGCCCTCGTGCGCGACGACGGCGAGCGTGTGGCGGGTGGAGAGGCCGACCGACCCGTCGGCGTCGCCGCGCCTGAAGCCGGCGCGTTCGATGAGCCAGGCGGCGGAGAGCTTCACGCGCGCGTCCGGCTGGACCCAGCGCGGCATCGCGGGATCGCGCGCGAGGGCTTCGACGCGCGCGCAGTCGGCGGCGCCGACGATCGGGTTGGTGAAGAAGGACCCGCAGCTCCGGCGGTTCGGGTCGCGTGGGTCGAGCACCATCGATTTCGAGCGGCGGATGGCGAGCACGGTCTCGCGCACCTGCGCGAGCGTTGGGGTGGCCACGTCGCGGGCCGCCAGGTGACGCTCGACGTCGGCGTAGCGCACGGTGGGCGTGCCGCCGGGCCGGAGCCGGTAGGTGACGGCCAGCACGACCCAGCGCTCCGGCTCGACGCTCCGGAAGCGGCTGTCGCGGTAGCCGAAGCCGCACTCCGCGGCGGTGAGCGTGCGGAGCTCGCCGCTCTCCGTGTCGAGGACGCGCACCGTCGTCACCGTGTCGCTCACCTCCTGACCGTAGGCCCCGACGTTCTGGATGGGCGTCGCGCCGACGAGGCCGGGGATGCCGCTCAGGCACTCGAGCCCCGCCCAGCCGCGCTCGACGCTCGCGCGCACGAAATCGTCCCACGGCTCGCCGGCCGCCGCCGTCAGCTCCACCGCGCCGTTCACCGGGCGCGACGCGACCCCGCGGAGCGCGATCCGCGCGACGACCGCCGCGACCCCCTCGTCGGCGACGACGAGGTTCGAGCCGCCGCCGAGGACGCGGAAGGGGAGCCCGCGACGCCGCGCCCACGCGCGCGCGTCCAGGAGCCCGGCCTCGTCGCGCACCTCGATGAAGTAGCGCGCCGGGCCGCCGACACCCAGCGTGCAGTACGGCCCGAGCGGGACGTTCTCGGCGGGCGTCGGCGTGGCCTGGGGCCGCGGAGAGGTCACGGCTCGGCTAGAGTCGGAGGCGGTCGACGAGCGCGCGAAGCCGCTGGACCTCGTTGGGTAACAGGTCGAGGAACCAGAGCGCCGCTCCGCTCTTGTCCGCGCGCACCACGAGCGCGACCGCGTCGAGCGGCGTGTCGCTGCCCGGCGGCGCGAACGCGATCTTCACCGCGTGGCCGGGCCGGAGACGCGCCCGCGTGACGACCTTCATCCCGGAGGCGCTGAGCTCGGTGCACGTGCTCTCCCAGGGCACGCCCTTCTCGGTGAGCAGGCGCACCGGGAGGTCGACGGCCGCGCGCGGCGCCGGCCGGCGGTCGAGGCCGCGCTCCTGCTCGCTCTCCGCCCGCGCGCGGGCGAAGGGCTCCACGTACGCGAGCACGGCGCTCAGGCGATCGAGCGTGACGGGCTTGCGGATGAAGTCGAGGGCGCCGCGCTTGAGGCACTCGCGCGCCTGCCCCTCGGTGGCGACGCCGGAGACGGCGACGATGGGCACCCCCGAGTCGCGGACCGCGGGGAGCTCGAGGAAGTCGAGTCCGCTCATCCCGGGCAGGCGGATGTCGAGCAGGATCGCGTGCGGCTGCTCGCTCACGAGCTTTTCGAGCGCGTCCTCCGCGCTCGCGACGGCGATGGGCTCGTGCCCGAGGCCGGCGACGAAGTCGCGGAAGACGTCGCGGAGGGCCTGCTCGTCCTCGACGATCAGCACCCGCAGGCCACGCTGGACCGTGTCCTTGGTCGTCATTTCGCCGAGAGCTTCCGTCCGATCCGCTTCTCGATCACGTGGGTGACGGCGGAGAAGTCCTCCGCACCGCACCCGTCGGCGACGGCCTCGTCGTACGTCCGCTTCGTCTCCTCCAGGATCGGTACCTGCACCTTGACGGCGCGCGCCAGATCGAGCGCGAGCCCCGCGTCCTTGCGCATCAGCTCCAGCGCGAAGGTCGGCGCGAAGTCGCCGTCCAGGACTCGCTTGGCGCGGCGCTCGAAGTACGTGCCGTAGGCCATCCCGCCCCCGTTGCGCACGACCTCGTAGAAGATCGACGGGTCCACGCCCGACTGGACGCAGACTGCGAGCGCCTCGGCGACGGCGACCGAGGTGACTGCGCCGAGGCCGTTGTGGATCAGCTTCACGCGGTTGGCCATGCCGGCGCCGCCCGCGTACATGTGGCGCCGGCCCATGCGCTCCAGGTAGGGCGCGACCGTCTGGACCTTCGCCGGGTCGCCGCCGACGATGAAGAAGATGTCGCCCGAGACCGCCTGCGGCGCGGAGCCGAGCATCGGCGTGTCCATATGGGACACCCCCTTCGTCGCGAGGGCCTGTCCCACAGCGAGCGTGGTCTCCGGGCTCACCGTCGACGCGTCGCAGGTGACGAGGCCCGCCCTGGCCTCCGTCGCGATCCCGGCAGGCCCGAGGTAGACGTCACGCACGATCGCGTCGTTCGGCAGGCAGGTGAAGAGAACCGTGCTCCGCGCCGCGACGACCGCCGGTGAGCCGGCCACGCCGATGCCGGGGATCTTCGCCGCCGCCGCGGCGGCCGCAGGGTTCACGTCGTGGACGACGAGCGGTACGCCTGCCCTGGCGAGGTTCGTCGCCATCGGCATTCCCATCGTTCCCAATCCGATGAAGCCGACCGTGTCCATGGGCTCCTCTCGTATGGCGAATGGGAAATTGTAGCGCGCTTTGCCCGCCGCTACACCAGGGGCCAGGGATAGCGGACCCCGCTCGCGTCGGTCGGGAAGCGGCCGCCCTTGACGAGGGCGTGGGCCCGTCCCTCGAGCGCCGCGCGCTCGGCGGGGGCCAAGAGCGCGGCGAGCTCCGCGGGAAGCGGCGCGGCGAGGAAGCCTCGCAGGTCGGCGAGGAACCCCTCGGGGATCGGCTCGCCGCCGAAGTCCCAGATGACGGTGCGGAGCTTCGGCTCCGCGTGGAAGCAGAGACCGTTGTCGACGGCGTAGACCACACCCTCGGGTGCCAACAGGCAGTGGCCGGCCTTCCGGTCGGCGTTGTTGGCGACGAGGTCGAAGACGCAGATCCGCTTGAGCCACTCGTGGTGCGTGGGATTCTCGCGGAGGGTGAAGTAATGCTGCTCGAAATCGGCGGGGACGAAGAGCTGGACCGAGCCTTCGCCGTAGGGTCCCTCGCGCCGCACCGTCGGAGGGACGAGCCCCCAGCCGAGCGCTTCCGACAGGAGGTACGCCGCCAGCTCTCGCGTGAAGAGGCCCGGCGGGAAGTCCCAGAGCGGCCGCTCGCCGCGCGCGGGCTTGTAGACGGCGAGCCCGGAGGCGCCGTCGAGGTCGAGCTCGGCGAGGAACGTCGCATTCGAGCTGTTGGGCATCCGGCCGCGGAGCGTGATCCGACCGCGCGTGAGCAGGGCGTTAGTGGACGTTGTAGCCATTCGTCCTCGCGCAGACGTGGCCGCCCGGGTCCCTGGGCGCGCTGCAGAACGGGCAGACCGGCCGGCCCGCCTTCATGAGCGCTCGCGCGTGGTCGACGAACGCCGCCGCCTGGACACGGCTGATCTGGAAGCGCGCCGTCGCCGGCTCCTCCGCCCCCTCCGCCCCCTCCTGGACCTGCTCGTTCGCCACGACGACGACGCGGTCCCGGCGCTCGTCGTACCCGACGCCGATTGCGCCGACGGCCCAGGCTGGCTCGGCCGGCTCAAGAAACGCGGCCTCGGGCAGCGCCTCCGTGCCGGAGCCGCCGAGCTGGGTGAGCAGGCCCGAGAGGTAGTCGGCGAGGGCGCCGATGTGCTCCTTCTCGCACTTGAGCGTGACCACCTGACGAGCCGCTCGGGACTGGAGATAGAAGACGCGCTCGCCGGGCGTGCCGACGGCGCCCGCGGTGAAGTGGTCGGGCGCCTCGAAGTCGAACGACGGGCTCTTCACGCGACGAGCCCTGCGAGGTCGCCGTCCATCGAATTGATCGTGAGGACCAGGGGGCCCTCCAGCCGGTACGCGATCGCGGTGATCGAGGCCGGCGCGATCGCGATGCGTTGGAAGAGGTCGAGGGGGGTGCCGAGGGCCTGGGCGACCGCTGCCTTGATCGGATCGGCGTGCGACACCGCGACGAGGACGGCGCCCGCATGACGCTCGACGAGTCGCGCCAACGCGGACACGATCCGCGCCTGCATCTCGGTGAACGACTCGCCACCGGGGAAGCGGAAGCCGCTGGGATGGCGCTGAACGGCCCGCCACTCGGGCCTGCGCGCGACCCGTTTCAGCGACCGGCCGGTCCAGGCGCCGACGTCGAGCTCGATGAGCCCGCGCTCGATGCGGATGGCGAGACCGCGCGCCCGGGCGATGGCGACCGCGGTCTCACGCGCGCGCTCGAGCGGCGAGGCGTAGATCGCCGCGATCTTCGGGAGCGCGGCGAGGCGCCGCGCGACGGCGTCCGCCTGGCGCCGCCCCTCGTCCGAGAGGTGCAGCCCCTGCGCTCGACCCGGGAGGATCGCCCCCGTCGTCGGGGTGAGCGCGTGGCGGACGAGGAGCACGATCGTCGGCGGCGTCATCCCGCGCCGTTCAGCGGGTCGCGGCGCGGTGGTGGTCGGCGAGAACCTGTGCGACGCACGCGGTCACCCGGACGCCCGTGGGCAGATGCAGGAACTCGTTCGGCCCGTGGGCGTTGGAGCCGGGGCCCATCGCACCCGTGATCAGGAACTGCGCCCGGGGGAACCGCTCGCCCAGCATGCTCATGAACGGGATCGAGCCGCCGAGACCGTGGAACACGGCCGGCTTCCCGAAGTACGCCGTGGACGCCCGGTCCACGGACTCGAGAAGCCACGGGCTCGTCGCCGGCGCGTCCCAGCCGCTGCCGCCCTCGCCGTAGGTCTCCAGCGTGATGCGGGCACCGTAGGGCGGGTCGGCCTCGAGGATCTCCTTGAGCCGGCTCACGGCGCGCCGCGCGTCGCACGTCGGAGGGGTCCGGAGTGACAATTTGAAGGACGTAACTGGGCGCAGGACGTTGCCGCCGTCCACGGGCAGCGGGAGCCCCGCGGCTCCGGTGATCGCGAGGGCAGGTCGCCAGGTGTTGTTCAGGATCAGCTCGAGCGGGTCCACGGTCACGGGCCGCAGGCCGGGGACGAGCGGGAAACGGGCGAAGACGTCGTCGCCCAACACCTTCGCGACCTCGCGCGCCTCGGCGACACGCTCACGCGGGATCTCGACGTGGAAGTCGCGCGGGAGGATCTCGCCCGTGCGCTCGTCCTCGAGGCGCGACAGGAGCTGGCGCGCGATGCGGAAGCTCGAGGGCACGATGCCGCTCGCCGACCCGGAGTGGACGCCCTCGGTCAGGACCTCCACGGTCAGCACCCCGCCCACGACGCCGCGCAGCGAGGTCGTCCCCCAGAGCTGCTCATAGTTGCCGCAGCCGGAGTCGAGGCACACGACGAGGCTCGGCGTGCCCAGGCGCTCGGCGAGCGCGTCCACGTAGAAGGGCAGGTCGTAGCTCCCGCTCTCCTCGCACGCCTCGATCAGCACCACGCACCGCGCGTGCTCCACCCGCTGCGCCTGGAGCGCTTCGATCGCGGTGAGCGCGGCGAAGGCGGCGTACCCGTCGTCGCCGACCCCGCGTCCGTAGAGCTTGTCGCCGCGGCGCACGGGCGTCCACGGGCCGGACTCCGGTGCCCAGCCCACCATCTCCGGCTGCTTGTCGCAGTGGCCGTAGAGGAGCACGGTCTCGCCGCCCGCTCCGGGGGCCTCCAGAAGGAGGACGGGGGTACGCCCGTCGAGACGGACGACCTCCACTCGCAGCCCTTCGATCGGGCGCGACCGCGCCCACGTCTCGATCAGGCCTACCGCGCGGTCGAGGTGGCCGTGCTCCGCCCACTCCCGGTCAAACATCGGCGACTTGGCGGGGATGCGGACGTATTCCGTGAGCGCGGGGACGATCGCCGCATCCCACGTGCGCTGGACGAACTCGCCGAGCTTCTTCCCCTCGATGGTCATGATGCCGGATGGTAGCATCGTTGCGAAGGAGGATGCCATGAAGGTGCCCCGTCAGCACTACGTCAACGGCCACCCGCTCGTCCCGCCGTTTCCGGAGGGGCTCGAGCTGGCGATGTTCGGGATGGGCTGCTTCTGGGGCGCCGAGCGGGTGTTCTGGAAGACGCCGGGCGTCTTCTCGACGGCAGTCGGCTACGCGGCCGGCGTCACGCCCGACCCCGACTACGAGCGAGTCTGCAGCGGCCTCACCGGCCACGCCGAGGTCGTGCGTGCCGTCTTCGACCCCGCGCGCGTCAGCTACGCGACGCTGCTCCGGCTCTTCTGGGAGAGCCACGACCCGACGCAGGGCATGCGCCAGGGCAACGACGTCGGCACGCAGTACCGGTCGGGGATCTACGTCTACACCACCGAGCAGCGGAGGCTCGCCGAGGCGTCAGGCGACGCCTATCAGCGCGCGCTCGTGAAGGCTGGCCACGGTCGCATCACCACCGAGATCCTCGACGCACCCGAGTTCTACTACGCCGAGGAGTATCACCAGCAGTACCTCGCCAAGAACCCGGGCGGCTACTGCGGCCTCGGCGGGACGGGCGTCGCGTGCCCGACCGGAGTCCTGGCCTCGGCCGGCGACACGCGCTAGGGTCGATGGTCGGCGGCACCCTGACCACGAACGTTCTCGACACGGCGCGAGGCCGCCCGGCCGCCGGGCTTCGCATCGACCTCGCCGTGATCGGGCCCGACGGGCGCCCGCGCCGGGTCAAGACGATGACCACCGACGCCGACGGCCGCACCGAGACGCCGCTCCTCGCCGCGGGCGAGCTGCAGCCGGGCCGCTACGAGCTCACGTTCCACGTGGGCGCGTATTTCAAGGCCGTGGGCGCGGCCGTCACCGACCCGCCGTTCATCGACCAGATCCCGGTGCGCGTCGCGATCACCGACCCGGCGGCGCACTACAGCGTCCCGCTGTTCGTCTCGCCGTGGGGCTACGCCGTCTACCGGGGGAGCTAGAAGAGTGGCGAACCAACCGCGGCTCGAGCGCCGGCTTCCGCCGCCGCAATCGATTGCGAGTGAGGCCGCGGCCGGTGACCGGTGGGGGGCGACGGGGGGAGCGATGCCGCTCCCCCCGTCGTGAGTCGACGGGCGCGCCTCACGCCGTCGCGCTCGGGCGGCGTGGGACCGCCCGCCAGATGCGTTCGGGGCGCAGCGGCATGTCGAGGTGCCGCACGCCGAACGGCCGGAGCGCGTCGACGACGGCGTTGACGATCGCCGGCGTCGAGCCGATCGTCGCCGCCTCGCCGATGCCCTTGGCGCCCATCGGATTGTGGGGAGTGGGCGTCACGGTCGCGTCGGTCGTGAACGAGGGCAGGTCGTCGGCGTGGGGTATCGCGTAATCCATGAGGGTGCCCGTCGCGAGCTGGCCGTCCTCATCGTAGACGAGCTCCTCGAGGAGCGCCTGCGCGATTCCCTGGGCGATCCCGCCGTGGACCTGGCCCGCGACGATGAGAGGGCTGATGCGCACCCCGCAGTCGTCCACCGACACGAAGTCGCGGACCCGCACGCGTCCGGTCTCGGTGTCGAGCTCGAGCACCGCCACGTGGGCGCCGAAGGGATAGACGAGCTGGGGCGGCCGGAAGAACTCCGTCGCCTCGAGCCCGGCGTCGAGGTCGGGGGGGAGCTCGCCCGAGTAGGCGCGGGCGGCGATCTCGGCGAAGCCGAGCGCGCGATCGGGCACGCCCTTCACCTGGTAGCGGCCGTCGGCGTAGACGACGTCCACGGGCGCCGCCTCGAGCATGTGGGCGGCGATGCGCCGCGCCTTGTCCTGGACTCGGAGGGCGGCCTGGAGGATGGCGGATCCGCCGACCGCGAGGCTGCGGCTCCCGCCCGTGCCGTTGCCCATCGGCGTGTTGAGGGTATCGCCGTGGCGGACGACGATTTTGTCGAAGTCCACCCCGAGGTGGTCGGCGATGATCTGGGCGAACGTCGTCTCGTGCCCCTGACCGTGCGCCGAGGTGCCCGTGGTCGCGGTCACCGTGCCGCCGGGCTCGGCACGCACGACGGCGCTCTCGAACGGGCCGAAGCCGCACATCTCCACGTAGCACGACGCGCCGATGCCGAGCAGGTGGCGGTCGCCGCGCGCGATCCGCTCGCGCTGCTCTTTGCGGAGGTCGGTGTAGCGCGCGAGCTGGAGGGCTTTCGTCAGGGCGCGGTCGTACTCCCCGCTGTCGTAGTTCTGGCCGGTGGGCGCCTTGTAGGGGAACGCGCTCGGCGGGATGAAGTTCTTGCGGCGCACTTCCTCGGGCGCCTTCCCGAGCTCCAGCGCCACGATGTCCATGAGGCGCTCGAGGTAATACGCGGCCTCGGGGCGGCCCGCGCCGCGGTAGGCGGCGACGGTCGTCGTGTTGGTGAAAACACACGTGGACTGGAGATCGATGTTCGGGATCTTGTAGACCCCGACCCCCATCATGAGCGTGAGGTCGGGGATGAAGGTGAAGACCGCGTAGGCGCCGATGTTGGCCGTGACGCGCATGCGGAGCGCCGTGATCGTGCCGTCGTCCTCGACCGCGGCCTCGAGGTCGGCGACCTGGGCGCGCCCGTGCGTCGTCGCCAGCATGTGCTCGACGCGCGTCTCGACCCAGCGGAGCGGCATCCGGTAGAGGCGGGCGAGCACGGCGAGCGTCGCGTCCTCGGGGTAGAGGCCGAACTTCACCCCGAAGCCACCGCCGACCTCGGGCGCGATCACGCGGACGAGGTTCTGCGGCAGGCGGAGCGCCGTCGCGAGATCGTTCCTGAGGCTGTGGGGCGCCTGGGTCGTCGCCCACAGGACGACGCCGCCCGTGGTCGAATCGAGCGCCGCGACCGTGGCGCGCGGCTCGAGCGGCACGCCGCAAAGCCGCTGGCTCACCATGCGCTGCGTGACGACCCGGCGGGCGCGCGCGAAGGCGCCGTCGGAATCACCCGCCTTGATCGCGTTCTTGTGCTCGACGTTCCCGGGCGCGTCGTCGTGGACCTGCGGCGCGCCCCCCGCCATCGCCGCGAACGGGTCGGTCACCGCGGGCAAGGGCTCCCAGTCCACCACGATCTCGGCGGCGGCGTCCACCGCCACGGCCTCCGAGGTCGCGACGACCGCGGCGACGGCCTCGCCCACGTGACGCACCCGGTCCACGGAGAGCGGGTAGTGCTTGCGCCCGATGTTGTCGCCGCCGGGGCCGCTGCCTTCCGCGCTGGCACCTTCGAGCGGCAGCGGCGCGCAGCGGGTGCGGATGTCCTCGCCGGTGACGACCGTGAACACGCCGGGGCGCCGCGTCGCCGCGGAGGCGTCGATCCGCCGAATGCGCGCGTGGGCGTGAGGGCTCCGCACGAACGCGACGTGGTGCATGCCCGGCAGCACGACGTCGGTGACGTAGGTCGAGCGGCCGGTGATCAGCCGCGGGTCTTCCTTGCGCTTGACTTCCGCGCCCATGAGTCTCGGAGTCGCCACAGACAGGTTCCCGATCGGGGCGCCGAAGCGGGCTAGCGCGGCTCGCACCCGTCGCGCGTTGTCACGCGTCGGTCGCACCCACAGGTCGATGTCACCCGTCGCGCGTGGAAGTCCATGGACGGCGAGCGCATACGCGCCGACGACGAGGAATTCAACGCGCTCCTCTGAGAACGCGGACAATATCTCGAGGAAGTCTGGGTTCAATGACGGGCTCCCCCATGAACTCCCAGGCGTCGAGGGCCAGCGGCCACATCATCGCGAGACGCTCCTGCGGGGTGAGATCACGGACCGGGTCGCGCGGTTCCGGGTCACCCGGCCGGATGACACGGATGGCGACGCGACGAAGGCTCACGGGGAAATCTTACCACCCGTGGCCACGGCGCGGAGCGCGGCGAACAGGCGCGCGCTCGTCACCGGGACCTCGCGGACCACCACGCCAAGGTCGGCGACCGCGTCTTCGACCGCATTGGCGATCGCCGCGGCGCCGGGGATGGCGCCGCTCTCGCCGACGCCCTTGACGCCGAGCGGGTTGATCGTCGAGGGGTGCGCCTCGAGGGCGACCGGGAGCGGCGGGAGGTGATCGGCCGTGGGGATCGCGTAATCCATGAGGCTCGCGGTCAGGAGCTGGCCGTGCTCGTCGTGGACGACCTCTTCCATGAGGCCGGCGCCGATCGACTGGGCGGCGCCGCCCTGGAGCTGGCCCTCGACGATCGTCGGATTGATCGCGCGGCCGGGGTCGTGGACGATCGCGTAGGCGAGCAAGCGGACCAGGCACGCCTCCACGTCGACCTCCACGACGGCCGCGTGCGTGCCG
>QHSA01000017.1 GCA_003220315.1 Candidatus Rokuibacteriota bacterium
GTGCGCGCGCTACCCGGTGGGGCGCGTCGAACTCTTGAGCTGTCGCGGCGCCGTCACGCCTTGAGGAAGCGGTGGACGCCGTCGTCGCCGACCTGGCGCACGACGCGGCTGGCCTCCTCGAGGAAGCGCAGGTGGGCGAGCGCCTCGCCGAGCGCGAAGCCGAGCTGGTGGGGATCGAGCTCGCGGCGGAACAGGATGGGGACGAGCTGGGCGGCGCTCCGCGGCTCGACGAGCGCGTCCACCGCCTCGCCCAGCCGCGCCGCGTGGTGGTCACGGAGCTGGCCCAGGCGGGCGTGAAGACCACGGAACGGCAGGCCGTGCGACGGCAGGACGAGCGTGGTCGCGGGCAGCGGCTGGAAGCGGTCGAGCGAGTCGAGGTAGAGCCGGAGCGGGTTGGCCATCGGCTGCTCCGGCCACACGCTCACGTTGGTGGTGATCTTCGGCAGGACCTGGTCACCCGAGATCAGCACCCCGGCAGTCGGGCAGTAGAGACACGCGTGCTCCGGCGCGTGGCCGTACGCGGTTACGACCTCCCACCGCCTGCCGCCGACCACGAGCGTGTCACCGTCGCGGATCCCGTGAAACTCATGGGCGAGCGTCGGGACCAGCTTCGGATACGGGTTCAGCCGGCCCGCGAGCTGCGCGAGCGCCGCCTCCACGCAGCCGTGGCGCCGATAATGCGCGAGCCGTCGCTCCCGGGTCGCCGCGTCGCGGGAAAGCCACGCCCACTGCGCGTAGAGCCACTCGGCCTGCGTGCACCAGAGCCCTGCCCGCCAGCGCTCGGTGAGCCAGCCCGCGTTCCCCATGTGGTCGGGATGGAAGTGGGTGACGACGACACGCGTGAGCGGCCGGCCGTCGAGCGTCTCGGCGAACACGCGCTCCCACAGGGCGCGCGTCTCCTCGAGCCCGATGCCCGTGTCGACGACCGTCCATCCCGGACCGTCGTCGAGGAGCCAGAGATTGATGTGGTCGAGGCGGAACGGGAGCGGCATGCGGAGCCACTTGATGCCCGGGAGCACGTCGATGGCCGCGCCCGGTCGGGGCGGCTCCGTCCACGGATGATCGGGGGCCATGGGGCCCAGTCTACGCTACGTCATCGGAGGGGGCCTCGATGGCCCCCTCCGAGCCACCCCAGGATCGGTTGCGCGGGCGAAGCCCGCGCTCGAAGAGCCGTGAGTCCGACGCGCCGCTACGCGCGCGGCTTCACCCACGTCTCCGACCACGCCAAACACGCGCTCGACCCCTGACGGTCGCCGCGCATCTCCGGCCACGGCCGGCCGGCGGCGAAGCGTCCGTTCAGCTCGACCTGCGCCGCGCGCGCGGGGAAGAACGTGCTGAAGACACCGATCGGGCGGTTGTTGAAGCCGGGCGGCATGGTGAGGACGAAGGGCTCGATGCAGTCGTACCACGTGAGGCGGATTCGATCGGTCACCGAGACGACCGTCTCGACGGCCGCCGCGCGCGGGTCGCCCGCGCGGCCGAACTCGGCCGCGACCACCGGCTGGCTCGTGTCGGCGAACGCGTTGAAGAGCAGCGTCTCGATCGTGCGCTGGAGCCAGCGCGCCACGGCGAGGTTGTCGCTGTAGATCCGCACCTGGCCGCCCGTCAGCTCGCCCTGGGCGAAGAGCGCGTGGCCCGTCCCCGCGGGGCACCAGAGCACGCGCCAGTGGCTGAAGCGGTCGGACTGGGTCTTGCCGCCGTCGTGGCTCAGACGGACGAAGGAGTTCTCGCCGGTCATCAGGACGTCGTTGGGATCGACGGGCGGCGTCATGTCGCCGCGACCTCCACGCGCGCGTCGTTGAAGCACGCCCCTTCCGAGATGTCCGCGTGGTGCGCCGGGCAGAGCGCAGACACGGTCTGGCCGTTGTCGCTGGTGGCGAGCCAGGCGCCCTTGAGCGTCGAGACGACGCCGCGCGGCACCGCGTCGCTGATCTTGAGCGGCAGGTGGATCTCGCCGAGCTCGTTGAAGACGCGCACCCGCATGCCTTCGCGCAAGCCCCTGGCGAGAGCGTCGTCGGGATGCATCTCGAGCGGGGGCGCGCCGTCGGCCACGTGGAGCCCGCCGAACGTGGAGGTGATGCGCTGGTCGGACGCCGGCGAGATCAGGGCCAGCGCGTACCGCGACTCCACGGGCCGCCAGCCCGGCAGCCGGGCGTGGTACTTGCGCTCGAGGTACGCGGACGCGAGCTCCACCTTTCCCGAGGGCGTCTTCGGAAAAACGTTCTTGAAGAGGATCGCGTCCTCGCCCGCCACGGACATCGCGAGCGCCCGCTCGGTGGACAGGCGGCTCGGCCGCACCCCCCCGAGGCGCGGGTCGTCGGGGTCGAGGGCGTCGTCCATCAGCTCGGCGTCGCTCGCGCGGAAGATCGGGTCGGTGAGGCCGAAGCGCGCCGCGAGCCGGCGGAAGATCTCGGTGTTCGGCAGCGCCTCCCCCTGGGGCCGGATCGCGGGCTCGGCCCGCTGGAGCCAGTGCTGGCCGTACGCCGGGTAGAGATCGGCGTGCTCGAAGTGGCTCGCCGCGGGCAGGACCACGTCCGCGTATGTCATGCTGTCGGTCATCACGACGTCCGCGCCCACGACGAAGAGGTCCTCGCGCGCGAGCCCCCGCTGGAGCCGGGTCGCGTCCGGGTGGACGACCACGGGGTTGTGGTTGTAGATGAACACGGCCTTGATCGGCGGGACCAGCGAGGCGTCGAGCAGGTGGCGCCCGACGTCGATGATGTTGAGCGTACGCGTGCCCTCGGGCACGAGGTCCGGCCGCGCGAGCCGCCCGGGCGTCTTCGGGAACGCGAAGGACGCGCCGTTGACGAGCCCGCCGCCCGGCACGCCGAACTTCCCGGCGAGCGCGGGCAGCGCGAAGATCGCGCGGATGCCGCTGCCGCCGTTCTGGTTTCGCTCGAGCCCGTTGCCCACGCTGATCGCCGCGGGGGAGAGCGTGTGGTACCACTCGGCGAACGCGCGGACGTCCTCCTGGGACACGCCGCACACGCGCGCGGCGTCCGAAACGCTCCAGCGACGGGCGAGCGCCATGAACTCGTCGACGCCCTCCACGTGGCGCCCGACGAACGCGCGGTCGATCCCGCCGCGACGCTCGAGCTCGGCGGCGACCGCCCAGGCCAGCACCACGTCCGTCCCCGGCCGGAGTGCCAGATGGAGGTCGGCGCGCCGCGCGATCACGGTGCGCCGCGGGTCGACGACGACGAGCCTCGCGCCCGCCTTCCGCGCGCGGTTGATCCAGGGCATGAGGTGGAGGTTCGACCAGGTGACGTTGTTGCCCCAGACGACGATGAGCCGGGCGTCGGCGACCTGCTCGGGCCGGATGCCGGGGACCGGGCCGAAGGTCCCCACCCACGCCTCGGTGCGGATTCCGCCGCAGAGCGGTCGCCGATCGAGCAGGCTCGCGCCGAGCTTGTGGAAGAACCGAAGGTCCATCGAGCCGCCCGCGAGCATGCCGTGCGGGCCCGCGTAGTTGAGCGGCAGGATCGCCTCGGGGCCGTGCGCGGCGATGATCGCGCTGAACCGCGCGTGGATCGCGTCGAGCGCCTCCCCCCACGTGATACGCTCGAAGCGCCCCTCGCCTCGGGCGCCCACGCGCCGGAGCGGCGTGCGGAGGCGTCCGGCCCCGTGGACGAACTCCGGGTACGCCTGCGGCACCTTCGCGCAGAGCACGCCACCGGTGTACGGGTTGGCGTGCGAGCCGCGGATCTCGACGATCCGGTCCTCCTCGACCGTGACCGTGAGGCTGCAGGTGTCGGGGCAATCGAGCGGGCAGACACTCGGTCGTTCGACGCTCACGGCCGCCATCGTACTAGAATCGGGCGGCACCGCGGAAGGGGGAATGCGCCCGTGCTGCTCCAGGGGATCCGCGTGGTCGAGGCGGCCTCGATGGTGCTGGTACCGTCGGCGGCCGCCATGCTCGCCGACTTTGGCGCCGAAGTCATCAAGGTGGAGCCGCCCGAGGGCGACTACAACCGAAAGATGCACGAGCTGCCCACGCTGCCGCAGTCGGAGGCGCCCTACTGCTTCCTGGTGGACGGGCGCTCGAAGCAGTCCATCGTGCTGGATCTGAAGGCGACCGACGGCGTCGCGATCCTCCACAGGCTCGTGAGCACCACCGACGTGTTCCTGACCAACTACCGCGCGCCGGCGCTCGCGCGGCTCAGGCTTCGCTGGGACGACCTCGCCCCCCTCAACCCGCGCCTCGTCTACGCGAGCGCCTCGGCGTTCGGCGAGTCGGGGCCGGAGGCGGACAAGCCTGGCTATGACACCGTCGTCTACTGGGCGCGCTCGGGGCTCGAGTCGAGCCTCTTGACGCCGGAGGGCACGCTGGGCCAGCTCGCGGGGGGCGCGGGCGATCACCCGACCGCGCTCGCGCTCTTCGGCGCCGTTGCGCTCGCCCTCTTCGCGCGCGAGCGCTCCGGCCGTGGGCTGAAGGTGGCCACCTCGCTCCTCGCCGCCGGGGCCTGGGCGAACTCCTGGAACATCCAGGCCCAGCTCTGCGGCGCGACGTTCCCGCCCAAGCTCCCGCGCGCGCAGGCGCGCGGCTTCGGCTCGGTCTACTACAGGACGCGCGACGGCCGCATGCTCAAATTCGCCCTCGTGAACCCGGAGCGGCTGTGGCCCCGCTTCGCTCACGCGGTGGGGCGCCTGGACCTCACGAAGGACGCGCGCTTCGCCGACGCCGGCGCCCGCCGTGCCCACGCCCAGGAGCTGATCGCCATCCTCGACGCGATCTTCGCGACGGAGGACGCGGCGCACTGGAAGGCGCGGCTCGAGGCGCACGACATCCCCTTCGCCGTCCTCCCCACGTACGACGAAGTGGCGCGCGACCCGCAGATGCGCGCCAACGGCATGCTCGTCGACTTCGACCACCCGCGCTTCGGCCGGCTCGTGACAGTCGACAGCCCGATCAGCGTCGCGGGCGTCCCGAAGGCGCCGCCGCGTGCGGCGCCCGACCTCGGCCAGCACACGCGTGAGGTGCTCACCGGCCTCGGCTACACGGATCCTCAGATCCGGGACTTCCTCGGTCGGGGCGTCGCCGTCCAGGGATGAGCCACGCGGGCGCGGTCGACTGGCTCCAGTGGCTCCGGCGCTGGGACGCCCGGCAGACCGTCCACCTCGCCGCTACGGCGCGGGTGTGAGGCCGGCGATATAGTGGGCGAGATTCTCGATGTCGGCGTCGCTCAGCGGCTGCGCCGCCAGCGTCATCAGGCCTTCGAGGTCCCCTGCCGTCCCGGCCCTGTAGGCGCGGAGTAGCCTCAGGAGGTAGTCGAGGTCCTGGCCGGCGAGGCGTGGGACCTGGTGCTGGCCGCCGAGGTCCGGCCGGTGACATGAGGTGCAGTGGTGGGAGACCGCCAGCCGCTGCCCCGCGGCGGCCTTCGCCGCGTCCAAGGTCTGGGGTCGTGGGCGCGGCGGAAGGGTCGCGTAGTAGGCGGCCAAGTCGGCCATGTCCGCGTCGCTCAGGTTCGCGGCGACGGGGGACATCATCGGATCCTTGCGGCGCCCGTCCCGGAACTTGACGAGCGCCCAGTGGGTGAACCAGGCTGGCTGCCCCGCGAGCGAGGGCGTGCCCGGAACGGTCGCGTTTCCGCCGTCGCCGTGGCAGCGCGCGCACGGCTCGGACTTGCGCCGGCCGGCCTCGAGGTCGGCGGCCAGTGCGGGCAGGGCGACCGTCGCCGCCACCATGGCGGCGACGATCACCACTGAAAGGGGGAGCGCCCCCGTGCTCAGCGCCTGTACGTGATGTGGTAGATGGCCCCGTGGTAGTCGTCGGAGAGCAGCATCGACCCGTCGGGCATCCACTCGATGTGCGTCGGGCGGCCCAGGACCTTGTCACCCTGGTGGAATCCGTCGGCGAAGACCTCGTACTTCGGCGGCTGGCCGGGCTTGAGCTCGACCGTCATCACCCGGTAGCCGATCTTCACGGTGCGGTTCCAGGAGCCCTTTTGCGCGCTGAAGGCGACGTTCCGATACTGCGGCGGGAACAGGCTGCCCGTGTAGAACCGGAATCCGATGGGGGCGACGTGGGGCCCGAGCTTGAGCAGCGGGGGCGCGAACTCGCTGCAGGAGCGCCCGCGGCCGAAGTCGGGGTCGACGATGTCGCCCTGGTGGCAGTAGGGATAGCCGAAGTGGAACCCGGGCCTCGGGGCGTGGTGGAGCGTGTCGTTCGGGATCTCGTCGCCCATCCAGTCGCGGCCGTGGCTGACGAAGTAGAGCTCCTTCGTCACCGGGTGGAAGTCGGCGCCCGTGCTGTTGCGCACGCCGCGGGCGTAGTACTCGAAGCCGGTCCCGTCGGGGTTCACCCGCGAGATGTTCGCGTGGGTGTCAGGGGGCATGCAGATGTTGCAGGGCGCGCCCATGTTGAAGTAGAGCTTTCCGTCCGGCCCCCAGAGGAGGAACCGCCAGTTGTGGTGTGCGTCCTTCGGGAACTCGTAGACGACCTTGGGAGCCGGCGGGTTGTCGAGGCTGGCCTCGATGTTCTCGTACTTGAGCAGGCGCGGGATCTCGGCGACGTAGAGCGCTCCGTCCTTGAACGCCACGCCACTGGGCTGGGCGAGGCCCTTGGCGATCACCTTGACCTCGCGCCGGTCGCCGCGGTCGACGACCGCGTAAACGCTGCCGGCGACACGGGTGCCGACGAACAGCGTGCCCCGGGTCCCCCACGCCATCTGCCGGGCGTTGTGGAGTCCGTCGGCCCAGACGCTGATCGTGAATCCCGGCGGCAGCTTGATCTTGTCGACTGGGATGTCCTTCGCCGGAGTCGGAGTCGGAGGCAAAGGAACGGGCGCGAGCGGCGAGTCCGCCAGCTCGGGCGACTGGCCCTGCTTCCAGGCTGGCGGTGGCTGCTGGGCCAGGACCAGCGGAGCAAGCGCAAGGACGACGCCGAGGGCCAGCGCGAGCGATGTCAGGGTGATCCGCCGCATGGTGAGCCTCCCCTTCAAGGGTCCGGGGACCCTGCGCGGCCCGGACGATACGTCGCGGGCTTTCGGTTTGTCAAGCCGGCCACCCGTGGTGTAGCATCCTCGCCCTGTGGGGTCCAACCGTTGACGACTATCCGAGCGGTGGCGTGCCTCGCGCTCGGTCTCACGGCGTTCGCGTCCGCGGCGGTCGCCGCCGACGTCATTCTTCTCGCACCGATGGAGATCCGGGCCTCACCGCAGCCGCTCGTGCCGGCCGCGTATCGGAAGACGCCCCTGCCGCCGTACCCCGCGGCCGCGCGCGCGCAGCGACTCGAGGGCCTCGTCGTCCTCTCGGTCCTCGTCGGCGCGAACGGCCGCGTCGTGGACGTGAGCGTCGCATCCTCCTCGGGCCATGCGGTCCTCGACCAGGCCGCAGCCGGCGCCGTGAAGACCTGGACCTTTGCCCCCGCCCACCGGGGCGCGCGGGCGGTGGAAAGCGTGGTGGAGGTCCCCCTGAAGTTCGCGCTGGGCCGTGAGTGACCGTGCGCGCGACGATCGTGGCGGTCGGCCTCCTCCTGACCGCCTCGTCCGCGGCCGCGCAGGAGAACCCGGCGCCGACGCGACTCGAGCCCGTGGTGGTCACCCCGACACGGCTCGAGCAGCAGGCGGGTGACGCGCCCGCCAGCGTGACCGTCATCAGCCGGGAGGACGTGCGCCAGTCGGCGAGCCAGACCGTGGACGATCTCCTCCGCCAGGTGCCGGGCTTCAGCCTGTTCCGGCGCACGTCGAGCGTCGTCGGTCACCCCACAACTCAGGGCCTCTCACTCCGCGGCATCGGCCCGAGCGGCACGAGCCGCGCCCTCGTGCTGCTCGACGGTGTCCCGATCAACGACCCGTTCGGGGGCTGGGTGTACTGGAATCGGATCCCGCTCCAGTCGATCGAGCAAATCGAGGTCGTCCACGGCGGGGGGTCGAGCGTGTGGGGCAACGGGGCACTCGGCGGCGTCGTCCACATCCTCACCCGGCGGCCCGTCGAGCGCGCGGCGTTTTTCGAGACGAGCTACGGGAGCTATGACACCCGCAATTTCGACCTCCTGCTCACGGAGGCGAAGGGCCCCCTCCGCCTCTCGCTCGAGGGCAACTACTTCGACACCGGCGGCTACCCGATCGTCAAGGAGTCCCGGCGTGGCGCGATCGATATCGACGCGACCTCGCGCCACTCGACGTTCAACGGCCGGGTCGAGCTCGTCGACTCGCCCGATCTCTCCCTGTTCGCCAGCGGCAACTATTTCGACGAGGACCGCGGCAACGGTACGCCGCTCCAGTTCAACCGCACCGGCGCCGGCGCGTTCGCGACCGGCGGCCGTCTGCGCGCGGGCGATTTTGGCGAGCTCGCCGCCGCCGTCTACGGCCACTTCCAGGAGTTCCGGAGCACGTTCTCCACCCAGGCGGCCGACCGCAATTCCGAGACCCTCGCGCTCGACCAGACGGTCCCCTCCACCTCGGCCGGCGGCTACCTCCAGTGGAACCGCCGCTTCGGCTCGCACCTGGTGGCGAGCGGCGGCGACATCCGCTGGGTCGACGGCGAGACGCAGGAGAAGGTCTACGTGAGCGGCGCCTTCGCGCGCACGCGCATCGCGGGGGGCGAGCAGCTCGTCGGCGGCGTCTTCGTCCAGGACGTGTACACGCCCCATCCCGCGTGGGAGCTGGTCGGGGGCATCCGCGGCGACTACTGGCGGAGCTACCACGGCACCCGGCGTGACACGCCGCCGCCGGCGGGAAGCGGCATACCCCCGAGCCAGGAGTTCTCGGATCTCGACCGCATCCTCGCGAGCCCGCGGGTCGCCGCGCTCTTCCACGCGACGTCGTCCACGGACGTGCGCGCCTCGGCGTACCAGGGCTTCCGCGTCCCGACCCTCAACGAGCTCTACCGCGTCTTCCGCGTGCGCAACGATGTCACCGTCGCGAACGAGCACCTGCGTCCCGAGCGCCTCACCGGGGGCGAGCTGGGCGTGCAGCAGCGCTGGGGGCCCCTCGAGGCGCGCGTCACGGCGTTCTGGAACGAGG
>QHSA01000018.1 GCA_003220315.1 Candidatus Rokuibacteriota bacterium
GAGCTCTTGATGGAGCAGGCGTGTCTCGAGGAGGTTGCGGATCCGGAGAAGCACCTCGACCTGATCGAACGGCTTGGTCAGGAAGTCCTTCGCGCCGCTCTCGAGTGCCCGGCGCTTCGTCTCCATCGTGATGTCGGCCGTCAGCACCAGGACCGGGAGATAGGCCTTCGGTGGCACCAGCGGCTTGATCCGCTCGAGGATCTGGAACCCGTCCACGTGGGGCATCGCGAGGTCGAGCAGGACGAGGTCGGGACGGGACTCCGTGTAGAGTGGCAGCGCCTGGCGCGCGTCCGTCGTGGATCGCAGGTGGGTATAGCCCTCACGCTCGAGCACCCGCTCGAGGAGCCTCACGTTGGCGGGCTCGTCGTCGACGATCAGGATTCGGGCGGCCTTGAGGGCCTGCTCATCCATGAAACGATTCCTCTCCTTCCGTTATTCTCCTTGAGATCGGGTCAATGACTCGATAATCACCGCACGGGCTGATCGATCCCGAGCGCTCCTCATACACCCGACGCACCACGGGAGGTCCCACCACAGCGAAATTGTCGCACAGTCTGTGCCAGAGCCAGTGACGTCCCGGCCGCGAGCGGCTAACTATTGGTTTCTTTTCGCCTCGGCTGTCGCCTTGGAGCGGCGACGCATCTCCGGGACGTGCACCAACGTGGTGCAGCTGCACCACGTTGGTGCGGCATGGTCGTCCGAGTAGTCGGGGCAGTGACCCGGGGGGGCGGAATCAGCGGAGACAGGCGTCGCGATCGTCGACGACGAGGATCGTCGCGCTCGGGTTCCCCGTCATGGGTCGCGCGCGTCCCCCGACTTTCGGATGTCCAGCATCGGCGGTGAGGTCCCCGGGTACTGTTCGGATGCCTCGATCCGGGTGATGTTCGTCATCCGGCTAACGATGTCCCGGATGCGTTCCGCTGCCGCGACGATCTTCGCCGTTCGGGCGTTCTCCGGATACTCGCGCGCCAGCATGGTCAGCTGGCCCAGGAGGATCGCCAGCGGGTTGTTGATCTCGTGAGCGGTGGCGGCCGCCAGCATGGCGACGGCGCGCAGCTCGGAGGCGGCACGTTCCGCCTGCGCGACCCGCTTCTCACTGGAGATGTCGATGAGAATCCCCTCGAACCAGCCCTCGGCCGTGGCGCGGAGGTTCACCCGGAGCCAGACCGGTGTGCCGTCGCGGCGCCGCCAGTAGAGCTCGCGGCCATCGGCCATGCCGCCGGGCGCGATCCCGGCCAGGACTCCCTCGCGGTCGGCCTGGTTCATATAGAAGGTCTGCACGTCGTGGCCCAGCACCTCCTGACGCGAGTCGTACCCCAGAAGGCGCGCGAGGCTCTCGTTGCAGTCGACGATCCGGCCGTCCCTCCGCGTCCACAGGACGCCGGCAAGGTTACGATCGAAGAGCAGGCGGTGGCGCCCCTCGGCGGCCTCGGCCGACCTGCGGCGCGTCTCCGCCACGCGGGCGAGCTGGGCGTTCTTGAGCAGCATCCCGACCAGTTGGCCGATGGTTTCGAGGACCGTGACCACGCCTTCCGGGACCTGGCGCTGCTCCTGCCACCAGACGAGGTAAAACGCGCCCGCCACGGCGCCGTCGACCGACAGCGGGATGATCAGGCCCGACCGGTGGGGGAACGCGCGAAACAGCGGAAACGCGAACCGGGGGTCGTTCTGCACGTCGTCGCTCCACGCGACGTGCCCCGCCGTGAACACGCTCTGGGCGAACCCCTGGGCCGCGAGCGGAAGGGCCGTCGTCGTCAGGACTTCGAGCGTGTGCTTGGGAACGTGGTAGGCGGCGGCCGGCCGGATCTCCTTGCCCTCGACGTCGAGTAGGTACGCGGCGACGGTCTCCGCGAGGGTCAGGCGCGCCAGCTCACGGCAGACGAGCCGCAGGGTCTCGGTGAGATCGGTCGTCCCGTTGACGGCACGGGCGATCGTGACCAGGCTCGACGTGGCTTCCGGCACCGGCCTCACGCCTTGCTCGCGAAGACCCTCGCCTTGAGCCGCCGCGGGACCCACGCGGCCAGGAGTCGCGCGGCGCGCGCCACGCGCTCGAGCGAGTCGGGGCTGCCGGGCCAGTACTTCAGCACGAGGCCGCGGTCGACCCAGTTCAGGAGGCCGTCCACGACGATCGCGGCGACGAGGACGTCGTCCAGCGCGCCGAGCACGGGAATGAAGTCCGGGATCAGGTCGACCGGCGAGACCAGGTAGACCACGGCGGCGGCGAGCGCCACCTTTGCGGCGGTCGGCAGGATCGGGTCGGCGGCGAGGCGCGCGATGGTGCGTGCGATGTCCGGCAGCGCCCTGAGAAGCGTGCGCATCAGTCCAGGCTCTCGGCGACGAGCTCGCTCACGTCCTTGACTTGGAGCGTTCCCTCGGCCTCCTTCACCTTGCGGCCGAGGTCCATCATCGCGAGGCAGAACGGACAGCCCGTGCCGACGATGTCCGCCTTCGTCTCGAGGATCTCCTCGACGCGGATCAGGTTGACCCGCTTCTTCGACTTCACTTCCATCCACATGTGGCCGCCCCCGCCGCCACAGCAGAGGCCGCGCGCGCCGCTGCGCGGAAGCTCGACGACCCTGAGCCCCGGCACCGCGCGAGCCACGCGGCGGGGTGCTTCCAGGATCCCGTTGTAGCGGCCGAGGTAGCAGGAGTCGTGGAACGCGAGCGTCGCGTCGAGCGCCTTCCTCGGTCTGATCCGCCCCGCGCGGAGCAGCTCGTCGATCACCTGCGAGTGGTGGAGCACCTCATAGGTCCCGCCGAACTGGGGAAACTCGTTCTTGATCGTGTTGAAGCAGTGGGGGCAGTGCGTGATCACCTTGCGGAATCGGTACCGGTTGATCGCCGCGACGTTCGCCTGCTGGAGGGTCTGGTAGAGGTACTCTTCCCCGAGCCGCCGGGCGACCTCGCCGTGGCACCGCTCCTCCTGCATGACGCCGAAGCTCACGCCCGCCGCCTTGAGGATCTTCACCACCGCCCGGGCGATCGCCTGGTTGCGCTTGTCGTACGACGCCGAGCACCCGACCCAGTAGAGGTACTCGACCTCTCGACCGGGCACCATGCGCGGGACGTCGAGCCCCTGGGCCCACGCGAGCCGCTCGCCCGCGGGGAGCCCCCACGGGTTGCCCGCGCGCTGGATGTTCTGGAGCGACTGCGGCGCGGTAGACGGGAGCGCCCCCTCCGAGAGCGCGAGGTAGCGGCGCAGATCGATGATCGTGTCCACGATGTCGATGAAGGCCGGGCACTCCTCCACGCACGCCATGCACGTCGTGCACGCCCAGAGCTCCTCGGGGCGGATCAGCTCGCCGTGGATCGGTCCCGGCAGCTCGCCGTGCATGTGGCGCTTGAGCTTGACGATGATCTGCTTGGGCGAGAGCGCGGTGCCCGCCAGCCACGCGGGGCACGCGGCCTGACACCGCCCGCACTCGACGCACGCGTCGAAATCGAGCCGCCGCTTCCACGAGAAATCCTCGAGCGTCGAGACGCCGAAGCTCTCGGCCGCCTCGATGTTGACGATCGGCGCGATCGCGCCCCGCGGGCCGAGCTTCGCGAAGAAGATGTTGAGCGGCGTCGTGATCAGGTGGACGAAGTACGAGTACGGGATGACCGCGACGAACGCGAGCGAGACCGCGGCGTGGAACAGCCAGACCGAGAGGTGGGTCGCGCGGAGCGCGCCCTCCGACATGCCCGCGGCCAGCATTCCCTGCGCGAGGAACCAGCCGACCGGCGACCACGCCGCCCACGCGGGGCGGACCGCCGCGAGGCGGCACGCCTCCATGACGAACCCGGTCACGTTGATGACGAGGAGCAGGGCCAGCGCGCCCGCGAATCGCGCGGTCGGATCGATGCGCTCGGGGCGGAGCACGAAGCGGCGCCACAGAGCCATGCCGAGGCCGAGCACGAAGAAGAGCCCGAACAGGTCGAGCACGGTCTCGTAGACGAGGTAGAAGGAGCCCTTCAGGAGCTTGTAGCCGAGGAGCGGCACCGTGATGTCGTAGTCGATCGTCGCGAGGACCGTTCCCATGAAGAGCGCGAGGAAACCCCAGAACATGATCGCGTGCATGACGCCGGGGTACGCCTGCGAGAGCGTCTTCGCCTGGCCGAGCGCGTGCTTCCCGACGAGGGCAACGCGCTCGGGAATCCGGTCGAGCCGCGGCTCGGGGCGCCCGGCGAGCCAGAGGCGGACCCGCTGCGCCAGGCCGTAGACGAAGACGGTGACGGCGACGATGGCGCCGACGTAGAGCGCGACCTGGGCCCAGACGGGAACGTTCCAAAAGGTGTCGCGGAACGCCACGGACGCGGTCATGAGGACTCCAACCTTAGCACAGTGAGAATCGCCTGCACGGCGGAGTACGGGTCGAGCGCACCCTCGACGACCGCGTCGACGGTCCGGGCCAGCTCGCCGCCCGCGAGCGCGCGCTCGACCTTCTGCCTGACCTCGTCGAGCAACAGCGTCTTGAGCTCCTCCCGCCGCCGCGCCCGCCGGCGCGCGGCGAGGGCGCCCGCGGCTTCGAGCGCGGCGCGGTGGCGTCTCACGTCGGCGAGGAGCTCGGCGATTCCGACCCCGCTCTGCGCCTCCGCGCTGAGGACCGGGATCTCCCACCCGATGTTCTTGGGCGACGCCGCGCTCGTCAGGGAGAGGTGCGCGGCGAAGGTGAGCTCGGCCATGAGCGCCGGCGCGCCGCTCCGGTCGGCCTTGTTCACGAGGAAGACGTCCGCCGCCTCCATGAGCCCCGCCTTCATCGTCTGGATCGCGTCGCCCGACTCGGGCACGAGGACGACGACCGTCGTGTCGGCGAGCTTCATGATATCGAGCTCCGTCTGGCCGACGCCGACCGTCTCGACCAGAACCCACGCGTAGCCAGCCGCGGCGAGGAGCGTGATCGTGTCGCCGGTGGCGCGGGCGAGGCCGCCGTGCGAGCCGCGCGTGGCCATGCTGCGGATGAACACGCCGGGGTCCAGCGCGTGCGCCTGCATGCGGATCCGGTCGCCCAGCACCGCGCCGCCCGTGAAGGGGCTCGACGGGTCCACCGCGACCACGCCGACGGTCGCGCCCTCCGCGCGCAGCAGGACCGTGAGGCGATCGACCACCGTGGACTTGCCCGCGCCGGGCGGACCGGTCACGCCGACGACGTATGCGCCGTGGGCGCGCGGATAGACCGCCTTCATGATCGCGGGCAGCGCCGCCGTGCGGTTCTCCACCTGGGTGATGAGCCGCGCGAGCGCCAGACGGTCGCCGCCGAGCATGCGGTCGATCATGCGGTCGGTGCGCTGCGCGACGGTCTTCGGATCAGACATCAGCCGACGAGTCCCGGGAGACGGCCCTCACGCGGAACGAGATTCTAGCATCTCTGATAGCATCACGGGCTGATGTGGACCTCACCCGGGCGCGTCGCCCTGGCCGCCGCCGAGCCCTACCTCACGTCGCAGCGCGCCTGGCTCGATCGGCTGGCCGTCGTCGTCCCGGCCCCGGCGGCGACGCGCTGGCTGCTCGTCGCTGACCTCGCGTGCCTGATCGCCCTGGGCCTGGCGACCCGCAGGCGCGCACTCGGGGTCCCGCTCACGCTGGCCGCCGGCTTCATCGTCCTGAATCTCCTCGGCATGGCGCTGACGGACTTCTACCTCGGTCTGACCGTCTTTCATCTCCTGGTCGGACTCGTCGCCATGCTGACGCTCAGTCGCGCGCGCTGGCTGGGCGCGGTGACGCTGGGGCTGGTCCTGGTCCTGGGTCTCGTCACCTGACGCGGATGTCACATGTCCTTGTGGCACTCCTGGCAGACGGGGACGACGACCGTCTTCGAGATGAAGCGGCTGGCCGCGTCGCTATCGGTCGTGTGCGCGCCGTGGCAACGCACGCAGGCCACTCGCACGGTGTCGTGCTCCCGGATCGCGTGGTACGACGTGCCCGCCCGTCCCTCGGTCTCGGCCTCGGTCGCCAACGTCGGGGCCTCGCCGCCCGCCGTCCCCGGCCGGCGAACAATCGGGGTGTGGCACGGCCGGCATTCGGCGTCGCGCAGTGGCAGCTTCATGTGGGTGGGCTCCCGGTACGCGCCGGCCAGGAACTTCAGGGTGTCGAGCGCGGCGACCGTCCGCACCGCCATCCGCATGCGGGTGCCGTGGCCGCCGTGACAGGCGATGCAGCCGACCGAGGGATCCCGCTCGTGATGGAGCCCGGCGAGATCTTTTGGAGGCAGGACGAGCAGGCGCATGAACTTCTCGTCGTGCAGATGGCACGCGACGCAGAAGCGGTTGTCGCGCTCCTTGGCGCTGAGCCCGACGAGGAAGAGCGTACCGACAAGCAGGGCCCCCGCCCCGCCCGCTGCGTAGAGCGCGACGCGCCTTCCGAGAGTGCGGGCGATGACGGAGGCCTCCCGTCGTTCCCCCCTAGCGGACGATCACCGTCACCGGCTTGGCGAACATGACGCGCGAGGAGGCACCGCCGGGCCCCCCTCTGGGCAGCACCGCGCCGGTGGGCGTGGACACCGTTCCTACCGAGGACGCCTTCTCCGTCCCGAAGTGGAACACCGCGCTCACCGAGTAGGTGCCAGGCTCCTGAGGCGCCTTGACCGTCCACACGACCTTGCCCTCGGCGAATTTCTTCGCGGCGAGGTCGCTCTTCTGGTCGAAGATCAGCACGCTGTTGAGGTTTCGCTTGAGTCCCGGCGCGCGGCCATCGACCCATTTCGTCTGTTCGTTGCCGTCGCCCCCCCAAACCTTCGGCGCGCCGACGATCACCCAGCCGTCGCCCTGGATGGGGCGCGCCTGGAAACGAAGGTCGGTGTCGACCAGCAAGACGCCGACGACGCCGTGACCGCCCTTGACGCTCACCGTGACCTGCACCTCCTGCCCGGCTCGCAGGCTCGTCGGCACGCTGAGCGCCATCGAGGCGTTCTCGTCCATGGCCTTCACATCGGCGAGGAGCTTCTGGCGATCGGCGGCGGACATCTGCTGGTACGGGCCGGTGCCGTCCTCGATGGCCTTATAGTGCTTGTTCTCTTTGATCTGGCTGGTCGCGAAGGCCTCGGGCTCGTTTCGGAGCTGGTCCCTCGTGAAGGACGAGTGGCAACCCGCGCAGGTGGGCGCGAGGTCCGTGACGTTGCGTACCGGTCCGCCCGAGTAACCGAAGACGACGTCCCCGACCATCGGCCCGAACAGGGTGACCACGCCGACGATGCTGACTAGCCGCTTGATCCGCGCCATCCCGCTCTCCTTTCCTCGTCATGCACGCGATGGGCCTACGCCGATCGACCTCTAAACGCCTCACGCCTTCAGCGGGTTCCCGGCCGACGCGGCCTGGCCGCTCGGCCGGTCCAGGCGGGCCTCCATGACGAGGGCGTCCTCGCCGGTGTCGTAATAATAGCCACGACGGCGCCCGACCACGCGGAAGCCGAAGGAGTCGTAGAGCCCGCGCGCCTCGGTGTTGCTCGGGCGCACCTCGAGCACGACGAGGCGGAGCCGGCGCTGCCGGGCGTCGTCCAGGACTCCGCCCAGCAGCACCCGGGCGACCCCCCGGCGGCGGAACGTCGGGTGGACCGCGACGTTCGTGATGTGCAGCTCGTCGGAGACCTCCCAGAGACAGAGATAGCCGACGACGCGCTCGGCCTCGCGCCCGACCCAGCAGCGCGCGACGCTGTTCTGCTGCATCTCGTAGAGGAACGCGCCGCGCGACCACGGCATCGAGAACGACGCGCGCTCGATCGTGAGGACCTCGTCGAGGTCCTCGGGGCGCATCACGTCAACGGACAGCGACGGCACGGCGCTTGAGCTCCGCCTCGGAGGGTCTCAGGTAGATCGGGACGAGGTCGGCGGGCGCGACCGTCTCGCCGGCGCGGAGCCGCTCCACGCCGAGGAGCGCGACCCACGCAGGCGAGGGCGCGCGGTGGCTCGGCGGCGCCGGGCGCGCGTGCGGCGACCGGATCGCCGGCGCGGCGTCGCCCAGCAGGATCACGGGCTCGCCGAGCCGCGCGGCCAGCGACTCCGGTGTGAGCGCCTGATACTCCCACTCGCGCCGCATGGCGCGGCCGTCCCAGCGATAGAGCGACGCGTAGACTTCGCCCTTGCGGGCGTCGAGGACGGGGCACACGGGCAGCGCGGCGAACGGCAGCGAGGCGGCCATCGCGTCGAGGGTCGGCACGGCGGCCACGGGGATCCCGAGCGCCACCGCGAGGCCCTTGACGGCGCTCAGGCCGACGCGGAGCCCGGTGAACGAGCCCGGCCCCACCCCGACCGCGAGCCCCCCGAGGTCGTGCACCGTCCAGCCGGCGTCGCCCAGGAGTCGGTCCACCGCGACCATGAGGCGCTCGGAGTGGGTGAGGCGCACGTCGAGCAGATACTGGCCGACCAGGACGTCGCCGTCGAGGAGCGCGACGCCGCCGGCGAGTGTCGAGGTCTCTACGGCGAGGACGCGCATACGCCGAGTGTAGCAATAAAATGCGATAATGCGCCGGGGAGGCACCGGATGAGCGCCACGCCCAGGAAAGATCCCGTCGCTGTCGAGGCCGAGGTCCGCGAGAAGATCCATCTCGAGATCCTCAAGCGGACGGGCGCCTACCACGCCAACGACCACGTGCTCCTGCCCTCGGGCCAGCACACGACCGAGTACATCGAGAAGACGCTGGTGACGATGGAGCCCTCGTTCACCGAAGGGCTGGGGGCCGTCATCGCCAAGCACTTCGCCCAGTGGCCCGTGGACGTCGTCCTCTCGACAGGGCCGGGCGCGCTCATCCTCTCCCACTGCGTCGCGCGGGCGCATCCCTCCCGGCCGGTCGTCGTCTACGGCACCAAGGGCCTCTCGGGTGGCAAGCGGCGGGTGTCGCTGCCGGTCGAGTTCCAGCGGCTCATCCGCCCGTCCTCGAAGGTCCTCCTCGTCGAGGACCTCGTGAGCACGGGCTCGACGCTGAATCTCCTGATCAACCTGGTCGAGCAGCTCGGCGCGCAGGTGGTCGGGGTCGGGTGCCTCTGGCGCCGTACGTCGGTGGACCTCAGCGGCCGACCGGTCTTCAGTCTCGTGAGCCGCGACTTTCCGACCTACGATCCCGACGCGTGCCCGCTCTGCAAGAAGGGCGTGCCGCTGAACGAGGAGTTCGTGCGCCGGCGGCACGCCCGGAGGCCGTCGTCGATCCAGGAGCCGAAGGCGCCCTAGTCGAACCGCGCGCCTACTCTACGCGGCCTCCCACAGGCCCTCCGCCACGCCGGCGGTCTTGTAGGCGTCGCGGATCCGGTCGAGGTTCTGGGTCACCAGGAGCCCGATCTTCGCGAACGGCTCGAACACCGGCCCCTGGCCGTCCACGAGCGGGAAGCTCACCCGGGGCAGCTTCTCCCACTGGG
>QHSA01000197.1 GCA_003220315.1 Candidatus Rokuibacteriota bacterium
GATTCGGTCCCTCCCGTCATGATCGCCAGGACCAGGGCGCCCTCGCGGCTCCACACACGGTGGACGCAGCCCGGCGGGCGCCGCGCGTAGTTCCCCCGGGTGCACGTCCCGGTATCGTCCGACACGGCGCCCTCGAGCACGAAGATCTGCTCGTCGCCCGAGTGCCGGTGGCGCGGGATCGTCGCGCCGGGAGCGTAGCGCATCAGCACGGCTTTCCGGTCTCCCTCCTCCCACAGGACCTTCCAGTGCACGCCCGGGCGCCGCTCCTGCCACGGTCGGTCGTCGGCCGTGACGTACAGGCTCCGCTGCGGCTCGCTCACGGGACGTCCACCTCGATCGCGGTGCCATTGACGCGAACGGGATAGACGGCCACCGCGAGGTCGTCGTCCACGCGACACCGCCCCGTCGTGAGCTCGAAGTCGTAGCCGTGCCAGGGGCAGACGACCGTGTCTCCCTCGAGCCACCCCTCGGCGAGCGGACCCTCTTCGTGTGGGCAGACCGGGCTCGTGGCGAAGAACCGCCCGCCGCCCGCGTTGAAGACGGCGAGCGCAATCCCGTCGCGCTCGACGAGCGTGCCTTTCCCGACGGGGATGGTTCCGACCTCGGCGACCTTCACGAACGGCATCAGCGTCGCTCCTTCGACGCCGCGTCCAACGCGTTCTCGATGATCGAACGAAGCTCCTCGAGGGAGACCAGCCCCTCGACCCGCCGCCCGTTGACGAACAAGGTCGGCGTGGCGAAGACGCCGAGCGCCACGGCCTGGTCCACGTCCGCCTCGACGTCGGGACCGAACCGTCGCTCCTCCACGCACCGGGCGAAGGCCGCGCGGTCGAGACCGAGGGCGCTCGCGTAGGCGAGGAGGTCTTCGTGTCCGAAGGCCGGTTGCCCGGTGAAGAGACGGTCGTGGTACTCCCAGTACCGCCCCTGGGCCCCCGCGCAGCGCGCCGCCTCGTGCGCGGCCCGCGCGCCCGGATGGATCGCGAGGGGGCGGTCCTTGAAGATGAGGCGGACCCGCCCGCTGGAGTCCTGCAGCAGCTGCTCCAGCGACCGCTGGAGCCGACGGCAGAAGGGTCACTGATAGTCGGAGAACTCGACGATCGTGACCGGCGCGTCGGACGGGCCCTTCACCATGGCCGGCGTGACGGTCAGCGTGACCTGCGCCGCCGCGCCCATCGCCCAGGCGCCGACGAGCCCGAGCCCCGGGAGGACGCGTATCCAACCGTAGTACACTCGCCGCGCCCGGCGGGCCCGGCTCGTCACGGGCGTCACGCGGCGAGGATACGCTCGCGGGGAGGAACCATGCAAGAGCTCATGGACCTCGTGTTCGGCACGTACCCCTCCTGGTCACGCCTGGTCGTGCGGCTGATCCTGGGCGTGATCTTCTTCGCGCACGGCGCGCAGAAGGTCTTCGGCTGGTTCGGTGGCCGGGGGCTGTCGCAGACCATCGCGGGCTTCCGCCAGATGAACATCCCGGCCGCGGCGACCGTGACGGCGGCGTGCATCGAGTGCTTCGGCGGGCTCGCCATGATCGTCGGGCTCCTGGCGCGCCCGGTGGCGCTCGCGCTCATCGCCGTCATGCTCGTGGCGATCAAGAAGGTGCACGCGCGGCACGGGTTCTTCCTGAACTGGTCGCTGGTACCTGCCCAGGGCCACGGCTACGAGTTCAACCTGGCGCTGATCGCGATGGCCCTGTCGATCGTGATCGGCGGCGCCGGCGTCCTGTCGATCGACGGGCTGATCGCGCCGTGGCCCTAGGCCCGGCGCCGCGCTAGGCCGCGCGCCCGCCCTCCTCGACGAGCGAGGTGATGACGTAGGTGCCGCTCTTCTCGTCCCGCTCGAGCGTCACGATCCGCTGCTTGGCCGCCTCTTCGAGGAGCTTGGAGAAGGTCGAGAAGCCGTAGTACGACTCGTTGAACGCGGGGTTCTTGCGGATCATCGTCTGCTTGACCATCGACCCCCAGAGGGTCTCCTTGTTCTCGCGCTGGAGCGCCTGAATGGCGTCGATGAGCTGCGTCATCGCCTCGGCCTTCTTCTCGGGCAGGCCCCGGAGCAGATTCGTCTTCTTCGTCTCGCGGATCAGGTCTTCGTAGAAGATGAACTCGTCGCAGTTGGCGACGAGCAGGTCGGACGAGGACGACTTCACGCCGAGGCCGATCACGTAGCGGTCGTTTTCGCGGAGCTTGGAGACGAGCGGGGAGAAATCCGAGTCGCCCGACACGAGCGCGAACGAGTCGATGTGCGTCTTTCCATAGGCCAGGTCGAGCGCGTCCACGACCATGCGGATGTCGGCCGAGTTCTTGCCACTGTACCGGCTCTGCGGGACGTCGATCAGCTCGATCGCCCACTCGTGGAACGGGCGCTTGTACTCGGTGAAGCGGTTCCAGTCCGCGTACGCGCGCCGGACGATGATCTTGCCCTTCTCCAGTAATCGCTCGAGCACCAGCTTGATCTCGAAGGCCTTGTACTGCGCCTCTTTGACTCCGCGGGCGATGTTCTCGAAATCGATGAACAGCGCCAGCTTGCGTTCTCCATTCATCCGGGATGTCCTTTCGTGCGCCGACCCCGCGCGTCCCTCTCCATTATATGTCTCCGTCCGCGGTCGCACGAAAAGGTTGTGGTGGCGGTGTATAGTGAAGCCTCGGGCATGCCCGACTCCTGGAGGTACGCATGACACACGCCGACCCCGCCCTCGCCGGGCGGATCCCCCCGGGCCAGACGCGCACGACGAAATGGCCCGTCCTCACCTACGGCCGCACGCCCCCCTTCGATCCGGCGCGCTGGACGTTCCGGTGCTTCGGACTCGTCGAGCGTGAGGTCGTGTGGACGTGGGAGGAGCTCCTCAGGCTCCCGCGTGTGACGCGCACCTCCGATGTCCACTGCGTCACGCGCTGGTCGCGGCTCGACAACCGATGGGAGGGCGTGGGGGTCCACGAGCTTCTCGCGCGGGTCACGATCCTGCCCGGCGCGAAGTTTGTGATGGTCCACGCCGACCCCGATTACACCACGAACCTCGCGCTCGAGGACCTCGCGGACGACGACGCGCTCCTGGCGCTCCGACACGACGGGCGTGACCTCGAGCCCGACCACGGCGGTCCGTGCCGCCTCGTGGTACCGAAGCTCTATTTCTGGAAGAGCGCAAAGTGGGTGCGCGGCTTCGAGTTCCTGGACGTCGACCCGCCCGGCTTCTGGGAGCAGAACGGGTACCATATGCACGCCGATCCCTGGAAGGAGGAGCGGTACTCCGACCAAGAGACGCGCGCGATGCAGACGATGCGCGCGGAGGCCGCTCGCAAGCTGCGGGACCGGTGATCGCGCCGCCGTGCTTGCGGCGGCCGCCCACGTCCGGGCATGAGATGCGGATCCTGGTGGTCGAGGACGAGCGGAAGGTTGCGAGCTTCATCCGCCAGGGGCTCGAGGAGGAGGGCCACGCCGTCGAGACCGCCGCCGACGGCGCCGCGGCGCTCGACCTGGTCCTGGCGGGCCCTGCGTACGACCTCGTGGTGCTCGACCTCATGCTGCCCAAGCGCGACGGCTTCGGCGTGCTCAAGACCCTCCGCGACCGCGGCGTCGGCACGCCGGTGCTCGTGCTGACGGCCCGGGACAGCGTCGCCGACAAGGTGGCCGGCTTCGACCTCGGCGCCGACGACTACGTGACGAAGCCGTTCGCGTTCGAGGAGTTCCTGGCCCGGGTCCGCGCGCTGCTCCGCCGCGGGACCGGGCAGGGGACGGCGCCGCTCCGGCTCGACGACCTGACCCTCGACCCGGGGACGCGCACGGCGACGCGCGGCGGGCGGCGTCTCGACCTCACGTTGCGGGAGTACGCGCTCCTCGAGTACTTCCTGCGCAACGCCGGACGCGTGCTGACCCGGCCGATGATCGCCGAGCACGTGTGGGGTCTCGGCTTCGACTCCGAGAGCAACGTCATCGACGTGTACGTCGGTTATCTCAGGCGGAAGATCGACGCGTCGGGCGAGCCGCGCCTGCTCCACACGGTCCGGGGCGCCGGCTACGTGCTCCGCGCGGCCGAATGAGTCGGCGCGCGATGGAGCTCTCGATCCGCACCCGCCTGACGCTGTGGTACACCGCGATTCTCCTGTCGATCCTCGTCGTGATCAGCGGGCTCTCGTACTCGCTCCTGCGCTCCCGCCTCATGCAGGATCTCGACGCCTCCCTCCTGGCGGTGGGGCTGGTCGTCCGCGACACCGGCTGGTCGGGATCGGGCGCCGCCCTCGGCGTCGGACCCGAGTCGGCGCTCCGGGAGATCCTCGGGCCCGAGTTCTACGACAAGTTCTTCCAGCTCGTGGACCCCGAGGGCCGGCTCGGCGCGCGCTCGACCCACCTGCGCGAGGAGACGCTCCCGCTCTCCGCCCAGGCCCGAGAGAACGCCGCGCGCGGCGTGCGGACGTTCGAGACCGTGCGGCGCGCCGCGGGCGAGCCCGTGCGCCTGCTGACGCTGCCGATCACGCGCGACGGCCAGCTCGTTCAGCTCCTCCAGGTCGGCATCCCGCTCGAGCGGGCCGAGCGGACGCTCGGGCGCTATCTCGAGACGCTCCTGGTCCTGATCCCGCTCGGCCTGGCGCTCGCGGCCGCCGGGGGCGCGGTCATCGCGCGCACGGCGCTCCGCCCGGTGGACGCCATGTCCCGCACGGCACGCCGGATCAGCGGCGAGGACCTCGACGCGCGGCTTCCGCTGCGAGGAACGGGCGACGAGCTGGACCACCTGGCCGAGACGCTCAACGCGATGCTGGCGCGGCTCGCGGAGGCCTTCGCCCAGATGCGTCGCTTCACGGCCGACGCCGCGCACGAGCTGCGCACGCCGCTGACCGCGCTCAAGGGCACGATCGAGGTTGCGCTGCGCGGCGAGCGGTCCGGTGACGAGTACCGCCGCGTCCTCGCCTCGAGCCTCGAGGACGTCGAGCGCCTCGTCCGGCTCGCCGAGGACCTGCTGCTCCTCTCGCGCCTCTCGGTCCCGGCGCAGGTGCCGGGCGAGCGCATCGAGCTCGCGCCGCTGCTCGCCGAGGTCGCCGACGTCGCCGCGCGGGTCGCCGACGAGCGAGGCGTGACCTGCGTCGTCAAGGAGCGCGCGCCCGCGACGGTGACGGGCGACGCGATCGCACTGCGGCGCGCGGTGATGAAGCTCGTCGAGAACGCCGTGAAGTACACGCCGCGCGGCGGCCGCGTGGAGCTGGCGCTGCGCGTCACCGACGGGCGGGCCGAGGTCGCGGTGACCGACACCGGCATCGGGATGGATCCGGCGGACGTCGAGCGCATCTTCGAGCCCTTCGTCCGACTCGACACGGCTCGCGCCCTCGACACGGGCGGCGCGGGGCTCGGACTGCCGATCGCGCGCTCCATCGTCGCCACGCACGGCGGCACGCTCGCCGCCGAGAGCGTGCCCGGCGCTGGCAGCACCTTCACGATCCGCCTGCCGCTCGCCTGAGCGCCGTCTCCTCCGACCGTCGCCGCGGCTG
Source organism: Candidatus Rokuibacteriota bacterium (assembly GCA_003220315.1). GTDB lineage: Bacteria > Methylomirabilota > Methylomirabilia > Rokubacteriales > CSP1-6 > 20CM-2-70-11. The sequence continues at coordinate 5,472 of QHSA01000197.1, forward strand.
AGAAAGTTCTCATCCTGCTCTCACCGGCCTCTCACGTTCTTCCGCTACCCTCGGGTCCATGAGGCGATGGTCGACGTGCGGGTGACGGACGTGGCGATGCTCGGCGCGCTGCGGCGGTTAGGGCGCTCGCGCGTGGATCTCATCACGGGCGTCGTGATGCTCGGCTCAGTGGCCGTGACCGCGGGCGGCGCGATCGCGCTGGCCCGCGAGCTCCCGGCCTGGCGAGGCCGGCTGGCCGTGACGCGCGCCACGCGGCTGATCGACGATGGCGACTACACCGCCGCGATTCGGACGCTCCTCGGTGCCGTGGCGGCGACGCCGCGTGACGCCCGCGTGCACTACTACCTCGGCCTGGCGTACGCGCGGCTCGGGGTGCCGAGGGGCGCGTTGAACCAGCTGAGCGACGCTGTCCGGCTGGCCCCGGGCGATGCGCGGGTCCACGACGCGCTCGGCCAGGCCCTCAGGGCGGTGGGCGATCCGCGGGCGGCACGCCGCGAGTTCGAGGAGGCGGCGCGGCTCGACCCGGGCGAGGCGCGCTACCACGTGGACGTCGCCGGGCTCCTGCTCGACGCGGGAGCGCCGGCCGCGGCGGTGGCGCGGCTCGAGCAGGCGGTGCGCCTCAAGCCGCGCTCAGCGGAGATCCGTCTGCTCCTCGCGGCGGCGCTCCGCCGCGCCGGCGACGTGAACGGCATGGCCCGCGAATACACCGAGGTCCGGCGGCTGGCCCCGGCCGGCCCGCTGGGCGAGTTTGCCCGACAGGCACTCAACGAAAGGAACGTCCCATGACACGCTGGATCTCAGGAGCCACCGCGCTGGCGCTTGCTGTCGCGCTGGTGGCCGTGATTCCCCGGTTCGGTTTCACGAAGCCCGAGGCGCCGCTCTGGATCGACCGCCCGGTGACGAGCGGGACCTCGGCGCCCGCCGCGTCCCCCTGGGTCGAGCTGGCGCGGGCCCTCAAGCCCGCCGTGGTCAACATCAGCACCAAGCGCGTGGACGCGGGCAACCAGTTCTTCGACCAGTTCTTCGGCGGCCGGCCGCGACGCATGGTGCGGAGCCTCGGCTCGGGCTTCGTCATCAACCCCGCCGGCTTCATCGTCACCAACAACCACGTCGTGGACGGCGCGACCGAGATCAAGGTGACGCTCGCCGACGGCCGCGAGCTGCCCGGCCGGCTCCTCGGGCGCGATCCGAAGACCGACATCGCGCTCCTGAAGGTGGAAGCGACCGGGCTGCCGGTGATCCCGCTCGGGGACTCCGCGCGGCTCCAGGTCGGCGAGCCGGTGATGGCGATCGGCAATCCGTTCGGGCTCGAACAGACGGTGACCACCGGCATCGTCAGCGCGACCGGGCGCGTGATCGGCGAGGGGCCGTACGACGACTTCATCCAGACCGACGCGTCCATCAACCCGGGCAACAGCGGCGGCCCGCTCATCAACGCCCAGGGTCAGGCCGTGGGGATCAACGCCGCGATCTTCTCGCGATCGGGGGGCTCGGTCGGGATCGGCTTCGCGATCCCGACCAATCTCGCCAAGCCCGTCCTCACGCAGCTCGCGGCCGCCGGCCACGTCGTCCGCGGGTATCTCGGGGTGACGATCCAGCGGGTGACGGCCGACCTGGCGAAGAGCTTCGGTCTCCCGGGCGCCCACGGCGCGCTCGTCGCGTCGGTCGCCGAGGGCGGCCCGGCAAAAGCCGCGGGCCTCCGGCCCGGGGACGTCATCGTCGAGTACGACGGGAGGAGGCTCGAGCGCTCGGACGAGCTGCCCCGCCTGGTCGCCGAGACGCCGCTCGGCCGTGAGGTCCCGCTGACCGTGGCGCGCGACGGCAAGACGCTCACGCTCCGGGCCACGATCGCGAAGCTCGCCGAGCCTCAGGAGCAGCGAACCGCCCAGACCGCCGGGAGGTCCGCGCTCGGCCTTGCCGTGCAGACGGTCACCCCTCAACTCGCCGAGGAGCTCGGTCTGCCGGTGCGGGCCGGGGTCCTGGTGAGCGGCGTGGAGGACGGCAGTCCCGCGGCGGGCGCCGGCGTCCAGCCTGGCGACGTGATCACCGAGCTCGATCGGAAGCCAGTGAAGAGCGTGGACGACCTCGAGCGGGAGCTCGCGCGCGTCAGGTCCGGCGCCCCCGTCCTCTTCTTCGTGCACCGGAACGGCGGCGACCTCTACATCGCCGTGGAGTCCTGACCGAACGCAGAGTCGAGAACGCGTGGCCGCCAGCGCGCGGTCAGGGAGGGACACCGATGAGACACGTGGCGATCGGGGTGCTGGTCGAGGGCCCGCTCGTGCCCGGCGCCGGCCGGGCCGCGACCGCGACGCCCACGCCGCGCCGAGTCAGCGCCGCGCCGGGCAAGTGAGCGGCGCCATGTGGAACGGCGAGCTCGCGTCGGTGTGTCGCCGGCATCACGACCTCGTGGCGGTCTACGAAGCGCCCGACGGCGGGCTGGCGCTCCTGCTCCGCCAGACGCTCGTGCCGCTCCACGAGGAGCGTGGGCGCTGGTTCAACGAGACCCGGCGCGCCGCCCGCGCGGCGGTGGCGAGCCTTCGAGCGGCGGGCGTCATCGAAGACGTATCCGTGCTCCAGTGGCGGCCGCTCCCGGACGTTGCCGAGGTCCTCACGGGCTGGCTCTGCTGCTACCTCGGTGACCCGGAACGCTTGGCGCAGCTGGCCGACATCGTCGGAGCGCGCCTGGCTGACCGTGAGCCGGCGACCGCGGCCCCGCATCGCGCCGGCAGGGCGGGGCGCGCCGCCGCCGGTGATCTCTCCCCGACGCTGCTCAACTGGTACCGCGACATGACGCCGTGCTGGCTGGCCGTCGAGCCTCAGGTGCGTCGGCGACTGATCCTCCGGACGCACGAGTGGATCGTCGAGGGCGTCCTCTTGCCGATGGCGCGGGGAGAGCAGCCGGAGCCGGCGGATCTCGGGCCAACCGGTCGGCTCGTTTGGCGGCTCGTTCGGGTCGTCCCGCCCGGCGAGCTGGACGTCTGGAAGGCGTGGATCAGGCTCACCGTCAACGATCTCCAGCGCGCGCTGGCCTGGCCCGCGAGCCGGCGCAGGGAGGCATGGGCGCGGTGGCTGTTCGCGATCCCCTACAGCATTCCGGTCACCGGGCGGCGGCCGAGGGACGTTGCGACGCGCTCCGCGGGCCGACACGGAGGAGCAGCGTGAGCCTCACGCGGACTACGGAGGGGGCCGCTCAACGCGCCGGCCGGCGGCTCAACGCGAGCGCCGCGCCGGTGAGCGTGGCGGCCGCTGCGCCGAGGAAGGTCGGCGCGAAGCCGACCGCCTCCACGCCGAAGCCGGCGCCGAGCGACCCGAGCCCGATGCCGAGCTCGAGGGCCGTATAGTAGGTGCCCATCGCTCGGCCGCGATTCGCGTCGTCCACTACGTCCACGCACCAGGCCAGCAGGGCGGTCGTGAGCGCGCCGAAGCCGGCGCCGTAGATGACACCGGCGGCCATGAGGCTCGACGCGTCGCTCGCGACCGCCAGAGCGGCGAGCGCGGCCGCCGCCAGCCCGAGACCTGCGGCCGCGACGGTGACGCGTCCGAAGCGGTCCGAGAGGTGCCCTGCGTAGTTGCGGACGGCGGTCACGACGAGCGCGAACACGAGGAAGAAGAGCCCTGGGTTCACGTCCTGCTGCCTGGCGTGGATCGGCAGGAACGTCACCAGGGCACCGTAGCCCAGCATCACCAGGAACAGGACCGCGGAGGGGACCAGGGCCTCGACGCTCACCAGCGCCCCCGGTGTGAAGGGGATCGTGGCGCGGCTCCGCGCCGGCTCGGGCAGGCGCTGGGTCAGGAGCAGCGCGACGACCGCGACGCACGCGGCGAGCTGGAAGAGTGGGACGAAGCCCAGTCGGTCGGCGACCGCGAGCCCGGCGATCGGTGCCAGGGCCATCGCGATGTTCGCGGCGGCGCCGAAGGTCCCCATCACGGCGCCACGCCGGGCGGGCGGGGCGAGGTCGGCGACGACCGCGCTCGCCGCCGTAGGGTAGAGCCCCATGCCGCAGCCGTGGAGCAGGCGCACGGCGAGGAGCCCGAGCGCGCCGGCCGCCAGGCTGTAGGCGAGCGAGGCCACGGCGAACACGAGCGCGCCCGCGAGCATCAGCGGGCGGCGCCCGTGACGATCGGCCGCCCAGCCCGCCCAGGGCCGCACCAGCATGGCCGCGAAGGCGAAGGCGCCCAGCACCCCGCCGATGGCGCGGTCGCCGACGCCGACGGCGCGAGCGTAGAGGGGCAGGACCGCCAGGAGCAGGAAAAAGGACAGGAAAAAGGCGAAGGCGCCGAACCACAACAGGCGCAGCGACGCGGTCAAGCGCCGAGGAACTCGGTGAGCAGCCGCTGGAACGCGGCGGGCTGTTCGCCCGGCACCGTGTGGCCCGCCCCTGGCACTTCGACGAGACGCGCGTGCGGATTCGTCGCGAGCATCCGCTTGGCGGTCTCCGGTGCGAGCACGTCGGACTCGGCGCCGCGCACGATGAGCGTCGGGCAGGCGATCGCGCTCCAGAGCGGCCAGAGGTCCACGGGATCGCGCCACTGTCCCGAGCGGACGGCGTCGCGGATCGCGCGATCGTACTTCCACACGAGCCCGCCGTTGGCCGGGCGCGTCCCGTGGGTGACCCGGTGGCGGAGCATCGTCTCGGTGTAGCGGGGATTCGCCGCCCGCGCCCACGCGACGGCCGCCGCGAAGTCGTCGAAGCGCTCGGGCGTGTGCGCCATCAGCGTGCCGACCCGCAGGCGCCCGGCCGGCGCGATGTCCGGGCCGATGTCCACGACCACCAGGCTGTCCACGCGTCCGGGGTGGGCGCCGGCGAAGGCGATGGCCACGCGCCCGCCCATCGAGAGCCCGACGAGGGAGAAGTGCCCGAGCTCGACCGCGTCGATGAGGGCCGCCAGGTCACCGGCCATCGTCGTCACGGTGTAGTCGCCGTCGGGCGCCGGGTCCGAGTCGCCGTGGCCGCGGGCGTCGAGTGCCAGGACGCGGTAGCGGGCGGCGAGCGCGCGCGCCTCGTCGTCCCAGGCGCGGGCGTGGCCCGTGATCCCGTGGAGGAGCACGACCGCGGGGGCGGTGGGGGCGCCCCAGTCCAGGAAATGAAACCGCTGACCATGCAGCACGAGCGATCGATCGTGGTGGATACCGGATTGTAGCAGGAAACCTGCTACGATCCGCGTCATGGCGCACGCGCCCCGGCCGACCGCCGCCGCCCGCTCACGCCCGCGGCTCCTCACGACGCTCGGGCTAACGGCGGCGTTCCTCGTCGTCGAGGTGCTGGGCGCGCTCTTCACGGGAAGCCTCGCGCTCCTGGCGGACGCGGGCCACATGCTCACCGACGTCGGCGGGCTCGCGCTGGCGCTCTTCGCCATCTGGATCGCCTCCCGCCCGCCGACGCCCGCCAAGACCTACGGCTACTACCGCGCCGAGATCCTCGCGGCGCTCGTGAACGCGCTCGTGCTGCTCGTCGTCGCCGGCGCGGTCCTCGTGGAGGCCTACCGGCGCCTCCGGGCGCCGCCGGACGTGCTCGGCGGGCCGATGCTCGCCGTCGCGGTGGTGGGGCTCGCCGCGAACCTCGGGTGCGCCTGGCTCCTGCACGCGGACGCGGCCACGAGCCTCAACGTCCGGGGCGCGTACCTGCACGTCCTCAGCGACGCCCTCGCCTCGGTCGGCGTCGTCGCGGCCGCGCTCGTCGTCGTGGCGACCGGCTGGACCCTCGCGGACCCGCTCGCGTCGGTCGCGATCGCGCTCATCATCGTGCCGCGCACCTGGGGGCTCCTCAAGCAGGCCGTCAACGTCCTGCTCGAGGGGACGCCGACGCACCTCGACCTCGCGGAGATCGAGGCCGCGATCGTGCGCGTGTCTGGCGTGCGGCGCGTGCACGACCTGCACGTGTGGACGCTGACGTCGGGGCGCGAGGCCATGAGCGCCCACGTGATCGTCACGGACGTCGGCGAGAGCGACCGGCTGCTCCGCCAGCTGCACGAGGTCCTCCACGCACGGTTCGGCATCGACCACACCACCATCCAGCTCGAGATGGAGCCGACCGTCGTCCTGCGCATCCAGGGATCCAATCCGGTATAGTTGGGGGCCGGAGGGACGCCATGGCGACATTCCCGCTGACCGAGCGAGCCATCGTGCTGAGGTCCGAAGACGACGTCGCGATCGCGAAGAAGGAGCTCGCCGCGGGCACGATCCTGGAAGATGGCGCCGCGCGCATCGAGGTGCGCCAGGACGTCAAGCCCGGCCACAAGGTCGCGCGGCGACGGGTGCTGACGGGCGCCCCCCTGCGCCGCTACGGCCAGGTCATCGGCTTTGCCACGCAGGACATCGAGGCGGGCGACCACGTCCATACGCACAACCTCGGCATCGGCGAGCTCCAGCGCGAGTACGAGTTCTGCACCGACGTGCACCCCGTCCAGTACCACCCACGCGAGGCGATGCGCACCTTCGACGGGTTCAAGCGGGAGGACGGCCGCGTCGGGACGCGGAACTACGTCGCGATCATCTCCGGCGTGAACTGCTCGGCGAGCGTGAGCGAGTTTGTGAAGGGACGGTTCGGCGACGTCCAGCGCGACTACCCGAACGTGGACGGCGTGATCGCGGTCACGCACAAGTCGGGCTGCGGGACGAAGCTCTTCGGCGAGGACCACCTGGCGCTCCAGCGCGTGCTCGCCGGCTACGCCAAGCACCCGAACGTCGCCGCCTACATCCTCATCGGGCTCGGGTGCGAGGTGAACCAGGCGGCCGTGATGGTCGAGCGGCAGCGGATGGCGGCGCCGGGCTACCCCGAGCGCAAACCCTTCATCGTCAACATCCAGGAGGCGGGCGGCGTCCGGAAGACGGTCGAGCGCGCCGCCGCCGAGGTCGCGAAGCTCCTGCCGTGGGCCGACGAGGCCCGACGGACGCGGCAGCCGGTCTCCGAGCTCGTGCTCGCGACGAACTGCGGCGGGTCCGACGGCAACTCCGGCATCACCGCGAACCCGGCGCTCGGCTGGGCCGTGGACGAGCTGGTCCGCTACGGCGGCACCGGCGTCCTCGCCGAGACACCCGAGATCTACGGCGCCGAGCACCTGCTGATCCGGCGCGCGATCAACGAGGGGGTCGCCAAGAAGCTCATCGACCGCTACAAATGGTGGGAGTGGTACTGCCGCGGCCTCGAGGCCATGGACAACAATCCCGCCCCCGGCAACAAGGCGGGCGGCATCACCACCGTCTTCGAGAAATCCCTGGGCGGCGTGACCAAGGGCGGGACGACGCCCATGATGGACGTCTTTCTCTACGGCGAGCCCATCACGACCCGCGGCTTCGTGTTCATGGACACGCCCGGCCACGATCCGGTTTCGATCACCGGTCTCGTCGCGGGAGGGTGCAACATCATCTGCTTCACCACCGGGCGCGGGTCGGTCTTCGGCTGCAAGCCGGTGCCGTCCATCAAGCTCGCGACGAACTCTCTCGTGTACCGCCACATGGAAGACGACATGGACATCAACTGCGGCGTGATCCTCGAAGGCACGCCGCTCCCGGTCGTCGGGCGGCAGATCTTCGAGGAGGTCCTCGCGGTGGCCTCCGGCAAGAGGAGCAAGAGCGAGCTCTCCGGCGTCGGCGAGGAGGAGTTCGCGCCCTGGATCATCGGCCCCGTGATGTGAGCGAGGGCGAGCGACGAGGCGCCGAGCTCGCGGGCCGGGAGCTCCTTCACGGGGATCGGCGCTGGCGGGGGTGTCTCTGAGGCGGGGGGCAGCGGCGGCCAGCCCGCGGAACATGCGCAATCAACGGCGCGGGTGCCGCGAGAACGGTCCGAGTCACCGATCACGAATGGCCCGACGGGCCTCGTGAGGCGTCACAAGGTTCGCTCAGCAGCACGCGAGGGGAGCGAACATGCGTCATATCGTAAATCCCCGTGAAAAGACCACTCGGATGAGAGGCGCCAGGATCACGCGCACAGAATCGACACAGGTGGGATCGGGGAACTCCATGAAAGAGAGCTTCACGTTCGCATGTTTGGCCGTGCTCATTCCGTTCGCGTCCGCGTATGCGGATCAGGGTGGTTTCACGAACTCGGGCGGCTCGTTGTCGGCAGGAAGCAGCGTCGCGAACCCGCCGGGCACGCTGACGATCGCCGGTGGCACTCTGACGTTCCAATCCACCGACGGGACGACAGCGATGGCCGCCACCTTTTCGGAGAATTCGACTGTGAAGAGGTGCTCGGGCGGCGGCAGAGGCCGCCCCGTGACCTGCAGCTCTACCTTCACGGGGACCTTCAGCGGCACGCTGACGGTGAACGGAGCGGTGCAAGCGATCAACGGTTCGACTTCCCAGGTCTACGGAACCAACGGGGTCGTTGTCACGGGCACGACCGGCTACAATTCCGCGTACACGCCGTTCTATTTCTCGAACACCGGCCAAATTCTCAGGTCCGATGACTTGAACGGCACCAATCTGATCTCGTACGGAACACAGGGCAGCGATGTTGGGCAGTTTTACGGGGCCTACGGGATCGCGGTGGATTCCGCCGGCAGAATCTACGTGGCCGATACGTACAACGCGCGCATCGTCCGTATCGATGATATGAACGGCACCAACTGGACCAGCCTCGGCACCTATGGC
>QHSA01000198.1 GCA_003220315.1 Candidatus Rokuibacteriota bacterium
AGTATAACGCGGGGCCGAGGCGCCGGCAGGAGCCGGGCGCGCGAACGCCGAGGGATCGCGGGGCGAGTCTGTCGTCTGCACGTCATGTACCGCGGGAGACAGAGCATCGCAATCCTGATACCAACTCGGAATGCGACGTAAGTGTGTGTTTCCCGGCTTCTTCCGCGAAATCGAGTCTACACGTGTCGGGTCAGGATGTCCGATTTTCATGTCAGCCATGTCAGCCCGCCGTGGTCAGGAGCAGGCCAGATGGTGCGCCCGGCCGGGGTGAAACCCAGTCGAGTCGGTCTGTCCTTAGTCCGACGCGACCAGTGCGAGTACGGCGAAGGCCGTCGCCGAATCGGACATGAACATCCTGCGCCAGGGTTCGCCCTTCTCCCCGCCGTGTTCGCGGTCAAAGTTGAGCGAGTGTGCCCGCCACGCGTGATGCATCCGCTGATTGACCTGGACGTCCTGCTGATGAGCCCTGAGCCACTGCGACCCTGTTCTCACCGCCGGATGCTCGACCGGAACGCCGGCCGTCCTGAGCGTGTACACGATCAGCCCGGTCGCGTAGCCATCCGACTGCGCAAGGAGCGAGGCGTCCGGTGTTCCGGGCGCCCGGGCGCGCCAGGCCGGCTTGCCCCACGTCCACGTGCCGAGCGCCTGCAGAGACCAGCCCCCATCGTCGTGTTGTCTCCTCTGGATCTCCGCGATCAGCGCCTCCCGCTGGGCTCCGGGGAGCAAGTCCTTCAATCGAGTCGACGCCAGCAACACCCACGCCCGGTTGAAGAGGGTTTGCGAGGCAAACTTGTCTTTCAGGTAACCGCGCAGCTTCTCGATGCCCACCGTCGCGTCGGTTGCTTGGGTCGTGGAGGAGGCGGGAGCGGTGCCGATCGCCAGGGCAGCGAGCGTGGCGCCATAGTACGCCGCGTCGGCGCTCTCGAACGGCTCGAGGCCGAAGTCGAGCCACTCCCACGCCCCGTCGGGCCGTTGGGTCTCCCACAACCGCCGCAGGGCCTTTCGGGTCGGTTCACTCGGTTCTCGGCGACCCCGCTCGGCGTCTGCGCTCGACAGGATCAGGGCATTGAGCACCGCTTCAGTCCCGCGAGACTCTGTCTTCTTGCCTTCGCTCCCGTCGTAGAAGGGCTGGTGAGCGTCGTAGGTCTCCACGCGCCGAGCAACTCCCTCGAGCAGCCGCACCTCTTGGGGCGTTCGCGTGCTCACGTGCATCGCCCGCCTCAAGACGGGCCGTGAAAGCGCGTACGGGACCACCGTGTGGCAGGAGACGCACGTCGTCACACCCTGACCGGTCCGGAGCTTTTTGGCATTGGCGAACCAGGCGTCCATCCGTTCGTCCAGATACTTTGCGGCGCCCTCCCGATCCCAGCCGCCGTGCTCAGCCGCGGCCCCCTGGGAACCCAGCCCGCTGGCGGTGAGTCCCATGAGGAGCACACTCACAACGACGGTGATGGCCAGCCTCATCGTTCAGGAACCTTCAACGATCCGCGCCTCTTGCTCGGACGTTACCCCTTATCAACGACAATATCCCATCACATGGATCACCTGTCCCGTCGCGCGTCCCTGCCGTCCGAGAATGGTGGTCAGATCCGCACCTTGCTCCACCCGTTCGATGACGGGATAAAACGGTCCGGGGATTTCCCCTGGAGTCCGTTGGAGCGTCTCGGCGAACACTGCACCGACTCCCGACATCGCAAAGCCGCCGGCGGCAAGCGCCATACCCAGAACACATCGGCGTGAGAACCCCTCATGACCGTTCATTCTCGGGTCTCCCCAAAAGCGCTGGCCTCACTGCGTGGCGAAGAGTGATCACGCCCCGTCGATATCACCTCCCTTTCTCACCGAAGTACACAGTATGCCCTTGATCGTCTTTGATGACGAACTCTCGCGTTCCCCAGGCGGTCTCGTGCACGTCTTTCACGAGGCGCACCCCGTTTCGCTTCAACGCGTCCGCCGCGGCTCGTCGACGAGTTTCAGGTGAAAGAGCTGACTCCCCGCCCGAATGCCGGCGTAAAAGTCCTGGTACTGGAACTCGAGCCTGAGCCCCACCCTTGTGGTGTAAAAACGGATTGACTCAGCGAGGTTCGTTGTCCGCAGCTGTGAGACGGCGCTCGATACCTGCATCGCTCCTCCCACTGATTGGCGCGCTCAAGACCTGGCCGCGTACGCCTCGACCTCCAGCAGGAATTCGGGCCGTACCAGCTGGGGAACCACCAGCAGCATGGACGCAGGACGCGCGTCGCCCAAGAAGCGCGCGCGGACCTTGACGTACGCGGGGATGTCGGATGCGCGGAGCAAGTAGTGCGTGACCTTGACAAGGTCCCTGACCGTCATCTCCGCGCGCTCGAGCATGGTCACAATGTGGGTCCATGCCAGCTCGGCCTGCCCCGTGATGTCTTTGGGCAGGCTTCCGTCCAACGCGAGACCGGGCGTTCCGGCGGTGACGAGCCAGCGGGCATTCGGTGGCACCTCGACGGCATCGCTGTACGATCCAATTTGCCGCGCGACGCCGATGTCCTGATATCTGTTCGCCATCGAGATCTCCTTTGGCCGGGACGGCCGCGTCGAGACGCTGGCGCGCGAAAAGACATGGTGCGCCCGGCAGGGATCGAACCTGCGACCTTCGGATTCGAAGTCCGACGCTCTGTCCGACTGAGCTACGGGCGCGACGCGCACTTAGCGTACATCAATCAGGGCCACCCGAGGCTGGAGGGCGTCGGGGGGTGTAAGCTCAGAACCGTAGGCCGTTAATGGTCCGCACGCAAGAAGCGCGATGCTGCGGTGCGGCAGTTTTCAGCCCGTGGGGCTGGTCTCCTCCGCTGAAAGCTCGAGCGCCCCTCCTGAGTAGTGTTCGGGGAGGAGATCGAGCGAGCAGGCTGGTTCACCTGATGAGCCACAAAGAAGGACGTAGGCTGCTCATCTGTCCCGCGACCGGCCACGCTGTCAACGATCCAGTCGGACCCTTCTGTGGCGACCACGGGGCGAGGATGTTCTCCGACTGCCCGGCCTGCGGAAGTGAGTGGTCTCGCACCTGGGAGCCACGAGGAGAGAAGGGGACCGATTTCTGTGCTCAGTGTGGCAATCCCGCCCCGTGGCTCTCGCGGACGGAGCTGATCCAATGGCTCAAGGCCTGCGTTCAGGCGACCGACCTCGAGCCCGCGAAGCGACGCGAACTTCAGGAGGCGCTCGATCGGATCGCTGAGCTGGCGCCTGACGACACGAAGACGGCCGCGGGATGGGACAGGCTCCGAGCGGTGGCGCCAAGAGTATGGGAGCTGGCGAAGCCGGTCATCAACGTCCTCATCGGCGAGGGCGTGAGGAAGATGCTCAGGCCCTAGGCGCCCGCGCCAGCCGGTCATCCCAGATCCGGCTCGATCCGAAGGCCGTTGTTGAATCGGTTCGTGAAGTTCGCCATGCCCACGACCAGAGCGAGCTCGACCACCTGGTCTTCGCCGAAGTGTCGCTTGAACTCGTCGAGCGCCCCGTCGCGGAGCCCGGCACCCGCGGCCCGCGTCAGCCGCTCGGCGTAGAGGAGCACCGCCTTCTCCTTCGCGTCGAAGAGCGGGCTCGTCTCGTAGAACGTCAGCGCCCTGATCTGCTCGTCGGTGATGCCGATCCGCTTCGCCGAAGCGGTGTGGGCGCGGGTTCAGTACTCGCACCCGTTCAGGATCGAGGTCTTCAGGTACGCCAGCTCTTTGTACCTCGGCTCGACCGTTCCCTCGCTCATGACCGACGCGTAAAACGCCAGGAAGTTCTTGAGCGCCGCCGGGCGATGGGCCATCACGGCGAAGATGTTCGGCACGCGCCCGAAACGCTTCGTCAGGTCGTCATAGATCGGCTTCGCGGCGTCCGCGGCCTTCTCTTTCGGGATCGGGTTGACGACGGGCATGAGCGTCTCCATTCAAGCGTCGACTGCCCCCAGCGTCCGGGAGTCGACCGCCAAGCGTCCAGGAGCCGACCCGAGGAGGCCGTCGCCGATCAGGCTCCGGAGGCGGCGTTGAGGGCCGCGCGGATCACGACGGTGAAGGACCCGATGAGCATGGTGATGAGAATCGCCGAGCCGATCCAGAGCAGGGTCTGCAGCCGCTTCTCGTCCATCGTGGAACCTCCACGGGCGCACGCTAGAGCTTCGGGGCGATCTCGGACGCGAACTGGTCGAGGTGCTCCAACTCGTCGAAGACGGGGTTGAGCATGAGGAAGCCGACGCCCGCCGCGGTGATCTCGGAGAGCCGGTCGACACACTCCCCGGGGTCGCCCCACACGGAGACCTCGGCGGCGAGCTCGGGCTTGCCGTAGAAGGCGCCGAACCACTCGGCGAGCCGCCGCCCCGCCCGCGCGCGGTCGCGATCGACCGCGATGTAGACGCGCTTGCCGAGCGGGAACGTCGCGGGATCGCGCCCGGCCTCCTCGAGGAGGCCGCGCAGGAGCTTGGCCTCGTCGAGGAACGTCGCCGTCGAGACGGAGCCCGCGCCGATGAAGCCGTCGCCGAGCTTCACGGCGCGCCGCAGCGCGTTCGGGTGGTGGCCGCCGAACCAGAGCGGCGGGTGCGGCTTCTGCAGGGGCTTCGGCTCCATCGACGCGTTCTGGAGGTTGAAGAACTCGCCCTCGAAAGTGACGCGCGCCTCGGTCCACAGGCGCTTCATGAGCGCGAGCCCCTCGGCGAAGCGCGCCGCCCGGCGCGCCGCGGAGAGACCGAACGCGGGGTAGACGCGCGGGTTGCCGCCGAGCCCGACCCCGACCGTGAGCCGCCCGCCGCTCAGGTGGTCGAGCGTGGCGAGGCTCTTGGCGAGGTGGACCGGGCTGCGCAGCGCGGTGAGCAAGACGGCGGAGCCGAGCCGCATCCGCTCGGTGCACGCCGCCGCGTACGTCAGGAGCGCGACCGGCTCGAGGCTCCGGATCCCGCCCAGGATGTGCTCGACGACCCAGACGCTCTGGAAGCCGAGCGCCTCGGCGCGCGCCAGGAACTCGCGGATGCGGCGCGCGTCGAACGCGCCCTGCACGCTCGTCTGGGGGATCGCGACGCCGAGCTCGACCCGACGCTTCACGCCGCGAATCCTATCACAACGGGCGCGGTGGTATAGTGTGGGGCGCCGTCGGCACCGCAGACCCGAACCGTCACGACCAGGAGACCGCCATGAACCCACTCAAGGAGCTGATCGCCAAGGCGGTGGACCGCCTCGGTGACGATCTCGAGCGGCTCTCGCACCGGATCCACGACAACCCCGAGCTCGGCTACGCGGAAGTCAAGGCCGCCGCGTGGCTCACCGAGTTCCTCGACGCGCAGGGCTTCAAGGTGGAGCGCGGCGTCGCCGGCGTCGAGACCGCGTTCCGCGCGACGCTCGAGACCGGCGAAGGGCCGACCATCGCGATCCTCTGCGAGTACGACGCGCTGCCGGGCATCGGGCACGCCTGCGGCCACAACGCCATCGCGACCGCCGGCGTCGGCGCCGGTGCCGGGCTCGCGGCCGTGCGCGATCGCCTGCCGGCCGGGCGCGTCCTGGTCATCGGCACCCCTGCGGAGGAGGGCGGCGGCGGCAAGGTGCGGCTCATCAAGGGCGGCGTCTTCACGAGAGTAGACGCCGCGATGATGGTTCACGGCTGGGACCGCTGGGTCCCGCACATGGACTTGCTAGGGATCGCGCGCGTCGGCCTGGAGTTCACGGGCAAGGCGGCGCACGCCTCCGCGGACCCGTGGGAGGGCGTGAACGCGCTCGACGCCGCCGTCCAGACCTACACCAACGTGGCGATGCTGCGCCAGCAGGTACGCCCCGACGCGCGCATCCATGGCATCATCACCCACGGCGGCGCGGCGCCCAACATCATCCCCGAGTTCGCCGCCGCCGTCTTCTACGTACGCTCGATCGATCTCGACGACATGTGGGCGCTCCAGAAGCGCGTCATCGCGTGCGCGGAGGCGGCGGCGAAGGCCACGGGCGCTACGCTCCGGATCGTCGAGAGCCCGGACAACGTCTACGAGCCGATGAAGCGCAATGCGACGCTGCTCGAGGCCTTCCGCGCCAACCTCCGGGCGTGCGGCGTCGTCGAGGCGCCCGAGATCAAGGACCGCCTCGGCTCCTCCGACGTCGGCAACGTGAGCCACGTGATCCCGGCGATTCAGCCGCTCATGAAGATCGCGCCCGACGGCACGCCGATCCACTCGCGCGCCTTCGCCGCGGCCGCGCGGAGCCCGCTCGCGCGCGAGGGCACGCTCACCGCGTCGAAGGCGATGGCGATGACCACGCTCGACCTGCTCGCCGATACCGCGCTCGTCCGGAAGGCGCAGGCCGAGTTCAAGGCGTCAACGTGACGCCCGGCGTGGCGACGCTCAGGGTATTGGCTGGACGGAGCCACGCCGTGCCCACGGCACGCCACCCACGGCGTGTCCCAGCCTCGCGGCACCCGTTATGGTGAGCGGCCCGGTCGACGCGCTCAAGCCCAGGATCGCCGCGGCCGTCGACCGCCTCGCGGACGAGCTCGAGGCCCTCTCCCACCGAATCCACGACCATCCGGAGCTCGCGTTCAAGGAAGAGCAGGCGCACGCGTGGCTCACCGAGTTCCTCGCCAAGCACGGCGCCCGGGTCGAGCGCGCCGTGGGCGGGCTCTCCACGGCGTTCCGCGCGACGATCGACGGCGCTGGGCCCGGACCGACGATCGCGATCATGGCCGAGTACGACGCGCTGCCCGGCATCGGCCACGCCTGCGGCCACAACGTCATCGCGACCGCGGGCACAGGCGCGGGGGTGGCCCTGGCCGTGGCGCTCGGCACGCTCCCGTTCCCGGGCCGCGTCCAGGTGATCGGGACGCCCGCGGAGGAGGGCGGCGCGGGCAAGGTCAAGCTGATGGAGGCGGGGGTCTTCAAGGACGTGGACGCGGCGATGATGATCCACGGGCGCTGCGGGACCCAGGTCTGGCGGCCCACGCTCGGCATCATCAAGGTGAAGGCGGAGTTCTATGGCAAGGCGACGCACGCGGCGTCGTGGCCTTGGCGCGGGGTCAACGCGCTCAACGCCGTCATCCAGCTCTTCGTCGCCCTCGACCAGATGCGCCAGCAGCTCCGCCCCGACGCGCGTGTCCACGGGATCATCGTCAAAGGCGGCGAGCAGCCGAACATCATCCCCGAGTACACGCGCGCCGATTTCTACCTGCGCGCGCTCACGCGGGACGACGTCGACGAGCTCGCCCGACGGTTCACCGCCTGCGCCGACGGCGCGGCGGTGGCCACGGGCTGCCGGGTCGAGGTGACGCCCGATCCCACGATCCACGAGCCGATGAAGCCGAACGGGGCGATGGCCGCGCTCTTCGAGCGGAACCTCGGGCTCATCGGCTTCTCGGTGGACCCGGACGACGGGGAGGCGGGCTACGGCTCGACCGACTGCGGCAACGTGAGCCAGGCGCTGCCGACGATCCACCCCTACATCCGCATCGCCCCCGACGGCGTGCCCGGCCACTCGCGCGAGTTCGCGGAGTGGGCGCGCTCGCCGATGGCGCGCGCGGGCCTCGTCGCCGGCGCCAAGGCGCTCGCGCTGACCGCGCTCGACCTGCTCGCGGCACCGGAGAAGCTCAAAGAAGCCCAGGACGAGTTTGCAGGAGGACACCACCGATGAGGCGATTGCTCGCGTTGATGCTGGGACTACTGCTCGCCGGCGCGCCGGCCTCCGCCTGGGCCGCGACGGCCAGGGCCGAGCTCAAGGACGCGCAGGGCAAGGTCGTCGGGAGGGCGACGCTCAGCGACGCCTCCGGCGGCGTCAAGGTCGCGCTGAAGGCGACCGGCCTCAAACCCGGCGCCCACGGGTTCCATATCCACGCGGTCGGCAAGTGCGAGCCGCCGGCGTTCACCTCGGCGGGCGGCCACTTCAACCCCCAGAACAAGAAGCACGGTCACAAGAACCCCGAGGGTGCCCATGCGGGGGACCTCCCGAACCTCGTGGTGGGGTCGAACGGGGCGGGCTCGCTCGACGCCGTGGCCGTGGGCACGACGCTCAACGACGTCACCGGGCTGGCGCTCGTCATCCACGCCGACCCGGACGACGAGATGACGGACCCCGCCGGCAACTCCGGAGCGCGCGTCGCCTGCGGGGTGATTACGAAGTAGCGGAGCGCGGCGCCGGTCCGAGCGCCGCCGCGATCCGGCCCGCCACCCAGCCTCCCGCGACCCCCGCGACCAGCGTCAACCCGAGCGCGACGAGCGTCGCGCCCGTGCCCGGCACGAGCGGGCGGAACGCGGGCAGGAAGGCGAGCCTCACCGCCATGAGCGCGAAGAGCACGAGCGCGTACGCGACGGTCGCCGCGACCGGCCGGCGACGCGGATCCACCACGATCATGGCGGCGATGGGGAGGAGGCCGAGGAGCTGCGTGAGGCTCGCCGTCGCGCCCGGCGGCGTGCCGTTCTTCCGTGCCACGAGGTACGCGACGGCGATCGGCGACGTCGGGTCCTTGGCGATCTCGGGCTCGATGACCGACACGGGCTGGAGGAGGTCGAACCCGACGCGCGCGATCTGCATGCCGACGAGCCCGAGCGCGACCGCGCCGACCAGCACGAGCGCGGGCGTCCAGCGGACGCCCGACAGGTGCGCGGTCGCGACGAGCGCGACCGGGAGCATGAGCGAGGCGAGCATCGCGTAGAAGTGGAAGAAGACGCCCCCGTTGAG
Organism: Candidatus Rokuibacteriota bacterium; assembly: GCA_003220315.1. Lineage (GTDB taxonomy): Bacteria > Methylomirabilota > Methylomirabilia > Rokubacteriales > CSP1-6 > 20CM-2-70-11. Next base: position 8,649 of record QHSA01000198.1, read on the forward strand.
GTACGCGATCCGGAAGCTCGGCTGCAAGGCGAAGTGCAGCCCGATGTAGAGGAGCGCGCCTGTGACGACGACCGCGGCGAAGGCGGCGCGGCTCGTCGCGGGATAGACCTCGCGGGCGATGCGGAAGCAGCCGAGCGTGTTGATCGCGGCGCCCAGCAGACCCAGGAGGTGCGGCGGGCTCCAGAGCGTCACGTCGAGGCCGAAGAGGCGGTGCCAGAGGTCGTCGATCGGCGCTGCGAGGACGGTCAGCGCGATCCCCCACGCCGCCAGGTGGAAGCCGCGCGTCCCCGTGAGGCCAAGCACACGCACGACGTCGCCGCCGCGCCAGGACGGGGAGAGCGTCGTCGCGGCGAGGACGCCGAAGCTCAGCCCCACCATCACCACGACGCCGGCGTAGGTCATGAGGTGGGGCGCGATCCAGAAGGAGTCGCGTCCGATCAGCGTGTGCCACTGGATGTCCCACTGGACGCCCCAGCTCGAGACCACCTTCGCGCCCAGAAGCCCCCACAGCGCCGCGCGGCGCCACGCGAGCGACGCGTCGGCGGTTACCGCCGCCACAGGGGCGCGGATCGCTTCGGTCCTGACGCTCATGCCCGCCCGCAGTCTACCGTCACGCCCCCATCGCCGCCAGGACCTTCCGAGCCTGGTTCAGGTGGTCGATGGCGTGCAGGCGCCAGCTGACGATCGCGTACGACTTCCAGTCGAGGTCCTCGACCCACGCGAGCGGCGTCGTCGTGCCCTGAGTGTCCTTCACGTTGACGACCATGACGAGCGGCGCCGTCGCGGCGGTGCGGAAATCGGGCGGCACGGCGGCGAGGGTCCTCTGGACCTCGGCGTGCATGCGCGCGAGCTCGTCGAGGAGCCACGGCCACGGCCGCAGGAGCGGCGCCTTCGACTGGAGGCTGGCGGGGATCGGCTCGCCCGGCGGCCGCCGGCCCGCGAGGAGACACCAAAGCTCGTCGAGCCCCGGGCGGTAGGTCTCGACGAGGTGATCCACGATCTCCTGGATCGTCCACTCCCCCGGGAGCGTCGCGCGCGCCGCCTGCGCCGCCGAGAGCGGCGCCAGGAGCGCCTCGACCGCGCGGCACGGCTCCGCGATCCGCTCGCGGAGGACGGCCACCGGCGCCTGCGCGCTCTTCGTCCTGAAGTACTCCCGCGCCTTCTCCATCGCCTGCGTTTCCGCCTCGGACCTCATGGCGCCTCCTTTTCGAGGTAGCGTGTCAACACGTCTTCGCAGAGCCGGACCGCCGCCGCGGCGCCGAATGCCCTCGGGTCGAACGTGAGCTGGAGCGAGACGCCGTCCACGAGGGCGAGGACGACGGCGGCCGCCTGCACGACGTCGACCCGGCGGAACGTCCCAACCTCGATCCCCTGGGCGACGAGCGCGCCGATCTGTCGGCGCACCCGCCTGTAGAGCGCGGCGTTGATCTCGCGCAGCCGCCGGTCGTGCATCATCTCGCCCCAGAACTCTACGAACACGACCCAGAACTCCCGCGCCTCCGTCGCCAGCCGGAGACAGGCGGTGATGAGCGCGCGCAGGCGCGCGCGGGGATCGCGGGGACCCCGGGCCTGCGCGGCGGCGACCCGGCGGTCGAGGTCCGCCATCACCATCTCGAGCGCGGCCACCAGGATCGCTCGCTTGTCGGCGAAGTAGTAGTGGAGGATCCCCTGGCTCACGCCCGCCGTGCGGGCCACCTTCTTCATCGTCAGGCCCGCGTAGCCGTCGCGGGCCAGACAGCGGATCGTGGCGCGCACGATCTGCTCCCGCCGGAGCGGGGCGACGCCGACCTTGGGGCTCATGCTCTTTTCTTGATTGGGCGACCAATTATCATCGAGACGCCCCCCACCGTCAAGCGGGCGCCGACGGCGGACGGGGATCCGGGGACCGGGGGGGAGGCGCTCAGGCGCCGGCGCGGCGCCGCGCCGCCGCGCGCTCGGCCTCGAGCCGCTCGAGCTCGACGGCCGAGTGGTCGGCGAAGGTCATCGCGGCCGCGATCGCGCGATGGCCGGCCCGCTCGGCGATGAGCCGGTGCATCGCCTGGCAAATCCTCCGGTACGCGGGGTGGCCCTGGGGCGTCGTGCGCAGCTCGATCACGTGCATCGCCTCGCGCGCGTTCATCTCCATGTAGAACCGGACCCGGTACGCCATCGCGACTGCGTACGAGGCGACCTCGGAGAGCCCGGCGGCGACGATCGCGTCGTGGAGCTCGGCCGACTCCCCGAGGACGCGCGTCCAGTCGGCCTCGGCGCCGGCCTCCGCGACCGCCTCGGGCATGACCGAGCCGTGGTGCGGCGTGAGCCGCTGCCACTCG
>QHSA01000199.1 GCA_003220315.1 Candidatus Rokuibacteriota bacterium
TCCCGCGCGGCATCTCATTTCGCCGTCCCAGGCGCCAGCGTGAGCCGGGCGGTGAGGCCCAGCCGGAGCGGTTCCCCCGGCCGGGGCGCCTGACGGACGACGCGACCCTGTCCCTGGATCTCCACCGCGAGACGAAGCGGCGCAAGCGCGGCGAGCGCACTTCGCAGCGTTCGCCCCGTGAGGTCCGGCATCACGCGGCGGCCGTTGGTGTCGACCGTCCCGTCGGTGCTGACGAGCCGCACCGGCGCGGTCACAGCCGCCGCGGGAGCCTCCGGCGACGGCCCGGTGACGATCTGCACGGGCAGGGCGTCGCGCGGCGGCACCTCGAGGTAGCGCAGGATCCCGCGGCCGATTGCGCTGAAGATCGGCGCGGCCGCCTCGCTCCCCCAGATCTCGTTTTTCGGCTCGTCGAGCGTCACGAGCATGACGAAGCGCGGCTCGTCCGCGGGCGCCCAGCCGACGAAGGACAGCACACCCGGCGACCGCGAGTAGCGTCGGGTCGCCGGATCAAGCTTCTGCGCGGTCCCCGTCTTGCCCGCGACCTCGTACCCGGGGATCGCCGCGTTGTGCCCGGTGCCGGACTCGACGACCCTCACGAGGATTCGCGTCAGGGTGCGGGCCGTCTCCGGCGAGATCACCTGACGGACCGGCCTCGGCTCGAACCGCCGGACCTCCTGCCCCGCGGCGTCGAAGGTCGCGCGCACGATCCGCGGCTGCATGAGCGTCCCGCCGTTGGCGATGGCACCGAACGCCGCGACCATCTGGAGCGCGGTCACCGAGACCTCCTGGCCGATGGACATCGTGGGCAGCGACAGGAGCGACCAGCGCCCGGGAGCGCGCAGAAGCCCACGGCTCTCGCCGGGGAGCCCGACACCAGTCGCCGCCCCGAAGCCGAAGGCGCTCATGTAGCGGTAGTACCGCTCGCGCCCGAGGGCGAGGCCCACCTTGATCGAGCCCACATTCGACGAGTTCTGCAGGACCTCGCTGAACGTCAGCCAGCCGTACTTCTTCCAGTCATGGATCGTGGTCTTCGCGATGGTCACGGACCCGTTCTCGCCGTAGATGCGGTCCTCCGGCCGGACCACGCCCTCCTCGAGCGCGGCCGCGGCGAGGATCACCTTGAATGTCGAGCCGGGCTCGAAGGGGTCCGTCACCGCGCGGTCGCGCCAGCGGTCCCGGGACGGCACGTCGAGGAAGGTGTTCGGGTTGAAGGTCGGCCGGATCGCGAGGGCCAGCACCTCACCGGTGCGCGGGTCGAGGACGACCGCCATCGCCGACCTGGCACCCGTCCGCCGGTAGGCGGCGTCGAGCTCGCGCTCGGTCATGTACTGAATCGCCCGATCGAGCGTGAGCATGACGCCGAGCCCGGGCTGGGGCGGCTCGAGCATGTGCGGCGCGGCGACCTCCCGACCGAGCGCGTCGCGGCCGACGATCGCCTTGCCGGGGGTGCCCGCGAGCTCGCCCTCGAAGGCCCGCTCGATGCCCTCGAGCCCGCCCTCCACGCCCTCGAACCCGACGACGTGCGCCGCCAGCTCGCGGTTCGGGTAGAGGCGGAGCGGCTCGGGCAGGAAGCCAAGGCCAGGCTCGCGGAGCGCCCGCACCCCTGCGGCGACGGCCGGCGGAAGCCTTCGCCGGAGCCAGACGAACGACCGCGAGCTCGTCAGGACGGCGTGCACTTCGGCGGGCGGCAGGCCAATAATCGGCGCGAGCCGGGCGGTGACGCGCACGGGATCACCGACGCTCCGGGGCTGGACGAAGAGCGACTCGGTCGGCGTGGAGGTGGCGAGCGGCGTCCCCTGGCGGTCGAGGATCGGGCCCCTCTGGGCGTGGAGGACGACGGTGCGCGAGTACTGTCGCTCGGCGAGCTGCGCGAGCTCGGCGCGCTTGACGACCTGGAGCCATGCGAGGCGCCCGGTGAGCCCTGCGAACGCCACGGCGAGCACGGCCGCGAGAATCAGGACCCGCGCTCGGAGGTCGCCGTGCGTCACTTCGCTAGAGCCTCGATGCGGCCCAACCGCGTGGCCGCCAGGCTGGTCCCGCCGGCGACGTACTCGCGCGCCAGCCGCATCTGATCGCGCCCCGGCGCGAGCAGCCCGAGCCGCCGGGCGCGCGCCTCCACCCGCGCGGGCGAGCGAAGGGTCGCCACCTCGATCTCGAGCTGTCGGACGTTCCCCCGCGCGCGCGCCTGCTGCGCGCGCGCCTCGTCGAGCCGGTATGCGAGTTGGACCTGTTGCACCCGCATCCCGACGACGGTGAGCGCGCCGCCGACGAGCAGCGCCGCGGCGGCGAGGGCCGCGACGAGGATCCGCCCGGCGCGCGGGTCGTGTTCACGATGGAGCCGCTGTGTGGTCGTCACGGAAGTCGCTCCAGCACGCGCAGCCTGGCGCTCCGGGCACGGGGATTCGCCCGCACCTCGTCGTCCTCAGGCCCGAGAGGTGACGGCTGGAGCTCGGCGAAGCCCGCCGACCCGAGCGCTCGGAACGTCTGCTTCACGATGCGATCGTCGCCCGAGTGAAAGGCGATCACGCCGAGCCTGCCGCCGACTTCGAGCAGGGCGGGCGCCGCGTGGAGCGCCGCGCGGAGCGCCGCAGGCTCGTCGTTCACCGCCATTCGCACCGCCTGGAAGGTGCGCGTCGCGACGTGGAGCCGCCGGGGCCAGGCCGCGCGAGGCACCGCGCTCCGTACGGCGGCGACGAGGTCGCCGGTCGTCCGGAGCGGGCGCCGCCGCACGATCGCACGCGCGATCCGGCGCGCGTGGCGCTCCTCACCGTACTCGACGAGGATCCGCGCGAGCTCGACCTCGGTGCGCCGGTTCACGAGCTCCGCGGCGGTCTCGCTTCGCGAGGGATCGAGGCGCATGTCGAGCGGCTCGTCCCGCTGGAAAGAGAAGCCGCGCCCCGAGGTCTCGAGCTGGTCGGACGACACGCCGAGGTCGAGCAGGATCGCGTGCGCCCGCCCGACGCCGTGCGCTTCGGCCGCGCTCCGGAGGTTCCCGAAGCTCTCGCGCGCGAGGCGCACGCGGTCACCGAAGCGCGCGAGCCGTGCGCCCGCACGGCGTACTGCCTCGGGGTCCACGTCGAGCCCCAGGAGCCGGACGGACGCCGGGCTCGTCATGAGGAGCACCTCGGCGTGACCGCCCATCCCCACCGTCCCATCGATCACCCATCCTTCGCCGCGCGGTCGCAGGAGAAACCCGACCTCGTCGACGAGCACCGGAACGTGGACTACTTCACTCCCACCTGCGAGAGCCAGGCGAAATCACCACCCAGCGCGTCACCATTCGCGCGCTCGTACTCCTCGAACCGCTTCCGGTCCCAGATCTCGAAGAACTCCCGCCCCAGGCCGACAAGCGTCACGTCCTTCGCGAGCCCCGCCTGCTGCCGGCTGTCGGCCGGAAGCAGAATGCGTCCCGCGCCATCGAGTTCGGCTTCCCGCGCGCGCGAGATCCAGAGGCGGCCGACACGACGCAGACGCTCGTCGAACTGCGACTGTTCGTTGAGCGCGCCAACGACGCGCTCCCACACCGCGAACGGGTACACGTTGAGGCACTGATCCTGGGGCACCACGACCAGGTTGCCGTCGTATTGCGCGAGCGCATTCCGGTATCGCGCCGGAATGCTCACCCGGCCCTTCGGGTCGATCGTGTGCTGGTAGCGCCCAATAAACATTTCCGTTCATGGGTCGGGGACGGGACTTCATCCCACTTTGTCCCACTTGGATGGGCAGGTTAGCGTCACCTGAAAGGTCATGTCAAGGAAAAACATTCGATTTTTCGTGGGATTCCGGCTAGGTAGGCTGTGGGCGACGGGTTGTGGAGATCACCCCACTTCGACCCACCGGATGGTGCTATGGGGTCGGATCAGCGGGGACGGTAGTTCTGCATGGCCTCCGGAATCCAGGCCTCGATCTGAGCGATCCGCGTCGGTTCCGACGGATGGGTGGACAAGAACTCGGGCGGGCGCTCGCGCCCCTTCGCAGCCTCGGCCATCCGATGCCAGAGGTCGAGCGCCGCGTGAGGGTCGTAGCCCGCCTTGGCCATGAAGATGAGGCCGAGATGGTCGGCCTCAGACTCCTGGGCGCGGCTCCAGGGCAGGATCAGCCCCACCGTGGCTCCTGCGCCGAGGAGTGCGGTCGCCTGCCGAACGAACGTGGGATCGTTGCGTGCCAGCGCGACCTGGGTGGCGGCCAGGCCCACCTGAACGATGAGCCCCTGACTCACCCGCTCGCCCCCGTGGCGGGCGATAGCGTGGGCGACCTCGTGGCCGAGGACGGCGGCGAGTCGCGCGTCGTCACCGGTGATCGGCAAGAGGCCGGTGTACACGGCCACCTTGCCGCCCGGCAGACAAAACGCGTTCACCTGCTTGTCCTCGATCAGGCTGAACTCCCACTGGTAGTCGGTGCGGCCGGTCGCCTCGGCGATCCGCCGACCGACGCGCCTCACCTGTTCGGTGGCCACCGGATCCGTGGAGAGCTTCGATTTCTTGAGGACCTCTCGGTAGGCGTCGAGCCCCATCTGGACCTCCTGACCCTCCGAGAGGAGCAGGAGCTGATGGCGACCGGTGAGGGGCACGGTCGCGCAGGAGACCATTGCAACAAGGGCCGCGAGGACTATTGTAACGGGCGCCGCGAGACCGGCTCGAACCGTGGGTGGCCTGAGCAAGGTGCGAAGTGGATTCATCGCTCCAAGTCGGATTTTACTGGACTGGGCTGCGTCACCGGGCGCGGAGCCGGGTCTGGGTGGTCAGCGTCATGGCGCCAGCGCCACCGGCACCGACCGTCGTCAGCGTGATCACCACCGTCCGCACCTCCCCCGGAATGGTCGTGGAACGTCCCGCGGCGTCCCGGTATTCGAGCACCAGGCTCCGGACGCCGTCGACAATCGGCTGCGCCCCGCCGCCGTCGTCGCGCCGGAGCACGGTGCCGGCCAGGCGCCAGGTGATCGTCTCGCCGCGCGCATCGGCCCGCCCGTCGCCGTCGTGGTCCACGTGCAGGACGACGCGCTCCCGCTCGGCCACCGAGATCGCGTCGAACCCGACGCCTCCGGCGCCCCCGTTCCGGATCTCCCGCGCGAGCCGCTCGAGGGCGATCCGGCCGTTCTGCTGAGCCTCGACCCGCGCGGCGCCGAGCGCGTACGCGCGTTGCCCTTGCTCGAGCGCGGTCAGGGTGGCCGCCAAGGTGGTGGAGAGCAGGGCGATCGCGACGAGGAGCTCGGTGAGCGTCATGCCGACGAGCGTCGCCGCGGACGCCGCCCGCGTCAATGTGCAGGTTTTCTTACGGCAGGCGGACGACGGTCCAGCCGCGCGCGTGGATCTCGACGTCCTCGTGGGGCCTCGAGCGCCGCGCGAATCGCCGGCGATCGGCCGCAGGGGGCTCCTCCCGGCGGCGACGTTTCACCCTCCTGCGATTGAGGATGATGTCGACGCCTTTCTCGTGGGCGAGGACATGCCGCAGGTTCTCGTACAGCTCCCGCCGCTCCGAGGACACGATGAAGAGCAGCCGCTCCATATCAACGTCGGGGGGAGCGACGCCGCTCCCCCCGATACCCCCCACCGGTCACCCGCGGCGGTGTCTCCCGCGCATCGATTGCGCCGGCGAAGCCGGCGCTCGAAACATCGACCACAGGGCGCGAGCGCTTCTCCATCGGACCCCCTCCTAGTCGATGGGCGGGCGCCGGTCGGCCCAAGGACGGGCGCGCTCGAACGCCGCGGCGGCGCCCAGGACGCCCGCATCGTCGAAGCGACGCCCGACGATTTGCAGTCCGATCGGCAGCCCCTCGTTGGTGAACCCGCATGGCACCGACGCAGCGGGCTGCCCGGTCAGGTTGAACGGGTACGTGAACGGGATCCACGCGTACGGCTCGACCCGCTTGCCGGCGATCTCGGTCGGATTGTCGAGCCCGATCGGGAACGGCGGGCACGCGATGGTCGGCGTCACCAGAAGGTCGTAGGTCTCGAAGAACGCGCGCGGGTGCTGCCACCACGCGAGCCGGTCGAACCACGCCTGAACGTACCGGGTGGGCGGGTTCCGGAGCGTCGCCTCGATGATCCGGTAGAGGCCGGGCTCGATCTCTTCCCGCCGGTCGATGTACGGCGCCATGCGGGTGGCGATGCCGCCGCAGAAGGTCTGCTCCCAGCAGTCGCGCGGCGACGGCCAGCGCGGGTCGACGGTCTCCACGCGGCACCCCAGCTCCCGAAAGGCGAGGGCGGCCTTGGCCGAGACGGCGCGGACCTCGGGGTCCACCGCGTCGGCCCCGCCGAGGTCGTCGCTGTAGGCGACGCGCAGCCCCTTCACGCTCCCGCGGAGCGCCTTCACGTAATCGACGCGGGGGGCGGGGAGCGAGTACTGGTCGCGCTCGTCGGGGCCCGCGCAGACGTTCATCATCAGCGCTGCGTCGGCGACGGTCCGCGTCATGGGACCGATGTGCGAGAGACTCCACGCGCCGCTCGGCGGGTACGCCGGGATGCGCCCGTAGGAGGCCTTCAGGCCGAAGATCCCCGCGAACGAGGCGGGGATGCGGATCGAGCCGCCCCCGTCGGTCCCGATATGGAGGGGGCCCAGCCCCGCCGCCGCCGCCGCGGAGGCGCCGCCCGACGAGCCGCCCGGCGTCCGCTCGAGGTCCCACGGGTTGCGGGTCGGCCCGAAGAGGAGGTTGTGGGTGGCGCCGATCCAGCCGAACGTCGGCGTGTTGGTCTTGCCGAGCAAGATCGCGCCGGCGCGCTTCATGCGCTCGACCATCGGCGCGTCCTCGGTGGGCACGTTGTCGCGGTAGAGCGGCGTGCCGAATGTCGTGCGCACCCCCTTGGTCACGACGAGGTCCTTCACCGAGAAGGGCACGCCGTGGAGCGGCCCGAGCAGAGTACTCCGTCTCATCAGGGCGCGCTCGGCCGCCTTCGCCTCCCGCCGCGCGGCCTCGTCGGTCAGCGTCACAAAGGCGTTGAGCTTCGGATTGATCCGCTCGATCCGGTCGAGGATCGCGTCCACGACCTCGACCGGGGAGACCTTCTTCCGCCGTATCAGCGTCGCCAGCTCGGTCGCCGGCAGCCAGCAGAGCCGCCCGTCAGCCATCCCCGGACTCCTTTCGTTCGGACCGCGTCGTCTCAGGACGAGAGGTGGAACACGACCATCTTGAGCTCCGTCATCTCGTTGATCGCGTACGCCGGGCCCTCCTTGCCGAACCCGGACTCCTTGAGGCCGCCGTAGGGCATCCGGTCGGCCCGCCACTGGGGCCCCCAGTTGATGTGGAGGTTGCCCGACTGGACCTCGCGCGCGAACTTCCACGCCCACTCGAGGTTCTCCGTGAAGATCCCCGCCGCCAGCCCGTAGTTCGTGTCGTTCGCGAGCGCGATCGCCTCGTCGATGTCGTTGAACGGCGTGACGGCGACCGCCGGGCCGAACAGCTCGTCGCACGAGATCCGCATCTCCGGCTTCACGTCGGCGACGATCGTCGGCTCGTACAAGGCACCCTGCCGCCGCCCGCCGGTGACCAGGCGCGCGCCGCTCGCCACGGCGTCCCTCACCCACTCGTCCACGCGGATCGCCTCTTTCTCGCGAATCATCGGCCCCACGTGGACCGCCGGATCGAGCTGGTTGCCGACCTTCAGCGCGGCGACCTTCGGGCGGAGGGCGTCCAGGAAGTCGCCGTACACCTTCCCGGCCGTCAGCACGCGCTGGGTCGAGATGCATACCTGCCCCGCGTTGGCGTACCCCGTGGCGGCCACGGCCGTGGCGACCTTGTCGAGCTCCGCGTCCGGCATCACGACGACGGGCGAGTTCGAGCCGAGCTCCATCGTCACGCGCTTGATACCGGCCGTCTTGCAGATGCGCTCACCGACGTCACGGCTGCCGGTGAAGGTGATCTTCCTCACCCGGCGGTCGGCCACCAGCAGGTCCCCGATCTCACCGCCGGAACCGGTGAGCGTGTTGAGCCCCTCGGGTGGCAGCCCCGCCTCCAGCAGGATCTCCGTCAGCCGGAGCGCCGACAGCGGCGTGTCGGTCGCGGGCTTGAGCACGACCGCGTTCCCGCCCGCGAGGGCGGGCCCCACCTTGTGGCAGACGAGGTTGAGCGGGAAGTTGAACGGGCTGATCGCCACGACGACACCGCACGGGACCCGGATCGTCACGCCGAACTTGCCGCGGCCGTGCGCGGCCCCATCGAGGGCGACCGTCTCGCCGTGCACGCGCTTGGCCTCCTCGGCCGACTCCATCATCGTGTCCACGGCGCGCAGGGCCTCGGCGCGTCCCTCCGCGAGGATCTTCCCTTCCTCCTTCGAGATCAGCGTGCCGAGCTCCTCCACGCACGCGGCCATCTTCTCGGCCGCGGTGTGGAGGATCTTCCAGCGCTCGAAGCTGGTGAGCCGGGCCATCGCCTTGGCCCCACGCTCCGCCGACTGGAGCGCGCGCTCGACGTCGGTCGCGTCCGCGCGCGGCACGGTGTCGATCAGGCTGTTGTCGTACGAGTTGCGCACCTCGATCGTCTGGGCCTTGTCGAGCCACTGACCCGCCACGTACATCTTCATGACAATCCTCCTGACTATTTACAGGGTGCGGGCACCCGGGCGATCGCCACGCCCGCACCCCGCCGCAATCTCACGTTGACTCACGCCTACACGCTACCCCTGCGCGCGGGCACCCGACATCGCCACGCCCGCACCCCGCCGCAATCTCACGCTGACTCACGCCTACACGCTACCCCTGCGCGCGGGCACCCGGCATCGCCACGCCCGCACCCCGCCGCAATCTCACGCTCGCGCATTCTGGCGCCCGTCGCCCCCGTTGTCACGCGCCCCGGAGCCGGGGATCCAGGACGTCGCGGAGGGCGTCGCCGAGCAGGTTCGAGCCGAACACGGCGAGGCTGATCGCGATCCCGGGGAAGAGCACCAGGTGGGGCGCCTTCTGCGCGTACTCCGCGGCAGAGACGGAGAGCATGCGCCCCCACGATGGGTACGGCTCCGGCACCCCGAGCCCGAGGAACGACAGCGTCGCCTCGACGAGGATAGCGCTCCCGAGCTGAGCCGTGCAGAGGACGATGAACGGCCCTACGGTGTTCGGCAGGACGTGGCGGAAGGCGATCCGAAGGTGCCGGACGCCGAGCGCCCGAGCCGCCTCCACGTACTGCATCTCGCGGATGGACAGCACGCTCGACCGGATCACGCGCGCCGCGCGTGGGATGATCGGGATCGAGATCGCGATCACCACGTTGTGGATGGCCGGGCCGAGCGCGGCCGACATGACGAGTGCCAGCACGAGCAGCGGCAAGCCCTGCAGCAAGAGATCCGCGAAGACCGCCGTGAGCACCATCACCACCATGAGGACACCGCCCGCAGCGCCGAGCGGCTTTTTCCGGGCGAAGCGGGCGAGCACGGGCCACGCGCCCGGACGCGCCCGGGGGAGCCGCGCGACGGCGATCTCCGCGGGCCTAACCGCCATAGCGCACCCGCGGGTCGAGGACCCCGTACAGCATGTCCACGAGGAGATTCGACAGGATCACGACGATCGCGATGAACATGACGAGATTCTGGACGATCGGGTAGTCGCGCCACAGGATCGCCTGGACCAGGAAGCGTGCCACGCCCGGCAGGTTGAACACGGTCTCGGTGACCACGAGCCCGCCGATGAGGAAGGCGAACTCGATGCCGATGACCGTCACCACCGGGAGCATCGCATTCTTGAGCGCGTGACGCCAGACCACCACACGCCCGCTCTGGCCCTTGGCCCGCGCGGTGCGGATGTAGTCCTCACGCAGCACCTCGAGGAGCGACGAGCGGGTGATGCGCATGATCAGCGCCGAGGAGCGGTACCCGACCGCCAGCGCGGGCAGGAGAAACTGCACCGCGTGCAGCTTGAGATCCTCCATGGGCGACACGTACGTGAGCGGCGGGATCCACCGGAACCACGTCACGAGCCCGAGGATGATGACCATGCCGAGCCAGAACGCCGGCATCGAGAGCCCGGCCAGACTGAACACGCGCAGGACGTAGTCGAGCGTCGAGTCCTGCCGTACCGCGCTGACCACGCCCGTCGGCACGCCGAAGAGGACCGCGAAGACCATCGAGAGCGCCGCCAGCTCGAGCGTGACCGGCAGGAGCGGGCGGACGATCTGCCAGGCCGGGACGTCGTAGCGGTAGGACTTGCCCAGGTCACCCGTGCCGATCTGCCGGAGCCAGTCGAGGTACTGGACCCAGTACGGCCGGTCGATCCCGAGCTCCTTCATGATCGCCTGCTTCTCGGATGGGCTCACGTACCCGGCCGTCGAGAACAGGATGTCGACGATATCGCCGGGCGCCAGGCGCAGGAGCGCGAAGATGACCATCGACATGCCCAGCAGCGTCAGCACGGCGATCGTGAGGCGCTGAGCGAGGTACGTCTTCACGCCGCAAACGACGCTACTTGTCGGTCCACACGTCCTGCATCCGTCCGAAGTTGTAGATGGACTGGTGCGGGATCAGGTTCTTCACGTGCGGCCACACGGTGAAATAGTCCAGCTTCCAGTCCAGAATGGGGCGCGCGGCGTCGGCCTCGAGCCTCCTCTGGATCGCGTAGACCATCGCCAGCCGCCTCTTCGGGTCGAGCTCCTGCGACTGGGCGTCGATCAGCTTCATGACTTCTTCGCTGCAGTACTGGCTGTAGTTGCGCGGAGAGCCGCAGGCGTAGTTCTCGTAGAAGTTCGCGTCGGGGTCGTCCGGGCCGATACCCGTCAGGTTCGCCCCGATCTGGTAGTCCCCACGCGTCGCCATCGCGTGCCACTGCGCCGTCTCGATCTGCTTGAGCGAGGCGTCGATGCCGATTTGCTTCAGCTCGTTGATCACGAACGACGCCATGTCCACGTAGACGGCGATGGCGCGCGTGACGATCTCGACGCGGAGCGGCTTCTCGGGCGAGTAACCCGCCTCGGCCATGAGCTGCCTCGCCCTGGCCTTCTCGTCCGCGGGATTCGTCGCGTAGCCGGGCAGCCCGAGCAGGTCCTTCTCGGCGAGCCCCCAGAAGCCCCACGGCTTGGGCGCGAGCGAGGCGCCGACGACGGCGCCACCCTGATGGACGGCGCGGACGAGGGCCCGGCGGTCGATCGCGTGGCTCACCGCGAGCCGCACCTTCGGGTTGTCGAAGGGCGGCTTCTTGACGTTCATGATGATGTTGTCGCTGACGTTCTGGTTGTACGGCGTGACCACGAGCTGCGGCACCGCGGCTTTGAGCTGCTCGGCGGCGGTCTTGGTGGTCTCGCCCGGGAAGGACACGTCGAGCTTCCCGGCCTGCAACGCCGCCTGGCGCGTCCCGCGCTCGACGATGGGGAAGTACTTCAACCCCTCGAGGTACGGCCGGCCCTTGACGAAGTAGTCCGGGTTCCGCACCAGCTCGACAAATTCGCCCTTCCGCCACTCCTTGAGCTTGAAGGGCCCGGTGCCGACGCAGCCCGTCCGGTAGCTCGCGGGCGGAACGTGGGCGGCGTAGACGGGCGTGTAGCCCGACGCCAGCATCAGGAGCAACGAGGGCTGGGGCTTCTTCAGGCGGAAGACCACGGTGGAGGGGTCGGGCGCCTCGATCGCCTCGACGTTCGCGTACCAGTCCTTGCGCGGGTTGATCCGGAGCTTGGCGGGGGCGTCCGCCGCCTCACGGAGCATGTCGAAGGTGAACTTGACGTCCTTCGCGGTGAACGGCTGGCCGTCGTGCCACTTCACGCCCTTGCGGAGGAAGAACACGAGATTCCGGAAGTTGTCCTGCCACGACCACTTCTCGGCCAGCTCGCCGACGACCGTGTCCACGCTCTCCGTCTTCTTCAGCGGGTCGAAGAGCACGAGGTTGTTGAAACAGGGCATGGCCGGCCAGACCGTCGAGATCGTGGCGGTCTCGTGGATGGCGAACCCCTGCGCCAGGTCCTCACGCAGCATCATGTTGAGGACCCCGCCCGACTTCGGCGTCTGCGCCTCGGTCGTGGCCGGGCTCGCGAGGGTCAGCGTGAGCAGGGCGAACGATGCAGGAAGCGCAGCGATGCGCGCGCGTGTCATGCGATGACCTCCAGTGGGCTCGGGCAACCGGCTGCTGAGTGTACGTGAAAACCTCCGACGCGACAACGAGGTTCCCCGCGACGCGCCCCTCCGAGGTCCTAGAAGAGGCGCAGCAGAAGGTGGATCGCGTAGAGCAGGCCGCCCGCGAGACCGCCCACGACGGTGCCGTTGACCCGGATGTACTGGAGGTCGTCGCCCGCGTGCTCCTCGATGAGCCGGACGGCGCCCTCGGGGCCGAGCGCGAGCACGCCCTTCTCGATGAAGGCTGCGAGGCGGTCGTGGTGGCGCTCGACCGCCTCGATCACCCGTGCCTTGACCCAGCGGTCGATCTCCCCGCGCAACGCCGCGTCGGCCGCCAGCGCGCGCCGCGCGCGCTCGAGTCGCTCGACCATCCACGCGGCCGTCTCCGAGTGCCCTCCGGCGAGGTCGGCGGCGAGCGCCGCCTGGAGCGCGGTCGCCGCCTCCTCGAGGACGTGCGTGGCCGCGGGTGTCGTCAGCAGGTCCCGCGCGGCGGCCTCGACGCGACTCGCGAGGTCGGGCTCGCGGCGCAGCCGCGCCGGCAGTCCGGCCAACACCTCGGTGAGCCGCTGCCGCACCGGATGGTCGGGGTCGGCGGCGACCTGGCGGAGGCCGGCGTGGAGCGCGGCGACGACGCGCTCGCGGTCGATCAGCCCCAGGAGGCTCGCGACTGCCATCCAGAAGCGCGGGTACGCGCCCATGCGCTCGCGGTAGCGCGCGAGCACGTCATCCACGGCCTCGCCCACGACCTCTCGGAAGGCCGGCCGGTCGAGCGCGTCGCCGAGGGTGCGCGCCAGGGCGGTGATCGCGCGCTGGTCCAAGCCCCGCCGGCACGCGACCTCGAGGACGCCGGCGAGCAGCGGCGCCGTGGGGCGGCCGAGGAGCCGATCGCGGAGCCGGACGGCGAGGTCGCCGGCCGCCCGCGGCGTGAGCTCCGCGGCGGCCCACCGTCCCAGGGTGAGCGTGAGCGCCTCGAGGTCCCGGCGCGTCACACGCTCGGCGCCGCGCGCGAGGAGCCCCGCGAGGTCGACGCCTTCGATCTCCTGCGTCACGTACTCGCGCGTGAGGACACGGCTGCCCACCATCGTGCCGACGCGCGCCGCCATCAGCTCCCAGTTCGCGGGGATGAGGGCGGTGTGAGGGATCGGCAGCCCGAGCGGGCGGCGGAAGAGCGCGGTGACCGCGAACCAGTCGGCCAGGCCCCCGACGATTCCCGCCTCGGCGATCGCGAGGATGAAGCCACCCCACCAGCGGCTCCTGAGGGGGAACGCGAGCACCGCGAGCGCGCAGGCGCCGAGGAGCACGCCCAGCGCAAGGCGTCGCTGGCGGGCACGCACCTTCCTCAGGCCACCCACGGCTCGAGCCGGCCTCGCGGCCCCCGCTACAGCGGCCGCGACGGCAGGAGCAGCCGGCTCTGCTTGACGTCCCACACGCCGCGCGGCGTGAGCCGCACGGCCGGCAGGAAGTCCGCGGAGAGAAAGAAGAGGGTGAACAGGGGCTCGTGGTGCGGGTAGCCGCGCGCGACCAGCGCCGCGCGCAACTCCTCTTCGCGGTCGGCAGCCTCCTCGACGGAACCGCGCGTCATGACCCCGCCGAGCGGCAACGGCAACTCATAGGCGACGTCCGCCCCGTCGACGACGACGACGCCGCCGTGGAGCTCCAGCAGACGGTTGACCGCGCGCGCCATGGCCTCGGGGCTCCGGCCGAGCGTGACGATGTTGAAGTCGGTGCTGATGGTCGCGGCCAGGCCGTCGAGCCGGTCGGCGAAGCCCGCGACGATCCCCGGCGCGACCCAGCGCCCACCGCGGTCGAGGAGGGCCGCACGGAGATCGCCCGGGCCGAGGGGACGCTCCTCGAGCCGGCTGATCACGGCGCTCACGAGCCGGATCACCGGGTAGCGCGGCCGCGCCGGGAGCGCGAAATCGGCGGCGCGCGCCCGCCAGCCGACGGTCAGCCGCGCCTCGGCCGACGTGAAGACGCGCGACCACGCGAGCTCGGCCACGCGCGCGCGGAGGCGGCCGTCGGAAGCGACGAGCCGGCCGCGCGCGACGACGGCGGCCGGCCGCGGTTCGGCGAGGTCGTCGAGCAGGCAGACGTCGGCATACCGGCCGGGCGCGATCCCGCCGAGGTCGCCGTCGAGGCCGAAGTAGGTCGCCGGGTTCAGCGTCGCCATGCGGTAGGCGTCGACCGGCGCCACGCCACGCTCGAGGACCACGCGGAGCAGGTGATCCACAAAGCCATGGGCGCGCAGGAACGCCGGCATCGAGCCGTCGCACGTGAGCATCAGGCGCGAGACGAGCGCCGGGGCCTCCTTGAGCGCGTCGAGCAGCCCGTTCAAGTCCGGCCGGAGCGATGACTCACGCAGCATCACCGCGATCCCGTGCCGCGCGCGCTCGAGCACCTCGCGCGCGGTGATGGGCTCGTGGTCGGAGGTGAAGCCCGCCGCCGCGATCGCGGCGATCTTCTCCCCTGCCGCCCCGGCCGTGTGGCCCTCGACGCGCGGCAAGCGCGCGGGGGCGAGCGCCAGGCGCCGGAGCAGGTCCGGGCGGCCGGACCACGCGTCGGGCCAGCGCGTGACCTCGCCGACCGCCACGGCGCGGGGGTGCGCGAGCGCCTTCACAAGGTCCCGGAGCGGGAAGCGGCGTGCCTCGTCCGCCGTGCGGGACTGCGCGTGGGGGCGAACCATCCAGTAGAACTTGAGCGGCGCTCCCGCGAGCGCGTCGGCCACGCGGAGGAATGCACGCACACCGCCGAGCTCCATGAACTGGAGCGTGTCGGCGAAGACGCTCGTCGTCCCGCGCGGCAGAACGAAGCGCGCGAGCGCCGACGGGGTCGTGACGTGGGCGGGGTGGACGTGGGGATCGATGTAGCCCGGCACGAGGATCCGGCCCGTCGCGTCGAGCACCGTCGTGCGCGCCCCGACCATGTCCTCGCGCCCGCCGACGTACGCGATCCGCCCGCCCTTGACGGCGACGTGCGCGGGATAGAGCTCGCCCGTGTAGACGTTGAGCAGCGTTCCGCCGCGGATCACGACGTCCGCGGGCCGGGCGCCCCGCGCGACGTCGGTGAGCCGTCGGCGCTCGGCGATCTTCATATCCGAGCGATTATACGGGGTCGGCGCATTCCCTCATCGGCCGGACGCTCCGAAGAAGAGCTGCAAGAGCTGAGCGGTGGTGAACCGCTCCACTCCGGTCTCCTCAAAATCGCGGTCGTTCGACCACAGCGGGACGCCGAGCCGGAGCGTTAGCGCCAGCACCTCCACGTCGTCTGGGTCCCGCCGCTCGATCCGCCCGCGGGCCTCTGACATCGCCCGAGTGTACGCGCTTCGGGAATACACGCGGAGGGGTAGCAGGTCGAGGGCAAACTCGAGAAGCATCGGGCTCGCGTCCAACTTATCGGCGAGGCGTGGAAGGTAGGCCCTGACCTCGTCGATGACCGATGCCGGAACAGCGAATTCGCTGATGGAGGTCTCGAAAAAGATACGGCGCGCGCTCCCACCGAGGAGGGTGGCGAGGATGGCGTTAGCGTCGACGACGAGTCTTTCGGGTCGCTTCGAAATCGGCACTGATCGCCTTCTCGGTGAGCCCGCGCGACCTGACCATCCGTCGAACCGCGGACGTCACCGTGTAGAAGATCTCCCGCCTGATATCCAGTGGGACGACCGTGCTCGCCGCCGGCACGAAGAACCCGACGATCTTGCCTCGACGCGTCACGAGAATCGGGTCCGTGCCCCGCAGAAGGACCGTCGCGCGGTCGCGGAACTCGCGGACCGTCGCCGTTCTCATGTGACCACCTCCGTGGGCACATCGTCACGCAGGAGTCCCGGTGGGTCAAGGCCCGATACAACCGACGCTAGGCGGGCTTTTCCCCGGGCCGGCCTCCGCCTTGCTTGAACGCCATCGGAAGTCGCTTCCACGTCTGTTCCATCCTGTCGAATGCCCAGACGTCGCCCTCCTTTCTTAGCCCGTAGAGGCGATCCCCGACTCCGGCGATTTGGATGAAGTCGATCTCGCCTTCTGCCATGGATTCCTCCTTGATCACT
>QHSA01000289.1 GCA_003220315.1 Candidatus Rokuibacteriota bacterium
CAGGGTGATGATGGGGAAGCCGGTCGTCGCAGGGAGTCGCCCCGGCAGTGGGATTGCTCGCCCCGGGGTCATGGGACGGGCGGAACTCCCAGTGTCGTCACCGCTGCGCGTGAGGGCGGCGCCGACGACCCGTGCGAACTCGAACGGTTTGGTGACGTACGCGAAGGCCCCCAACGCTCGGGTCTGCTCCGCGAGAGTGGCGTCGGCCCGTGCCGTCACGATGATGACCGGGAG
>QHSA01000290.1 GCA_003220315.1 Candidatus Rokuibacteriota bacterium
CGGGGCGACTCGCGCGCCACAGTTACAGCTACGTCACCTCTCTAGACTCTAGACCTGGGTCAGACCCAAGCGAATCGCGTATCGGACGATGCCGGCGGTGTTCGGCGTGTCGAGCTTCTTCATGATCCGGGTCCGGTGGGACTCGACGGTCTTGGCGCTGATCCCGAGGAGCTTGGCGACCTCCTTCGTCGTCTTGCCCTCGGCGACAAGCTGCAGCACCTCGCGTTCCCGGGGCGTCAGCGGATCGGCAGGCAGCGCCGACTTCGCCAGGTACGCCTGCACCAGGGTGCGCGAGACCCGCGGGCTCAGGTACACCATGCCCCCCAACACCTCGTGGATCGCCTGCATCAAGTCCGCCGGTGCCTGACTCTTGACGACGAACCCCCTGATGCCCATCCGGAGCGCTTCGAGGACGTAGTGGTCGTCGGTGTGCATCGTCAGGAGGATCACCTTCGCTCGCGGGCACACCCGCATGATCTCGCGCGCGGCGCCGATGCCGTTCAGGAGGGGCATGCCGTAATCCAGCACGGCGACATCCGGGCAGTTTTCAGCGGCGAGGCGGATCGCCTCCTGGCCGTTCGCCGCTTCGCCGATCACCTCGAACCCCTCCCGTTGGAGGAGGAGCCGGAGACCCTGCCGAACAATCTCATGATCGTCGGCCAAGAAGATACGCGTCGTCATCTTGGCAAAAGGCTATCGGGGGGAACGTCCGGAATCCGGGCTTCCCACGCAGCAGCGGGTGAAGTTATCTCGTCGAGGAGAGCACTCATGGTCCGCGCTTCGCCAGCGCCCAGCCGTACGTCCGGAGATCTTTGGTGATGTCCCATTGGCGCCGGTCCTCGTGACGTCTCTCGGCGGCCGTTCGCTCATGGCGCCGCCGCCGCTCCTCCACCCGACGGTCGAGCATCACGTCCACGGTCTCGTTGGCGAAGACATGCTTGAGGTACGTGAACCGCGACGGTTCCGAGCGCGAGACGATGAAGAGCAGCAGAGCCATCAATCGCCTCCACCGAACCACGGCCTCCGGTCGACACCTTCACGACCGCGCGGCGTCGCGCGGCTCCAACGACGCTCGACGCGGCCCTCACCCCTGACCCAGGTGAAAGGAGGCTCGGGTCTTCTGTATTGTTTGTATTGTTCCGGAAATTAATGGTTCCGAAAATCAGGGGAATCACCGAAGTCGGAAGGGGAAACATCCTGACGAGGCCGTCCGGCCAGACCCGGGATCGGGGGCGCTACGATCGCGGACCCGGGATTTACCTGCTGCGATTTGAGGCGTCTGCCAGATTTCCTCGGCGTCCACAGCCGTTAAAGACATTTTGGTGCGAGAGGCGCTACTGGTAGGCGACACCGTCCCGGGGACAGCCGCCCATGAAAAAGGCTGCGCAGTAGGATCGCTCTCTTACTGACCCTCGATAGCCCGCGTCACAGCGCGGTAAGTGCCTGGTATTTCCGGATAACCCTCTTCGTCCCGATGAACACCCTGGGACGGCGCTCTTTGGCCCCGGTCTCCGACTCGGTCGTGCGAAATGAGTCATTACCGGTCCCGGCTTGATGCGGGCGACCCGTGGAACGAGGTGACCGGTCCCGCGTTCCCCGATGGCACCCCTCTTGCTTGGTGGTACAGCGAGGTCCACTGACGCGGGAGCGCCCCTGAGGCGCGGGGCACGTCAAGACATGGGGAGGGAGCCAAGATGAAAATCCTGCTGGTCGTTGCGATCATCGCGCTCGCTGGCTGCTCCACGACAACCCGCATTAGCGACGGGGAGTGCGTCGTGTTCAAGGACTCGTGGTTCAGCTCGGAGCGAACGGTCATCGGGCAT
>QHSA01000200.1 GCA_003220315.1 Candidatus Rokuibacteriota bacterium
ATCGTGCGCGGGTCCCTGGAGACCGTGAGACTCGATCACGCCCCGAGATCAAGACCCCCCCTTGCGCCCGGTTCAGCGGAGCGCCTGGGAGAGCGAGCCGGCGATGAGAGAGATGGCGCGTCCTGCAGTGTCGAGGAGTCGGCCCATCGGCACGAACCCGTGGATCATCCCGCCATAACAGACAGAGTCCACGCGCACGCCCGCGTCCCGTAATCTCTCGGCGTAGGCCTCACCCTCGTCGCGCAGCGGATCGAACCCCGCAGTAACGATCAGGGCCGGCGGCAATCCGGCGAGCGACTGCGCACGGAGCGGTGACGCACGCCAATCGGCAGCCTCGGCTTCGGCGGTTAGATAGTGCGCTATAAACCAGCGCATCCCCTCGCGCGTAAGAAGATACCCCTCGGCGAAGTCACGATACGACCGTGTCTCGCCCACCAGGTCCGTGACCGGGTAGATCAGCACTTGCACGGCGATAGCCGGCGCGCCCTTGTCACGGGCCAGCAGCGCGACGACTGCCGCCAGATTCCCACCGGCACTGTCCCCTCCCACCGCCAAGCGGCTCGCGTCTGCGGCCAACTCACCAGCGTGGGCGACGACCCAGCGAGTCGCCGCCCAGGCGTCGTCGACCGCGGCCGGAAACTTGTGCTCAGGGGCGAGACGGTAGTCGACGGACACGACGCTCACGCCTGACCCCGCCGTGAGCTGTCGGCACAGCACGTCGTGCGTCTCGAGGTCGCCGATCACCCAGCCGCCGCCGTGGAAGAAGACCAGCACTGCGAGAGGCGTCGAGGCCGGGACGCCTGCCGGCCGGTAGACGCGAAGTGGGATCGGGCCGAGCGGCCCGTCCGCCGTGAGATCCCTGACCATGCCGATCTGGGGCGGCGTCGGGGTCGAGGCCGGACGCGTCTCGCGGAACAGCTGGCGCGCGTCCTTCGGCGAGAGCTGATGGTAGGCCGGGCGCCCCGAACGGATGACGAGGTCGATCACGGCTCTCGCCTGCGGATCGAGAGCCGTCGTGCTCGGGGCCGTCACGGCCGAACGGTCGCCCGGGCAAGCACGTCCGCGGCCGCCCTCTCGATCACCGTGCCGTTGAAGAAATCGGGGTTCACCTCGCCCCAAAAGCGTACCGCATTGGCGAACATGAAGTCCTGGAAGTCATCGTCAGTGATCAGCCCGTGCTCCACCAGTTCATAGGCCTCGGGGACGACCTTTGCCATGTCCGGGACGTCGAAATGCCCGATGTCCGAGCTGAAGATCGCGTTGAGGCGGGCGCCCAGCGGGTTCGCGCGGCGGTTGAACGCCCACGCATTGATGGGATCGTCGGCCTCACAACCGAAGTAGAAACGCGGGACGAAGAGGTCGCGGATGTCTTCCTTGCGCTCGATCTTGCAACGGAAGTAGTCGTCGAGATCCTCGATGCCACCGGTCAGCTTTGAGTTCGAGTCGCCTTCTAGCCCCTCGCCGCGGCGCACCGCCTGCACCACCGCCTCCCCACCGTATTTCTGCGCGAACTGGAGCAGTGCCGTGTGGTTGAGCTTGTTTGGGTTCGTGCGCTCGATCGCCTGCCGGTTGCGCTTCTCCCAGTGCCCGACGAGATCCGCGTAGAGCATGCAGCCCCAACCGACGCCGCCCTCGAGGAACGCGAAGCTCAGGTCCGGGAAGCGGCGCGTCACGCCGCCGAAGAAGAGCGCCTTGCAGACCGCGTGGCCTGCGGAGGCGAAGTGGCCGATGTGGTTGTAGCAGAAGTTCGACGGCGAGTTGCGAAGCAGCATCGAGCGCGCGCCGTTGTGGAAGCTCGGCGCGATGCGGAGCTCGCGGCACTTGACCCAGACGGGATCGTAATCGTAGTCGCTGTCGATGCCGATTACGTCGCACCACTCGACGAACTTCGAGGCGGCGGGATGCTCCTCGGCGAGGGCCGGGACGGGGCGGCGCATGAGGCCGCCGACCATCATGACCTTGTAGCCGAGCTGCCGCGCCGCGAACTCCAGCTCCTCGATGGCCTCCTCCGGCGTGTACATCGGGATGATCGCCGCCGGGATGATGCGGTCCTCGAGTCCGCGGAACTGATCGGCCGTGAACACGTTGTAGGCGCGACAGATCGCTCGGCGCAACCGCGTGTCCGGCATGCGGTGATACCCGAGGCCGGCCGTCGGGTAGACAACACAAAAGTCGATCCCGAGGTCGTCCAGGCGCTCGTACAGCAGGCGGGGCAACATCGCCGTCGCCCGGTCGAGGACGTTCTCGCTGGGCGACCCCCAGAAGGCCTCCTGGCCCACCCGGCGCCGCCGCCGCTCGGCCAGGGACATCCGGAGCGAGCTGGGGATGCGGTCGCTAGCGATCGCCAGGGCCTCGGCCGCGGCGTCCCCACCGATGCGCCGGAACTCCTCGCGCATGAGGGGCGCATATTCGAGCCAGTGGCCGTCGGCGTCAATAATCGGGTGGTTCAGGCGGGAGCGAAGCATCCGGGCGTCGGTCGGACCGTCGGTGAGCATGGCGACCTCCAGGCAAGCTCAGTCAGGTGCGATGATACCTGACTTCCGAGCTCGAGCCGCTACTGGATCACCGACTGCCCACGTAACTGGTTTCCTCACCCAGACCGTGCGCAGCGATTGGCTGCGGGGGGGGATTTGAATTCTGGAGGGGACAGGACTTTCAAACGAAGCGGGGCCTCCCGCCGCATCTTACGTCCCCACGATGAGCAGTCAAAATGGGGGGCCGAGCCGCGAAGTGCGAGAGATAAAGGGGGCAGTCATATGCTATTGCTCGAGCATCCAGAGGAGGTGGCCAGAGCCATCAGAGACTTCATCCGAGCACATCTCGGGCCAGGGCCGCCCGCCGCGATGACCGGGCATCACCTTCTGAGCCAGCGCCGTCGCGCCCAAACGGTGTCCTCGCCCTCGAGCAGTTTTGCGCCGGATCTGCCACGTCATGAGGAGTAGACTTCGATAGCTGATAGCCGTGACCCATGAACGGGACGAAATAGGCCGCCCACCGAGGGAATCAGATGAAGATCAGCGCCTTCCACCTGATGCCGCACCGGGAGCTGCCCGTGGACTTCGAGAAGCGTTACGAATCCGTCTGGGTGACGCCGCCGTGGTGGGAGCTGGCCGACGCCCGCCGCGTCGGCGAGTACTACAACTGGACGCTCGACGAGCTGCTTTATGCGGCAAAGTGCGGCTTCGATGGCGTCTGCACCAACGAGCATCACCAGAACGCCTACGGCTTCATGCCGAGCCCGAACATCATGGGGAGCGTCCTGGCCAAGCTGACGAACGGCAGCGACGTCGCTATCGTGCAGATGGGTGCGACCCTGCCCACCTCCAATCCGCCGCTCCGTGTCGCCGAAGAGTACGCCATGCTCGACTGCATCAGCGGCGGGCGACTCGTGGCCGGCCTGCCGCTGGGCAGCCCGATGGACGTCAGCCTGTGCTACGGCGTCACGCCGATGGAGCATCGCGAGCGGTACCGCGAGGCGTTCGCGCTGACGCTCAAGGCCTGGCAGGCCCGGGAGATCTTCGCGTGGAATGGGCGGTACTTCCAGCTCGCGAACGTGAATCTCTGGCCGCGACCCATCCAGCAGCCGCATCCGCCGATATGGGTCCCGGGCTCGGGCAGCATCAGCACGTTCGACTTCGCCGTGGAACACGACGTCTGTTACTGCTTCCTCAGCTACTCGGGCGCTCGATCGGCGAAGACGATGATGGACGGCTACTGGCGCGTGGTCGCGGACAAGGGACGTGACCTCAATCCGTATCGCGCAGGGTTCCTGCAGTTGGTCGTGGTGGCCGAGAACGACGCCCGCGCCGAGGAAATGTACGCGCGGCACGTCGAGTACTTCTATCACAAATGTCTGCACGTGCCCGGCATCTGGTTTTCGCCGCCCGGCAACCAGGACTACCGAAGCCTCGTGGCCACGATGCACAATCCCGTGCGCCGGGCAGAGAATCCTAAGACGCTGCGGTACCGGGACTTCGTCGAAAGGGGATACGTCATCGCGGGCAGCCCAGCCACAGTGCGAGATCGGCTGAAAGAGGAGGTGATCGACAGCCTCCGCGTGGGCAACCTCATGGTGCTCCTGCAGATCGGCTCGATGCCGCACGAACTGGCCCTCGAGAACATCGACCGCTTCGCCCGTGAAGTCCTACCCCATCTGCGTGGCGTCTGGGACGACGAGGGCTGGGTCAACCACTGGTGGCCGAAGCGACTGCGCGAGTCGGCGCGACCACGCGGCGCCGCCGCGGTCGGAGCGCGCCCGGTATGATTCGAGAGGAAACGCACTCCGTCTGGCAGGGCCGCGTCCGCATCCGGGTGCTGTCGAAGGGACGCGGGCCCGCGCTCGTGTTCTTTCACGGCCCATGGGGTCTCACCTGGGACCCGTTCCTCGAGGAGCTGGCCCAGAGCTTCAGCGTGGTCGCTCCCGAGCATCCCGGCACGACGCCCGCCGCGCCGGACGACATCTATCACCTCGACGGACTCTGGGATCTCGTCCTCTGCTACGACGAGCTGCTGGAGGCGCTGGGACTCGAGAACGCGGCGTTCGTCGGTCACTCGTTCGGCGCCATGGTGGCGTGCGAAGTGGCCGCGGCATATCCCAGGCGGGCCCGCAGCCTGACCCTGATCGCCCCGATCGGCTTCTGGCGTGACGCCGAGCCGGTCGTCAACTGGATGATGCTCGACCTCGACGCGCTACGCGGCCGCATCTTCCGCGATCCCGCCGGCGACGCCGCGAAGCGAATGTTCGGGCCGTCCGAACCGCCTGACGCGGCGGCCGCGACCCGTGTCCGGCTCATGTGGTCCATGGGTGCCACGGGGAAATTCATCTGGCCCATCCCGGACAAGGGGCTAAAGAAGCGCATCCACCGGGTAAAGGCGCCCACGCTACTCCTCTGGGGTCAGGACGATCGGCTCGTGCCTCCCGCCTACGCCGACGAATTCGTTCGGCGCCTACCCGGGGCCGGGGTGCAGACCATGGATGGCTGCGGACATGCCCCTCAGCTCGAGCAGCCCAACAGAGTCGCCCAGATGGTGCGCGATTTCCTGCGGCTCTGAGCGGTCTGACGCGAGGCACCACTGATTCGCGCTGTCCTCTGTCACGGGTTTCCCTCTCCTAACGGGAGATCGGCTCCCTCGTCCCCGGCCGTCGCGGATCGTCATTCGCTCGGCGCTGTTGCCGGCTAAATACTCTCCGCTCACCAAGACAGATGAGGGGACGCAAGGGCTTTCCGTCCCGTCCGTGGCGGCGACGGAAAGTCTTCGCGGAAAACCTCAACGAAGAAATTTGGTGGCCCCAGCGGGATTCGAACCCGCGTCTCGGTCTTGAGAGGGCGAGCCCATGGCTCGTGATTTCGCGAACTTCCACGCCGGATGCCACGGCCCGGTGCCACTCCGAGGACGCCGCTACTCACTCGATGACCTCCAGCCGGTTCATCAGATCGCTGGCGATCACGAAAGCTCGGTTCGTGTGCTCAACGGCCGGGATCCGCAGCGCCACGCGGAGGACCATTCGGCCATTCAGGGGTGAATCGGTGAATCGACGACCCTTGATGGGATGAAAGCGCTGCGCCTCCGGCCCAGACGTAAGCGCGCGAGTTCAACGAAGGTCTAATTGGAGCGGGATGGCAAGCTCCGGACAGTGGCCCGGCGGTCAGCGCGATGGCCCAGGCGGTCCGAGCAGCACTGCTTGGGCATCCGTGTCAGAGGCACAACTGCCTTCCCCACGGTCAAGCCCGTGGCGGAATCATCTGCGCCTACCCGGCTGGTCTTGCCGGTCGCCATCCAGAGCTGGTCCCTCACGAGCCTCCAGCAGCGGCTGTTCAGGACGGGCGGACGCCTCATCCGGCATGCCCGGTACTTCACCCTGCAACCTGCCGAAAGCTACTTGACGGGGAACCTCTTTCGTCAGATTCTTCAGCGCATCGAGCGGCTCGCATGGCATCAGACGTGATCGAGAGCTCCACCCGGGAGCGGAGGCGATGAGGAGCGGGGTCGAAGCCGCGGAGATGTCTCCGAACAGGGCCGTCGGATTTACCACTCTCCCAAGCGCGAGGCCGCGGACGGTCCATGCGTCGCGAGCATGACTGCCCTCAGCCTGCTGGAAAGGATGAACGAGCTGAGCGACGGGGTGGTCCGCCCGTTCAACGCCACGAGGACGGGAGAGTTCATATCGGAAGTCCCAGCTCACAAGGGAGGGCACAAGGATGAAGCGGGTTGCTGAGATCTTGACGGTATCTCTCATCGGCGGTCTCTTGCCCCTCTCGACCATGGCCGCGGCCGATGACGCGTGTGAAGGGCTGCCGAGCCACGCGGCGCTGCGAGGCGCTCTCGCGACTGCGACCGCGGCGGAAGCTAGCGGGCTCAACAACAACATGTGGGCCGCGATCGTCAACCGCGACGGCATTGTATGCGCCGTGGCATTCTCAGGGGCCAACCGTGGAGCCCAGTGGCCTGGCAGTCGCGTGATCTCCGCCCAGAAGGCCAACACGGCGAACGCGTTCAGCCTCGACAGCTCATCGTTCAGCAACGGCTCGGGACAATCTGCGGGCCTCGCGCTATCGACGGCGAATCTGTATTCCGCAGTCAACCCCGGCGGGAGCCTGTATGGGCTCCAGCACAGCAACCCCGTGAACCCCGCAGTCGCGTATGCTGGCGATCCTGAGCTCTACGGAGCCGACGAGGATCCGATGGTCGGCAAGCGGATCGGCGGAGTCAACGTCTTCGGGGGCGGTCTCGCTCTCTATGCGAACCGACATGTGATCGCGGGGGGACTCGGGGTGAGCGGTGACACCTCATGCGCCGATCACAACATCGCTTGGCGGACCCGGAATCTCCTCGGCTTGGATCACCTGGCTGCGTCGGGATCGTTGCCGGCAGTGCCGGGCCCCGCGAGCCTCTTTGCGGGTGACACCGCGCATCCCGACAACATCATCTTCGACATCACCCCGAGCCCCAACGGCGGCACGGGTAACAGCGCGAGCGGGTTCGGCCATCCGAGGTGTTTGAACACGGGGGACCCGGCTGCTCTTCCGCCGGTTCGACCCTAGCGTGTCCCACAGTGACGATGCGTGGTCTCCGTGCGGTCGTCTTAGCCAACCGGATTACTTATTCAGGGCCTCGGCAGAACCTTGATCCATCCTTCAGGATATGTCTGAAAATAGGGGTAATAGGCCCGAGCACTGGGACAGTAGTACCAATACGACTGCGGCGAAGGCGGTGGGGACGTACCCCGGTGGCTCCTGCACGACGACGGGTGGCGAAGCGTGGCCGTAATAGGGCGAGCGCGATGGCGATCTGAGAGCTGCAGATTTTGAGCACATGCCCCGTAAGGCCTGTAGGGCCGATCGGTCTCCGGCTTCACGATCGCGAAGCCGGCGGGCGCCTTCCCCCCGTCACGACAGCTCTTGGCTATATCGTCGGGCTACGCTAACGAACTCAGCCGCAGGACACCCGCCACCCCGCCCGCTGTCGCTCACCGAGCTACTTTCCAGAAAATAGCTAGGCTTGCCCGGTTCGCGGGGAGTCCCTTCTCAGGTGTCTTCCCCACGCCGACCCCCTGATTCACCTGATATTGGCCCGTTCGCGTCGAGCCTAGGCTGAACCATGATAGCGGTGCGCTCGGGGGGTTGAGGATGGACCTTATTAAGGTGCTCCTCACCGGGCGGTTTGGTCGTCCCCTCACCCCACCGTGGCCATGGGAGATGATGGACCGTCGTCGGGTCTCCTTCGCCCCGCGGCGGACTCGCGAGCCGATGCTCGCGCGACTCCAGTCCCAAGCCGTCGTGGCCCCCGCCCGGCGCTGGGACCAGGGAAGGCTCCGGTGGATCGCCGTGGCGGCGATGATCGCTGCGCTGCTGTGCGGTGGGCTGCTCGCCGCGCCGACGTTGGAGCTCCACCCGCTGGATTCGCTCGTGGCGGCCCTGCTTCCCTGGGTCTAACGCCCGGGAGGAGGGGAGGACCGATGGAAAGCTCGCTGCCGATCCTCACGGTCGCCGGTTCGGAATATAGCTAGCCCCGAGGCAAGAGCGAACTCCAGTGAC
The DNA here is from genome assembly GCA_003220315.1 of Candidatus Rokuibacteriota bacterium. Taxonomy (GTDB): domain Bacteria; phylum Methylomirabilota; class Methylomirabilia; order Rokubacteriales; family CSP1-6; genus 20CM-2-70-11. The sequence goes on from QHSA01000200.1 coordinate 8,037, forward strand.
CGCGCCCCGCGGCCTCCTACCACTGCTGATGATCCCCACACTGGGGCTCGTGCTGACCGGGTGCGCGGAGCGGATGTCGATCATCCGGAAGCATGCGGTGGATCTCAAGACGACGGCGCTCTTCAAGCGCCCGTGCGATGCTGACGTCCCGATGGCCGAGTACGAAACCATGCTCAACCGCTGCAATCGGACCCGCCTTTCGCGCATGATCGAGCAGTTCGAGACGATTCAGGAGATGGAGGCAGCGCGCGGGATCCCGGGCGACACGATAGAGGAGGTCCGGGCCAAGGGCTTCTCGATCTATGAGGATGCAAACCCGAAGCTCCGCCGGCCCAACACGCTCGTGCTCTACGGCAACGACGCCCTGGCCGCCGTGGGCATGGGTGTCAGTGCTCCACCTTTGCAGAAGCCCGAAGAGATCAAGGCGTACGCGGACTTCATGGCGGTGCACTACGCCGAGCAGTATATCGAGCGGGACGTGGTCTTGGTGGTCGATCGCTTCTGCGTCAATAACCGCGAGTCGATCGAGGTCGGCGAGGACCGGGTGTTCACGATCCTGTGGCGCGAGGCCCGCGTCTTGAAACGCGTGATCAAGGGCGGCCCCATCAACAATCCCAAGCGCGAGCGTGGCTTACTACTCTGTCCCAGCGGCTTCCTGGTGGACACGGTGAGCGGCCGCGCCCGCGACATGATCACGCCCGTGCCCGTCCATTGAACCGGGACTGCCGCTTTCATCGTGTTGCGCCGCCGCTAGCGCCTCACCCTCGCCTTGGCGCTCGTGGTCCGTTTGCACTCTGCAGAAGATGGGAAAGCGAGAGTGTCACGGCTCCTGTTCATCGTGTCGCGCAGTGAGCGCCAGCGTTACGAGCGTTTTCAGGCGGCGTTCGCCGACGATCCGGACGTCAGGGTGATCCTTGATCGTCGTTACGGTGAGCGCCGCCAGCGGAATGCTCCTCCCGGCGTGGATCGCCGCCTGAAGGACCGGCGCTCCCTGGACATCGAGAAGCACATTCTGCAGATAGGTTGGACAGTCGCGAACGAGAAGTCGCATGTTGAAGGAGAGGCGTGAGTACCCCGCCCCGGGGCCGTACCTTTCGCCTCCATCAGTAGGGGTATAGCCCTTACCGCCCCGTTGACGGCCTGACTCGAGGAGTAGCCTCCTTAATTGGGATTCGGTACCCTTTGGAACCTCGAAGTGCTTGGAATTATTGAGGCTGTATCACGCTGAAAGGGTCCGAGCTGAGTTGAAATTTTTTGATCTCAGCTTCGGCCCTCCCGGTGACAACAATGGATTTGTGGATGTCAACGACCTCAAGGGCAGAGTCGCTGAAGCTCTCGTGGAGTCGATACTTCGGCGGGCGGCATATAGAGTCGCCCGGGTAGGTCGCGAAAGTCAGGTCCATGGGCTGGTAAAGATCGGACCCGGGGACTTCGCTCCAGACTTCCTGGTGTGGAAACAGATTCCCGAGGGTGAGTCGGCGCAGCCTCTACATCGCCTATTTCCTATCGAGGTTAAGTATCGCTCGAATCTCAGGGAATTTGTCCGGAAGGAACTTGAACCTCTAGTCGCAAAGGTGGGCGATCAATGGCCGGAACTATACTGCATTGTCGTCACCGACAACCCAGAGGATGGCCGCTCCTGCTTCCAGGTGCTTGAATTCAAGAACCATACCCCGGGAATAGTCCCGATCCTCGTCGACCTACATGAACTCACGGACCTCGATATCTTCAAGACCACAGTTCACGAGTACGAGGGTTTGGTGCGTGACATCTTTGGCCTCTTGAATACCTACGCTC
>QHSA01000285.1 GCA_003220315.1 Candidatus Rokuibacteriota bacterium
AGGGGAGTTTGAGGGGGGACCGTCGCGGGTCACCCCTCAACATCACAGGTTAATGAGCTGGGCGACCCGCTCGCGGTGATACGTCGCGTCGCCGAACGTGAACTCCGACGACTTGGCGCGCTTGAAATACAAGTGCAGGTCGTGCTCCCACGTGAAGCCGATGCCGCCGTGGAGCTGGATCCCGGTTCCCGAGACATCGCGGTACGCGTCGGAGGTGTACGCCTTCGCCATGGACACGGCGAGCGGCGCCTCCGGGACGTTCTCGTCCACCGCCCACGCCGCGTAATACGTCAGCGACTTCGCGTTCTCGACCCCGACGAGCATGTCCGCCGCCTTGTGCTTGACGCCCTGGTAGGTCCCGATGGGCTTGCCGAAGGCGACCCGGATCTTGGCGTACTCGCTCGTCAGGTCGAGGACCTTCTGGGCGCCGCCGCACATCTCGGCGCAGAGCGCGACCGTCGCGCGCTCGATCACGCGCGCGAGCGGGGGCCAGCCGCCGCCCTGGGCGCCGAGCACGGCGTCGGCGCCGACGGCGACGTCCTTGAGGCTCACCTCACAGAGCTTCCGCGTCGCGTCCATGGTGGGCAGGAGCTTCACCGTCATCCCCGTGGCGCCCTTCGGCACGAGGAAGAGCCCGACGCCGTTCTCGGGCGATTTCCCCTCCGCGGTGCGCGCGACCACCACGACGACGTCGGCCGTGTGCGCGTCGACCACGAAGAGCTTCGTGCCGGACAGGACGAACCCGCCCTTGCTCCCGCGAGCGGTCGCCGTGACCCCAGCGGCGTCCCAGCGCGCGTTCGGCTCGGTCCACGCGAGCGCGGCCTTCGCCTCCCCCGCCGCGATTCGCGGGAGCCACTCCTTCTTCTGCGCGGGGGAGCCCGCCTCGAGGATCGTGCGGCCGCCGAGGAGCACCGTGGAGAAGAACGGTCCGGGCATCACCGCGCGTCCCATCTCCTCCATCAGCACCGTGAGGTCCACGAAGCCCAGGCCGCTGCCGCCGTACTCCTCGGGGTAGACCAGGCCGAGCCAGCCCTGCTCGGCGAGCTTCATCCAGAACTCGTCGGTGACGCCCGCCGGCTCCTCCATCCGCGCGCGCACGAACGTCGAGGCGCACTCGTTTTCGAGGAACTTCCGCGCGGTCGCGCGGAGCATCTCCTGTTCCGGGCTGAACCCGAAATCCATGACTAGTCCTTCGGCAGGCCGAGCAGCCGCTCGGCGATGATGTTCTTCTGGATCTCCGTCGTCCCGCCCTCGATGGAGTTGGCGCGCGAGCGGAGGAAGGAGTGCTGCCAGACGCCGCCGTCGACGGCCCAGTCCGCGCCCTTCCAGAGCTGCGCGTACGGGCCCTCGAGCTCCATCGCGAGTTCTTGAAGTCGCTGGTGCGTCTCGACCCAGATCATCTTCCCCGTCGACGCCTCGGCGCCCGGCATCTCGCCGCGGAGCAGCTTCGTGATCGCCCGGGCGCCGGTGACGCGCAGGCACTCGGTGTCGATCCAGAGCCGGGCGAGCTTCTGGCGCCACAGGGGGTCCTTCGTGATCACGCGCCCGTGCTTCTCCATCCGCCGCGCCAGCTCGATCACGCTATCGAGCGCGATCCGGAGGCGCATCTGCAGGCCGAAGCCGAGCGTGAGCCGCTCGTACATCAGCGTCGTGATGCCCACCTGCCAGCCGTTGTTGACGCCGCCGAGCACCCGCGACTCGTGGACGCGCACGTTGTCGAAGAAGACCTCGTTGAACTCCGCCTCGCCCGTGATCTGCCGGAGCGGCTTCACCACGACGCCGGGCAGCTTCATGTCGAGCAGGAAGTAGGTGATCCCCTTGTGGCGGGGCGCATTCGGGTCGGTGCGCGCGAGCAGCATCATCCAGTCTGCGACCTGGGCGAAGGACGTCCACACCTTCTGGCCGTTGATCACCCAGAACTCGCCGTCCTTCACCGCGCGCGTCCCGAGCGACGCGAGGTCCGAGCCCGCGTTCGGCTCGGAGTACCCCTGGCACCAGATCTCCTCGCACGAGAGGATCTTCGGCGGATAGCGCTTCTTCTGGTCCTCCGTGCCGTAGGCGATGATCGTGGGGCCGGCCATGCCCACGCCGAGCACGTTCAGGATCGGCGGCGCCTTCGCGAGCGCCATCTCCTCCTGGAGGATCAGCTCCTCCATGAACGTGAGGCCGCGACCGCCGTACTCCTTGGGCCACGTGAGACCGATGAACCCCGCGTCAAAGAGCGAGCGCTGCCACGTCCGGAGGAGCTCGTACGCTTCGACGCGCGGGATCTCCGAGCTGCCGACGTGCTTCCACTCGCGCGGGATGTTGTCCCTGAGCCAGGCGCGCACCGTCTGGCGGAACGCCTGCTGTTCGGGAGTCAGCGAGAAGTCCATTGCCCCTCCTGAGGTGGGGTGCTCCGACCACGCTGAACGGTGGTTCATTCTAGGAACCCTTCTCCGGGGAAGTCAAGGCTATACTCGTCGTCCGTGATCACGATCTCGGCGTCACGCCTGCAGTCACGGATCGAGGCGCTCGCCCGCTTCGGCGCCTTGCCCGGCGCGGGCGTGACGCGCCCGTGCTGGTCGCCGCAGCACGAAGAGGCGCGCGCCTGGCTCGCGGGGGAGCTCTCCGCCGCGGGGCTCGAGACGTGGGTGGACCGCGCGGGCAACGTCTTCGGCGCCCTCGGACTCCGCGCGTTCGGGGCCGACGCTCCCGCGGTGCTCACGGGCTCGCACATCGACACGGTGCCCGAGGGCGGCATCCTCGACGGCGCGCTCGGCGTCCTGGCGGGGCTCGAGGCGCTCGAGACGATCCGTGAGACCAACGCCCCGCACCGCCGCCCGCTCGCCGTCGCAGCGTGGAGCGACGAGGAAGGCCGCTACGGGAGCCTCTTCGGCTCGCGCGCCTTCTGCGGTCGGCTCGACCTCACGCGGGTCGAGGCGATGGCAGCCGTCGACGGCGAGCGGCTCGTCGACGCGATGGCGCGGGCCGGCTTCGACGCGCGCCGGGTCGCCGAGGCCCAGGCCCCCGCCGGCGCGGTCGCGGCGTACGTCGAGCTCCACATCGAGCAGGGCCCGCGCCTCGAGGAGGCCGGGATCCCGATCGGCGTCGTGGACTCGATCGTCGGCGTGCGCCGCACCCGCGTCGCGTTTGTCGGCCAGGCCGATCACGCGGGCACCACGCCGATGGAGCGGCGCCGCGACGGCTTCCTCGGGGCCGCCGAGTACGCGCTCAAGGCACGCGACCTGGTCGTCAAGCACGGCGGCGGCAAGAGCGTCAGCAACATCGGCGTGGTGCGGGTTCACCCGGGCGTGACCAACATCGTGCCCGCGCGCGGCGAGCTGGTCCACGAGATGCGCGGGCCCGACGCGGAAACGCTCGCGCGACTCGACCGTCGCGCGGTCGCCCTCGCGCGCAGCGTGGCGCGCCGCCGCGGGCTCGAGGTCGAGATCCAGCCGATGTCCGCGACCACACCGGCGGGCTGCTCGGCGCGGGTCCAGGAGGCGATCGAGCGGGCGTGCTCGGCGCTCGGCCTTCGATCGACGCGTCTACACTCCGCCGCGGGCCACGACGCGCAGAACCTCGCCGCGATCACCGACGCGGGGATGATCTTCATCCCGTCCAAGGGCGGACGAAGCCACCGCGTGGACGAGATGAGCGACTGGGATGCGATCGAGCGCGGCGCCAACGTCCTCCTCCACACGCTCCTCTCGCTCGCGGCGTAGCGCGCCCC
>QHSA01000286.1 GCA_003220315.1 Candidatus Rokuibacteriota bacterium
CGCCGAGCGTCGCGCCGGGAAGGTTGCCGAGACCGCCCAGGATGACGACCGAGAACGCCTTCAACGACGCCAGGTCGCCCATGGACGGATACGCCAGGAACACGGGTCCCAGCAGAGCTCCCGCTGCTGCAGCGAGCCCGGAGCCGAAGGCAAACGTGGCGGTATGCATGCGCCCGATCCTTACACCCATCAGCGCCGCCGTGTCCCGGTCCTGGAAGGTGGCGCGCATCGCCGTGCCGAGCCGCGTCGTGTGGATGAGGAGGTACGCCGTGACGATGAGGCCCGCCGCCAGCACGAGGACGAACACGCGGAGCGGCGCGATCGAGACCGGGCCGAGGACGAGCGGCGCGGTCGGGAACGGGTGGGGGATCGACTTCGCCACGCCGCCCCAGATCAGGAGCTCTCCGTTCTGCATCGCGATCCACACGCCGATCATCACGAGCATCGTCGTGTCGATCGATTCGGCGCGGAGCGGGCGCAGGAGTGCCCACTCGCACAGGGCGCCGAGCGCCGTGCCGCACGCGATCGCCGCCAGCACGGCCACGAAGAAGTGAGCACCCGCGAGGCCGAGCGCGGCGAACGTCGCGTAGGCGCCCAGCGTGTAGAACTCGCCGTGGGCGAAGTTCACGACGTTCATCAGGCCGAAGATGAGCGTGAGGCCGATGCCCAGCAGGGCATACGTCCCGCCGAGCACCAGGCCGTTCACCAGGTGCTGAAGAAGCTCCGCCATCCGCCGCGGGACGCTACTTCTTCGCGAGGAAGTCGGGCAGCGCCACCTTGCCGTCCCTGATCTGGACGACGAAGATGCTCGGCTTCGACTGGCCGCTCTCTTTGCCGGCGGGGCCGTCCTTCTCGAACTTGATCGGGCCGTTGACGCCGACGAGGCTCACGCGCCAGAGGGCGTCGCGGACCGCCTTGGGCTCGTCACGGCCGGCGACGCGGATCGCCTCGGCGATCGTCGCGATGCCGTCGTGGCCGCGAAACCCCTCGGTCAGCCCCTCGAACGGATGGCCGCGCTTGCCCCACTCGTCCACGAACGCCCGGGCGAGCTTGCCGTCGGGCATCGCCTCGGGGAACCACGGCATGAAGAAGACGATGTGGTAGCTGCCCTCCGCCGCCGCGCCGGCCTGCTTGATGAGCTGCGTGGGCGAGGAGCTGCCGCCGGTCGTGACGATCCTGCGCTCGAGGCGCTGTTCCTGCGCCTGCTTCATGACGAGCGTGATCTGCTCGACGGCCGTCGTGAGGAAGAGCGTGTCGCCGCCCGTGCCCTTGATCTTCGTGAGCTGGGCGTTCATGTCGGTCGCCGCCTGCTCCATGTACTCGGCGGCGCCCACCGCGACGCCCTTCTTCTTCAGCATGTCGCCGAAGGCGGAGATCGCGCCGCGCCCCCAGTCGGTGTTGACGGCGAGGAAGTCGGCGCGCCTCACGCCGAGCCGGTCCACGTACTGCTCGAGGCCGAGGGCTTCCATCTCGGAGGGCGGGCTGATGCGGAAGATCCACGGGTTGCCCCGCTTGGTGATCGTGGCCGCGCTCGACGTCTCGACGACCATCGGCACACCGTACTCCTCGAGCTTCGGCATCGCGGCCAGGGTCATCGAGCTGCCCCACGCGCCCATGATCGCGGGCACCCGGTCGCGGACGATCAGCTTCTCGGCCGCGCTCGCCGCCTCCTTGGGATCTGACTTGTTGTCCTCGATGCGGAGCTCGACCTTGCGCCCGTCGACGCCGCCCCGGGCGTTGATCCAGTCCCGCGCGATCTCGGCGCCCATGCGGACGTAGTTTCCGGACGCCGCGACGGGCCCCGAGAGAGGCTCGATGACGCCGATCCTGATCGGCGCCTGCGCGGAAACGTTCAGCGAGGCCACGAGCGTCGCGGCCGCGACGAGAGCTGCCAGGACGAGGCACCGTCGTGTCATCGTGAGCCTCCCTCGGAGCGGGACATGGTGGCAGGGAGCATAGCGCACGCGGCGGCGGCGGGGAAGCCGGTGTATAGTCGCGTGCTGGACGCGCGATGGGAGCCAGGTATTTCGGCGCGGCGGTGAGGCGGCGGGAGGACCCGCGGTTCCTGCGGGGCGAGGCGCGCTACGTCGACGACGTGACGCTCCCGGGGATGCTCCACGCGGCGTTCCTGCGCGCGCCGCACGCCCACGCCCGGCTCGCGCGGATCGATACCGTTGCCGCGAAGGCGCTCGCCGGCGTCGCCGGCGTCTTCACGTTCGACGATCTCGCGCGCTGGATGAAGCCGCTGCCGCTCTTTGGCGCGCCACCGCCCGGCCTCGCCGCGGCGATCGCGTTCGACGTCCGCCAGGCGTCCCAGTGGGCCCTCTGCCGCGATCGCGCGCGGTACGTCGGCGAGGCGGTCGCGATGGTCGTGGCCGAGGGCCGCGCGTGCGCGGAGGACGCGGTCCACCGGATCGCGGTCGCGTGGGAGGCGCTG
>QHSA01000287.1 GCA_003220315.1 Candidatus Rokuibacteriota bacterium
GGCTTCGCCGGCGCAACCGATCCACGGGGGGAGGCTTCGGAAGGGGGGCGAAGCCCCCCGCCGAGGGAGCTCAGTCTGGTAGCGTGACGAACGGGTACTTGCGGAGCGCGCCGTAGATCACGCGTTTCATCGCCTCGATCTCCGCGTCCGTGCGCGCCTCGAAGCGCAGCGTGAGGTAGGGGTTCGTGTTCGACGCGCGCACGAGGCCCCAGGCCCCGCCGGGGAAGAGGACACGCGCCCCGTCGGTGTCGATCGTCTCGTAGCGCGTCTTGAGCTCGCGCGTCAGCTCCTCGATCACGCGGAACTTCTCGCCGTCCGGACACGGCGCCTTGAGCTCGGGCGTGGCGTGGAGGTGCGGCACCGAGTCGAAGAGTCGTGAGATCGGCTCGGGCGAGCGGGCCGCGGTCTCGATGATCTTGCAGGAGGCGAGGATGCCGTCGTCCACGCCGTAGTAGTTCTCGGCGAAGAACATGTGGCCACTGACCTCGCCGCCGAGGAGGATCCCCTCCTCGCGCATCTTGCGCTTGAGGTGCGAGTGCCCCGTCTTCCACATCACGGGCACGCCACCGTGCGCCCGGATGTCGTCGATCAGCGACTGCGAGGACTTCACGTCGAAGACGACCTTGGCGCCCGGGTGGCGCTTCAAGAAGTCGCGGGCGAGCAGGACCAGGATGAGATCGGCCTCGTGACGGCGGCCGCGCTCGTCCACGACGCCCACGCGATCGGCGTCGCCGTCGTAGGCGATGCCGAGATCGGCGCCGACCTCGACGACTCTGGCCTGGAGGTCCACGACATTCGCCGGGTCCTCCGGGTCGGGGAGGTGATGGGGAAAGCGGCCGTCCGACTCGCAGTGGAGCTCGACGACCCCACACCCGATGCGGCGCAGGAGCTCCGGCGCGTAGAGCCCGGCGACGCCGTTGCCCGCGTCGACGACGACCGTGAGACGGCGCCCGAGGCGGATCATCCCGCCGACCGTGGTGAAGTAGTCGTCGCGGGGGCTCCGCGCGTCGAGGGTCCCGTGGCCCTGCTCGAAGTCGCCGCGCTCGGCGAGCGTACGGAGGAGCTGGATCTCCTCCTCCGTGAGCGGCGCCGCGCCCCGGTGAACCATCTTCACGCCGTTGTACGCGATCGGGTTGTGGCTCCCCGTGATGTTGGCGCCGCCGTCGAGCTTCCAGTGGGCGGCGGCGAAGTAGAGGATCGGCGTCGGCACGACGCCGACGTCCACCACGTCGACGCCGGCGGCGCGGACGCCCTCGACGAACCCCGCCTTCAGCGTCTCCGACGACGCGCGGTTGTCCTGCCCGACGGCGACCCGGCGCCCGGCCTTTCTCCGGATCAGCGTGCCGTACGCGCGGCCGACCTGACGGAACACGTCGGGGTTGATGTCCCGACCGACGACGCCGCGCACGTCGTAGGCGCGGAACACGTGCGGGTTGAGCATTGTGCGACCCTCTTCGCTACGTTATTGTGACGGCGCGCGGACCGCCGGCGCAGTCGGAGGGTACCATAGATGGATGAGCGGACCCTGAGGGAACGGACGAAGCAGACGGCGCGGATGCTCTTCCACACGCTCACGAGCGGCACCGGCTTCGAGCTGTGGAAGAAGTTCGACAGGGGCCTGGCGCGCGAGCTGTCGATGTTCTTCACGGGCGTCCTCTACAGCCGCGAGGTCCTGTCGCAGAAGCAGCGCGAGCTGTGCGCCGTGGCCGCGCTCACTGCGCTCCACCGGCCCAACGAGGTGCGCGCCCACATCCACGCGGCGCTCAACGTGGGCGCGACGCGCCAGGAGGTCGCGGAGGTGATCTTCCAGATGGTCACCTACGGTGGGATGCCCGTCGTCGTGGACGCGCTCGAGGTCTACGCGAGGGTGCTGGCCGAGCGCGGTGAGCCCTTCCCCGCCGAGGAGCAGCCGACGTGAGTGAGCGCGCCCTGGACGCGGCCGTGGACGCGGCGCGCGCCGCGGGGCACATCGCGCTCAAGCACTTCCACCGCGGCGTCGAGGTGGCGCTCAAGCCCGACGACACGCCGGTCACCCGGGCCGACCGCGAGGCCGAGCGAGCGATCGTCGAGATCCTCGGCCGCGCCTTCCCGGCATACGGCGTCCTCGGCGAGGAGTTCGGCGGGCACGGGACGAGCGAGGTCCGCTGGATCATCGACCCGATCGACGGGACGAAAAACTTCGTCCGGGGCATTCCCGTCTGGGCGACGCTGATCGCGCTGGAGGAGCGCGGCGAGGTCACGGTGGGCGTGATCCACAATCCGGTGACGGCCGAGCTCTACACCGCCCGTCGGGGCGCGGGGGCCTGCCTCAACGGCGCGCGCATCCGGGTCTCGGACGAGGGCGAGCTCCACCAGAGCTCCTTCGTGCACGCGGGGCTGGGTGTCGTCCGCAAGAGCGGCTACTGGGACGGCTT
>QHSA01000201.1 GCA_003220315.1 Candidatus Rokuibacteriota bacterium
GATCGATGCGGCGACGGCTCTCAGCATGAGGCATCCTTTCTGTCGTCGGTTTCGGGTACGATAGGGCGATCATCTCACGGGAGGCATCATGCCGGACTCCATTCCCGCGTCGCTCATCATCGACACGCTCAAGGACACGTTCAGGGAGGCGCGGGCCTGGCTCGCCGCCGAGGTCGCCGAGCCGCCGCGCCATGCGCACCTCGGCTGGATCCTGAGCGTGCCCGACACACACCAGAGGACGGTGCTCGCGGCGCTCGACAAGGAAGCGGTGCTCCGCGTCCTCACCTGCGCGACCGAGGACGAGGCGACCACGATCGCCGCCGGCCTCTGGATGGGCGGCGAGCCGTGCGTGCTCATGATCCAGCACGCCGGTCTCTACGCGTCGGTGAACACGCTCCGCGGCGTCGCGATCGACGGGCGCGTGCCCGCCTTCTACATGATCGGCCTCCTCTCGCGCGAAAAGGACAAGGACCCGCGCGAGTCGCACCACTCGATGGTCCGCTACTGCGAGCCCCTCCTCGACACCTTCGGCGTGCCCCACGCGCGGCTCGAAGGCCCCGACGACGTGCACCTGATCCCCGAGTACTTCCGCCTCGCCCGCGAGCGGCGCGGCGCCGCGGCGGTCCTCGTGGGCCTGGAGACGATCTGATGCTCAAGCCCGAGGACATCCTCCGCGCGATCGCCGCCGCGCGCGGCGACGCGATCTGCGTCCCGACGATGACCACGGCGCCCGCATGGCGCACGCTCGCGCCGGACGACCTCTCGGTCACGTGCGTGGGCTTCATGGGCGGCGCCTCGTCGCTCGGCCTCGGGCTGGCGCTCGCCCGGCCCGACCGCCGCGTGATCGTCTTCGACGGGGACGGCTCGCTCCTGATGCAGCTCGGCTCGCTGGCGACGATCGCCGGCGCCCAGGCCCGGAACCTCACCCATCTCGTCTTCAAGAACGGGGTCTACCACACCTCGGGCGCACAGGGGATTCCCGGCGGGCTCACCGTGGACTTCGTGCTGATGGCGAAGGGCGCCGGCTACCGCAACGCCTACGCCATCCGCGAGCCCGCCGAGTTCAAGCGGCGCCTGCCCGCGATGCTGACGGAGGAGGGACCGGTGCTCGTCGAGCTCCACACGGGCCTCGCGGAGAAGACGCCGATGACCGACCGCGGCGGCCTGCCGTTCCACCGACAGGCGGAGGCGCTCAGGACGAAGCTCCTCCGGCCACGCGCCTGAAGGGAACCCGGACCCCCCACCGCCGCTCCATGAGACGCGCGACAAAGACGGCGCCACGCGCCGCAATTCTTGCGTGGGAAGACGACCCGAAGTCCGGCGGCAAGCCGATCAAGCGGCCGGTGCCGCGTCTCGGAGCCACGCCACTCGCGCTCGCGATCACCGGGCCCGCGGTCCCGGCGAAGCGCTACCGGCTGGGCACGCGTGAGTTCCGGTACTGGGCGGCCGCCGAGGCCCTCCGCCGCGGCGCCGATTTCTGGGGCGCGCTGTTGCCGCGGTCCACGCGCTGGCAGCCCGGCCGGACGCTCAGGGTCACGCTCGACGCCGGCGTCGATCTCAACGCGTATTACGACCGGCGCGGGCTGTCGTTCTTCCACGACACGGTCGGGCGGACCACGGTGTACTCGGGCGAGAGCCCGGACGTCGTGTGTCATGAGCTGGGGCACGCGGTGCTCGACGCGCTGCGGCCCGAACTGTGGGACGCGATGAGCGTCGAGGTGGCCGCGTTTCACGAGTCGTTCGGGGATCTGAGCGCCTTGCTCGCGGGCCTTCAGCTCCCGTCCCTCCGGCGCGCGGTGCTGAGCGAGACGGGAGCCCGGATCGGCCGGTCGTCGCGCCTCTCCCGCCTCGCCGAGCAGCTCGGGTGGGCCCTCCGACAGATCCTGCCGGGCTCGGCGGAGCCGGACTGCCTGCGCAACGCGGTGAACCCATTTTTCTATCGGGCGCCGGAGACGCTGCCGCCGTCGGGCCCGTCCTCGTCCCTGACGGCCGAGCCGCACTCCTTCTCGCGCGTCTTCACGGGAGGCTGGTTCGAGGCCCTGGCGGGAATGCTCGCCGTCCGCGCGTCCTCACCGACCGAGGCGGACCTCCTCCAGGTGAGTCTCGACGCCGGCCGGCTGCTGGTCGACGCGATCCCCGCCGCGCCGATCGTGGCGGATTACGGGAGCCAGGTCGCCGCGCATCTCATCGAGTCCGACGCCGAGCTCTTCCGGGGCCGCTATCGGGACGCGCTGAAGAGCGCCCTGGTGCGGCGCGGGATCCTGTCGCTTCAAACCGCGAGTATTGTGACGGGGCCGGGCCCGGGGGCCAAAGCGCGGCGGGCGAGACGCACGGCGCCGGCCGCCGGCGAGAGCCACACGCGCCGGCTCTCGCTCAGCGCCGACGAGTTCGGGTTCGAGGGCCGGGCGCTCTTCGTCGAGGCCCCGGGCGAGGCACGACGGTTCGACGTGGCCTCCGCGGCCGAGGATCTCGGCTCGCGGACGGCTCCGGCGCCTACGCTGGAGGCCCGGCGCTTCGTCGAGTACTTGTTCAGGCGCGGGCGTGTCGACCTCGGCGCGCACGGGCGTGCCGAGACGCGCGTCGTCCACCCGTTCGCCCGCAAGACCCATGAGCTCGTGCCCCAGGCCGAGGACTTCGCGCTCGTTCGGCGGACGTTCGACTGCGGCTTCGACCCGGTGTCGTGAAGGAACCCGTCGCGGTCGGAAACCAGCCGGTGTAGCATACCGCCATGAAGAAGCGAGCGAAGAAGGCCAAGGCCCTCAAGCGAGCGCGCCCAGCCACGCGGGGGCCCGCGCGGTCCGAGGTGAGCGGGATCGCGAAGCCGGCGGCCGAGCTCTTCGTCAAGAGCGTGCTGGCGCGGGGCGAGGCGGCGAAGGCGGTCAAGGGCAAGCTCCCTCCCGGCGTCACCCACGAAATCATCGGGAAGGGCGCGGACGGGCTCCTGATCCTCAAGCGGCGGCGCTTCTCGCTCGCGTAGCGCCCCACCCGGTCGTTCCCGCCCCACATAGCGCAGCGGTGCTCGCACCGATCCCGATCGAGAGCCTCCGGAAGGTCGGCGTCGGCCTCAGGCGCCCCGAGGACGTGGTCGTCGGTGGGGACGGCCGCGTCTGGGCCTCCGACCAGGCGAGCGCCTGCGCCGAGATTCTTTCCGACGGGACGCTGCGCCGCGTCGGCAAGGCGGGCGGGGCGCCGAACGGGATCAACATGGACACGCGCGGGCGTATCCTGATCGCCAATTTCGGTCTCGGCACGGCGTCGACGGGGCCGCTCCAGCGCCTCGACCCGGCGACGGGCGAGCTCGAGGTCCTCTGCGACGCGATCGACGGCAAGCCGCTCGTGGCGTCGAACTATCCGATCGTGGATCGCGCGGGCAACGTCTGGTGCTCCCACTCGACGTGGGACCGCGCGCGGTCCGAGCAGGGGCTCGCCGACGGCTTCGTGTACCGGGTGCGATCCGACGGCCGCGCCGAGGTGATGGCGTCGGGGTTCACCTTCGCGAACGGCCTGGCCCTCGACGCCGACGAGTCGCACCTCTACGTCTGCCAGACGATGGGCCGGAACGTCGTCCGACTCCTCATCCGCGCGGACGGCCTGCTCGGGCCGGCCGAGCCCTACGGCCCCGTGCTCGGCGAACCCGCGTTTCCCGGCGCGACGCCCGCCGAGCGCGCGCGGTTCGGGGCGACGGACGGCTGCGGCTTCGACGCGGACGGGAACCTGTGGGTGACGCTCGTCCTCGCCAACAAGGTGATCGCCATCACCCCGAAGCGCGAGGTCGTGACCGTGATCCACGATCCCACGGGCGAGCTGATGAGCTGGCCGACGAACGTCTCGTGGGGCGGCCCTGACATGCGCGATCTCTATATCGGCACGATCCGCCGGGACTACGTGCTCCACGCGCGGAGCCCCGTTCCGGGGCTCCCGCTCGTCCACCAGCGCTAGCCGTGGCAGACCAAGCGATCCTGTGGCGCAGGCTCGATGCGCCTGGCCACGAGTCCGCGCGACTGTTCTCGAAGGATTCCTCCTGGCATCTCGTCGGAACGGCGGTCTTCGCCCACGAGCGGCAGCCGTGCCGCCTCGACTACGTGGTTGTCTGCGACTCGGGATGGCGAACCGTCTCCGGACGCGTGACGGGTTGGGTCGGAGACGCGACGATCGAGGTCGAGCTCTCGGTCGACTCCGCCCGCCGCTGGCGGCTCAACGGCGTAGCGTGTCCCACGGCGGAACGCTCGATCGACCTCGACCTCAACTTCAGCCCGTCCACCAACCTGCTCCCGATTCGCCGGCTCGGTCTGGTCGTCGGCCAGGAGGCCGCGGTGCAAGCGGCCTGGCTCCGCTTCCCGAGCTTCACCCTCGAGCCGCTCGCGCAGCGCTACCGCCGCCTCGATGCGACGACGTACCGGTACGAGAGCGCGGGCGGCGAGTTCGTGACCGAGCTCCGCGTGAACGCGGCGGGATTCGTCACCCGGTATCCGGCCTATTGGGACGCCGAGGCCGGCGGGTGAATGCGCGAGACGCGGAGCCCGTCAATGAGCCGTGAAGACCGCGCCGAGCACGGGATGTGGCCCGGCGGGGAGCGCGATTGCCCGCTCGCTCGCGAGCTCGATCGCGACCGGTCCCTCGTCGCGCGTCGGATCGACCTCGACGCCGATGCGCATGGGCGAGCCCGGCCAGCGATAGATCACGACGCCGCTCGCGCCCTCGCTCGCCTCAGCGCCGAGCAGGCGCACCCACTGCGCCTCGGCGCGCTCGCGCGAGCGCGCGCGCATCCTGAGCCCGAGCACCGTCACAGGCGGCGGGTTCGGCGGGCCCGGCGGCACGACCCAGCGGGAGCGGCGCTCTCCGTCGCTCCGTGGTCGCGTCTCGACGATCTCGACGAGCTGGACCACGATGCCGAGCGCCCGCTTGGGATGGAGGAATGCCTCTCGCCAGTCGGGGTTCGAGTCATCGTTGCCGACGATCGCGTGCCCCGCCGCCTCCGCGTGCTCGCACACCCCGCGGAGGCTCGGGACGATGAACGTCACGTGGTGGATGCCGGGCCCGCGCTGCGCGAGGAAGCGGTGGAGGAACCCGTCGGCGCCGCGCGGCTCGAGGACCTCGAGGCGACCCCCGTCCTTGAAGCGCCACTGCGCGAACGTGTAGGCGCCCGAGGGTCCGCCGTGCGCGGGGGCTCCGCCCAGCTCGCCGACGAGGAACGCCGGAGCGTCGGCGAGGCGCGGCACGGCGAGCGCGATGTGATCGAAGCGGCTCCGTCGCACCCGCGGCTAGCTCAGGACGGAGAGCGTGCTGCGTTCGATCAGGGCGAAGTCGATCTCGGCGCCGAGCCCCGCCCCCTCGGACGCGTGCACGAGGCCGTCCGAGCCGACCTCGATGTCGTTGACGAGCCCGTACTTCTGGGTGCCGGCCGGCAGGAGCACCTCGAAGAACTCGCAGTTCCTGATCGCCATGATCACGTGCAGGTTCGCGACGTTGTTGAGGGAGTTGCCGCCGTGGTGGACCTCGAAGTTCATGTGGAACGCCTCGGCCAGGTGCGCCGTCTTCACGAGCGCGGTGATGCCTCCCTTCACCGCCACGTCGCCGCGGAGAAAGTCCGTCGCGCACGCGACGATCCACGGCGCGAATGCGGTGAAGCCGCCGGGCGAGTACTCGGTGGCGAGGATCGGGATGTGGAGCTGCGCCTTGAGCTTGACGTAGTTGTAGATGTCGTCGTCCGCCAGCGGATCCTCGTACCAGTAGAAGCCGAGCTCCTCGATCGCGCGGCCGACGCGGAGCGCCTCAGGGTACTGATACGCCCACGTCGAGTCCAGCATGAGCGTGTAGGCGTCGCCGACCGCCTTCCGCACCGCCCGGCACACCTCGATGTCGATCGCCGGGTCCGTCGGCGGGTGGATCTTGTACGCCGTCCACCCCTCCGCCTTGAAGCGCGCCGCCTCCTCCGCGTAGGCCTTGGGCGACTCGAGCACGGCGGAGCTGGCATAGGCCGGCACGCGATCGCGGTAGGAGCCGAGCAGCCGATGGATCGGGAGCCCCGCGACCTTCCCCGCGACGTCCCAGAGCGCCACGTCCACCGCGCCGATCGCGCGGAGCGTGGTCGCGCGGCTCCGCTGGCACATCGCCTGGTAGAGTCGCTCGCGCTCGAGCGGGTCCTGCCCGAGCACCACGGGCTTGAGGGCCTGGATCAGCGACGCGGCGTCGAGATGGGCGCCGCGCATCGCCGAGCCGAGGAACGCGTGGCCCTCGACGGCCGCGTCGGTCTTCACGGTGAGCAACCCGAGCTGGCTCTCCCCACCGAAGCGACCGGTGTGCCGCCCGTACTGCGTCGGCGGAATGCCGCGCCAGGCAAAGAGCGTGAGCGTGACGTCGGTGATCTTCAGGGCCTTCCGCCTCCGCGGATCTCCCGGTCGTGCTCGCCGAGCCGCGGCGCCCGCCGCCGGAGCGGCGGCCGCTCGCCGTCGAACGCGACCGGCAGGCCCATCAGCTCGAGGTCGAGGCCGGGCACCTTCTGGATCATCCCCGTCGCCGCCGTCTGTGGGTGAGCGAGCACCTCGAGGAACGTGTGGATCGGCGCGCACGGCACTCCGGCCTCGTCCAGGAGGTCCACCCACTCGCCCTTGGTGCGCGTCAGCATGATCTTCTGGATCTCCGGGACGAGCGCCGTCTTGTGCTTCTGACGGAGCGCGTTCGTCGCAAAGCGGGGGTCGGCCGCCCACTCCGGGCGGCCGAGCGCGACCGCGAGCTTGGCGAAGAGCCGGTCGTTCGCCGCCGCGATGATCACCGGCCCGTTCTTCGTCTCGAAGCCCTCGAAGACGACGAGCCGCGTGCTTCCGGTGCGATGCCGGACGGGCGGGGTGCCCGTGATCCGGTAGCTCGCGAAGTGGTTCGCGAGCCAGGCGAGCCCGGTCTCGAAGAGTGAGGTGTCCACGACCGAGCCGCGCCCCGTCCGCTGCCGCTCGACGAGGGCCGCCAGCACGCCCAGCGCCGCCCACATCCCCGTGCCGGAGTCGAGGACGGACGTCCCCATGCGCATCGGCGGTCCGCCCTCCTCGCCGTTCACCATCATGAGGCCCGCGAACGCCTGTACCATCGGCTCGTAGCCGGGTCGGAGCCGGAGCGGTCCGCTCCGACCAAACGTTCCGAGCGAGCAGTAAACGAGCCGCGGGTGGAGCGAGAGCAGCGTCTCCGGGCCGAGTCCGAGCTCTTCGAGGACCCCCGGGCGCAGATTCTGGACGAGCACGTCGACGCCTTCGAGGTACTCGATGAGCCACGCCACCGCCGCGGAGTCCCGCAGGTCGAGCGTGATGGAGCGCTTGCTCGCGTTGGCGGCGTGGAAGACGGGCGAGAGATCGTCGAGGAACGGCGGGCCCCAGCCCCGCGCGTCGTCGCCGCCCTCGGGCCGCTCGAGCTTTACCACGTCGGCGCCGAGCCGCGCGAGGATCTCGCCGGCGAACGGCCCCGCCAGGTTCTGCGCGATCTCGACGACTTTGACCCCGGCGAGCGGCAGACGCGTCATTGTACCGGGGTCCGCGAGGTCGGGGCGACTCGGCGGGTGGCCTGCCGTAGGCGCGACCCGGCTGCGTTCGGCATAGCGCTCCTCATTCCACCGGCGTCCGCGGCCGCGTCATCGCGACGTGACGGTTGACCAGAGCGCGTCGGCTCCCCAGCCGGCGACCTCCCGCCCGAGCGCGGTGGCCCACCAGCCCTCACCGCCGAACTCGGCGCGCCAGGCCCAGAGCCGCCGCGTGACGAACTGGAGGTCGTGCTCGTAGGTGAAGCCGAGCGCGCCGTGCACCTGATGCGCGATCGACGCGCCGATCCCCGCCGCCTCGCCCGCCCGCACCTTGGCGACGCCGATCTCGAAGGCGGCATCACCCCGGTCGGCCGCTCGGAACGCATGGGCCGCCGCGATGTCCGCCGCCGCGGCGTGGCCGGCGAGGACCGCGAGGTTCTGCTGGATGGCCTGGTACGCGCCGATCGGCTTGCCGAACTGCCGGCGCTCGGTCGCGTAGCGCGTGGCCGATCTCAAGATAGCGTCCACGCCGCCCGCGATCTGCGCCGCCCGCACGAGCGCGCCGTACTGCCACACCGCGTCGGGCGGCACGCCGACGCCCGCGGGAGCGGCCGCGACGGGCGTCGCGTCGAAGACGAGCGTGTCGCGCGGCTCGCGCGCGAGATTCCGATCGGGCTCGACCCTGAAGGAACCCGCCGCCGCGCGCGCCACCAGCGTGTGACCGTCCACCGCGGCCACGACGACGACGTGGCGGGCCACCGCGCCCCACGGCACGCGGCGAGCGGTGCCGTCGAGTCGGAAGCCACCGGTCGTAGGCTTGACACGCAGGTCGTCGTCGCGCTGGGCGGGAGCCAGCGTCAGCGGGCCCGCCGGCACGTCGAGCCCCGCGCCGGCGAGGAGCCACGCGGCGACGATCGTCTCGGGGAGCGGCAGCGGGACGGCGTGCCGCCCGGCCGCGCTCACGACGACGTGCGCGTCGCCCCAGGTGGAGCCGGCGCCGCCTTGCGCCTCGGGAACGAGCGGCAGCGTGAGCCCGTTCTCCTCGACCGCGGTCCAGAGCGCGTCCGGCCACACGTCCGTCTCGGCCGACCGGCGCAGCTCTCGCGT
>QHSA01000202.1 GCA_003220315.1 Candidatus Rokuibacteriota bacterium
CGAGGCGACGTGTAGGTGATGACGACCTCCTCGGCCGTGGGACGCGCACAGCGAAGCAACGGGGGCTGCGCGCCGGCATTCCGGAGACGGACCACCTGATGAATCGTCTGCTCGACGTGAAGGAGCAGGTCGAGCGTCCGCCATTCGGGCTTGACGAGGCCGGGATACATCGCGATCAGGTCTGCCGCGCTGAACTCGCCGAAGTCTTCCAGAATCGTCTCAACGGCGGCGCCGGTCTTCCGGGCGGCCGCGGCGAGGATCGCAGCCAGCTCGTCGTCCGGGTACTGCCCCACTCGGACGTACCCGAGTGACGTGGCGACGCCGGCCTGCTCGAGCAGCCGCAGCCACCCCTCGGGCCCGTGCCTGGCCTGGATGAACTTCCGCAACTCGAGGTGAATGATGCCGTGCATAGCCCAGGCTCTGCTCCGGCACTCACTCTAACGCGTTTGTCGCGAGCCACCCAGCCCAATCCGGCGGTAAGATGGGCCACGATGACGTGCGGCCTGGCCGTGTCGCTCTCTTTGGACTGGACGGGTCCCGTAGGCCGGGCTCTAATCATGGCGCGGCTCGCCGGGTGATCGACGCCGCCGAGGCCGACGTCCTGATCCTCGGCGCGGGCGGCGCGGGCCTCTGCGCCGCGCTCCACGCCGCGGACGCGTCGCCGAAGCTCCGCGTCACGGTCGTCGTCAAGGGGCTCCTCGGGCGCGCCGGCTGCACGCGCATGGTGCAGGGCGGCTACAACGCGGTCCTCACCGAGCCCGACTCGCTCGAGGCGCACCTCGTGGACACGCTCGCGGGCGGCGGCTTCATCAACGACCAGGAGCTCGTCTGGGCGCTCGTCACCGAGGCGCCCCGCCGCGCGCTCGAGCTCGAGTGGCGCTACGGCTGCCTCTTCGACCGGACGCGCGAGGGCCGGATCCACCAGAAGCCCTTCGCCGGCCAGAGCCACGACCGGACGATCCACAAGGGCGACCTCACCGGGATCGAGATCATGAACCGCCTGACCGAGCAGACCCTCGCGCGGCCGAACGTCGCGGTGTTCGAGGAGTGCCGCGCGGTCGAGCTCCTGTGCGACGGCGCCGGGCGCGCGGCGGGCGCGCTGGTCCTCGACCTGCGCACGGGCCGCTTCGTCGCCATCCGGGCGCTGGCCACGCTCCTGGCGATGGGCGGCGGGCCGACGATGTACCGGGTGATCGCGTGCTCGGCGGACAAGGCCGCCGACGGCGTCGCGCTCGCCTACCGCGCGGGTCTCCCCCTGCGCGACATGGAGATGGTGCAGTTCCATCCGACGGGGCTCGTGATCCCGGGCTCGCTGATGACCGGCGCGCTGCTCGAGGAGGGGCTCCGGGGCGCGGGCGGCCACCTCCGCAACGGACGCGGCGAGCGCTTCATGGAGCGCTACGACCCCAGGCGGATGGAGCGCTCGACGCGCGACCTCGTGGCGCGCGCCGCGTTCCTCGAGGTCGCGGAGGGTCGGGGCACGCCGAACGGCGCCGTCTGGATCGACGTCTCCCACCTCGGCGCCGAGGTGGTCGAGACGAACTTCCGCGGGATGGTCAAGCGCTGCCGCGACTTCGGTCGCGACCTCGCGCGCGGGCCCGTCGAGGTGGGCCCGACGACCCACTTCATGATGGGGGGTGTCGTGATCGACACCGCGTGCCGCACCGCGATCGAGGGGCTCTTCGCCGCCGGCGAGGACACGGGCGGCGTCCACGGAGCCAACCGGCTCGGCGGCAACGGCGTGGCGGAGTCCACCGTGTTCGGGGGCATCGCCGGCGACGTGATGGCCGAGTCCGTCGCCGGACGGCCGCTGCCGCGAGTCGCCGGCCCGGCGCTGGAGGACCTCGCGCGGCGGGTGACGGCGCCCCTCGAGCGGCCCGCGACGCGCGACCTCTACGCCCTCCAGCGCGAGCTGCGTGACGTGATGTGGGAAGAGGTCGGGCTCGTGCGAGACGCCCGTGGGCTCGCGGCGGCGCTCAACGCGATCGACAGCGTCGCCGAGCGGCTCGCGGGCGTGGGCGTCCCGGGCGGCCCAGCGCTCAACCTCGCATGGCAGGACTGGTTGAATCTGGAGAATCAGGCGATGGCGGCCCGGCTCATCACGCGCTCCGCCCTGGCGCGGCGGGAGAGCCGCGGCGCCCACTTCCGCCGCGACTTCCCCGTCGCGGCGCCCGGGCCGCTCGTCTCGGTGCGCGTGCAGGCGAAGGACGGCGTCCCGGCGGTGTGGGAGGAGCCCGTCGCGTTCACGCGCGCCACGCCCGACGGCGCCGTCGCGGTCTCGTCGATGATCGAGATCGGCGACTGACGGGGGCGCGCGGCGTCAGCGCTTCGCCGGGGGCGCCGCGAGCAGCGCCTCGACGAGCTTCCGGGCCGCCGGTGCGGACCAGTCGTGCGGGCCCACCAGACGTCCGAGCAGCTGTCCCTGACGGTCGACGAAGTAGGCGGTCGGCGGTCCCCAGACCCCGTAAAGCTTCCCCGTGACCTCGCCGGACTCGTCGAGGAGCACGGGTGCGACGTAGCCGCGCTCGGCCGCCGTGCGCTTCACGAGCGCCGCACTTTCCCTGAAGCTGACCAGCAGGACCTCGAGCCCCTTCTGCTTGAGGTCCTGATAGAGCCTGTTGACGGAAGGCAACTCCTCCCGGCAGTCCGGTCACCAGGTCGCCCAGAAGAAGACGAGCACGACCTTGCCGCGTAGCTCGGCGAGGCGCACCGTCTTGCCCTGGAGGTCGGGGAGCGCGAAGGCGGGCGCGGGCTTGGGCGGCCGATACGGCAGCGCCCCGATCGCCTCGAAGTCGAGCTCCGCGGCGAGCACGGCTCCTGCGAGGAGTGTCACGGCGAGGGCTGCGAGCGTCACACGCGCTGTCCTATGATGCATCGACCTTTAAGTACACCCTGCCCGTCCCCGAATCAACTGGTCCCGTCCCCGAATCAACGGTAGACGTCAGAGACCGGTTCCCGGACCTCCCACGGGAGGATCCCGCGAGGCCTCGTCCCGTCGGTGACAGACGCTCGAGAATGGGGTAAGTTTGCCCTCCACCATGGACCGGCTCATCCTGACGGGGGCGACGCTGATCGACGGCACGGGCGCCGAGCCGGTGCGCGACCGTGCGGTGGTGATCGAGCGCGGGCGGATCGGGGCGGTCCTCCGGGGCCGCCGCGAGGGGGACGCCACAGAGCTCGCCCTCGACGGCCTCACGCTGCTTCCCGGGCTCATCAACTGTCACGTCCACTTCTGCCTCGGTGGCGAGGCCGATCCTGCCCGGGTGCTGTTCGAGGACCCGGTCGCGATCCGGACGATCAAGGCGGTCCTCCGCACCAAGCAGACAATCGAGGCCGGCGTCACCACGGTGCGCGATCTCGGCGGCGTGGACGGGATCGCGCTGGCGATGCGCGACGCCGTGTCTGCCGGGCTGATCCCCGGTCCCCGCGTCCTCGCCGCGGCCCGGGGCATCTGCATGACGGGCGGCCACGGCTGGCGCTTCGGCCGCGAGGCCGACGGGCCTGACGACGTGCGAAAGGCCGTCCGGGAGCAGCTCAAGGCGGGCGCCGACGTCATCAAGCTGTTCGCGACGGGCGGCGTGATGACGCCGGGCGTGGAGCCGGGCTCGGCGCAGCTCACGCCGGAGGAGATCCGCGCGGCCGTCGAGGAGGCGAAGAAGGCGGGCCGGCGTACCGCCGCACACGCCCAGGCGACGGACGGGATCGCGGCGTGCGTCGAGGCCGGGATCGGCTCGATCGAGCACGGGATCTTCCTCACGGAGGCGATCGCCGCCAAGATGGTCAAGGCCGGGATCGCGCTCGTCGCCACGCTGATCGCGCCGGAGCGGATCGTCACCCACGGCGTCAGCGCGGGGGTCCCCGAGTTCGCGGTGCGGAAGTCGGAGGCCGTGATCGCCCGCCATCTCGAAAGTTTCCAGCTGGCGATGCATCACGGCGTCCCGATCGCCGCGGGCACCGACGCCGGAACGCCCTTCAACCCGCACGGCTCGATCGTTCCCGAGCTGGCCCTGATGGTGAAGGCGGGAATGTCGCCGCTCGAGGCGATCCGCGCGGCGACGTCCACGGCCGCCCGCGTCCTCGGCCTTCACGAGGAGACGGGACGGATCGCGCCGGGACTCGCCGCCGACCTCATCGCCGTCGCCGGCGACCCGGGCGAGCGGATCGAGGCGCTCGATGCCGTGCGGCTCGTGATCGCCAACGGCCGGATCGCCGTGAACCGGCTCGGGGGCGCCGCCTGAGCCGCGTCCTCAAGCGCGAGTGGACGACCGCCGAAGGCTGGCGCGACACGAAGGTCGGCATGTGGGCGTGGCTTATCCAGCGCGCGGCGGCCGTGGTCCTGCTCGCCGTCGTGGCGGCTCACCTCGTGAACCCGTTCAGGCGCGGCGTCCAGGCGGCGCTGCTCGCCCTCGTCCTCGTCCATGCCCTCCTCGGCGTGCGGGCGGTGCTCCTCGACTTCGGCCTGCCGGTGCGCTGGCATCGCGCCCTCTTCGTCCTGGCGCTCATCGTGTCGGCCCTGGTCTGGGCACTCGTGTGGAGGTGGTACTGAGGCGGCGCCGGGAGGCGCGGCGGCCCACGGTTCAGCTGGGCGTCTGAGTCACCGCCGGTTCGAGCGCGGGCTTTGCCCGCGCAACCCGTTCGGGGGGAGGCTCGGAGGGGGCCGTCGAGGCCCCCTCCGAGGATGTCAGCTGGGCCGCGAGGAGGCGATCGTGGCGTAGAGCGCGGCCTGCCGGTAGAAGTGGCGCAGGACGTAGTGCTCGTTGATGTCGTGCTGCTGGTTTCCGCTGTTCGCCGCCGGGATCCAGAGCGCCGGGATGCCGAGGACGTCGGTGAAGACGTGCAGCGGGAGCGTGCCCCCGAGGATGGGTAGCGCGACGGGCTCGCCGTCCTCCTGCGCCTCGAGGAGCCGTAGGAGCCAGCCGAACTCCGGGCGCGCCGGCGAGGTATAGCTCGCGGGCTGCCCGGAGGTCCGCACCGTGAACGTGATCCCGCGATTCTTCGTCCGGTGGTCGGCCGCGGTGCGCTCGACGATCTCGACCATCGCCAGGAGCGGCGTGTCCGGCGTCAGGCGGATGTCCAGGCGAGCATGGACCGAGCGGGGGATGATCGTGCGCCTGAGATCGGCTGAGGCGCCGTCGGTCATGAGGTGGTTGACGTTGACGGTCGGCCAGAGGTAGGGCCTCCACACGGCCTTGTCCTTCCACTTGGCGAAGACCTCGGTCGCCTCGCGGTGGAACCGGTCGTGGCGGGCGGCGTAGTCGCGCACGCGCGCCTCGATGTCCTCGATGAGGCGCGCGAGCGGCAGCACCGGGTTGGGCACGATATTGCCGTAGTTGCCCGAGTGGACCGACGCGGGCTGGCCGTTGTCGGCGACGATGTCCACGCCGAGCAGGCCGCGGACGCCCATCACGAGGGTGGGGCGGTTCATGTGCTTCGGCCCGTCGGAGCCGATCAGCACGTGGGCGGCGAGGCGCGCGCGGTGGGCCTGCGCGATCGCCGTGAGGTTCGGGCTGCCGTGCTCCTCCTCGCCGTCGAGGATGATCTTCACCGTCCACTGCGCCGTCTCGGCTCGTACGGCGTCGAGCGCGCCCAGGGCGTTCGCGAGGTGCTGGCCCTTGTTGTCGGCGCCCCCGCGCGCCACCACGACGACGTCGTCGAGTGCCTCCGCGTCGAGCGCGCGCGGGTCCACGCGCTTGCCCTCGCGGAAGTAGGTCGGCTCGAACGGGCGGCAGGCGACGCCCTCCCAGCACCAGCGTGAGAGATCGCCGGTCGGCTGGACGTCGTAGTGCCCGTAGAGCAGGAGGGTCGGCGCGCCCGTGGGCCCGGGGAGCTCCCCGAAGAGCGCGGGCGTACCACGACCGTCGTCGGCGTCGAGCGGGACGAGCTCGACGCCGACGTCGCGCCAGAACGCGCGGACGGCGTCGACCATCTCCGCCGTGACCTGCCGGCTGATCGTCGGGATGCGCAGATAACGGTCGAGGAGCTCGAGGCGATCGTGACGATGGGACATACGAGTGGCGGTAGTATAGCGCCGATGACGAGGACGCTTCGGGTGCTCCGCGGGTCCGCCGGCACGCCCGAGCGCGTCGAGGAATATCGGATCGGCGTCGGCCCCGACACGACCGTGCTCGACGCGCTGGTCGATGTCCAGCGCACGCAAGACCCGACGCTCGCCTTCCGCTACGCCTGCCGCGTGGGCATGTGCGGGTCGTGCGCGATGGTCGTCAACGGGCGCGAGCGCTGGGCGTGCCGGACGCGGCTCGCCGCGCTCGGCGACGGGCCCGTCAGCGTGCGGCCGCTCTACCACTTCCCGCTGCTCCGCGACCTCGTGGTCGACATGACGCCGTACGTCGCGAAGCTCGGCACGGTCGGCGCGGCGTTCACGCCCAGGCCCGACGCCGCGCGCGCCGCCGACGTCCCGAGCGGCTCGCGCGCGCGCCGGGAGATCGACGCGGCGATCGAGTGCATCGGCTGCGGGATGTGCCTGTCCGCGTGCACGATCGTCGCCCACAACCCCCGCTTCCCGGGTCCGGCGGCGCTGAACCGCGCGTTCACGCTCGAGCTCGATCCGCGGGACGACGGCCAGGCGGCGCGCTGGCGCGTGCTGCTCTCCGACGACGCGCTCGCGCGCTGCCACGGGCAGGGCAACTGCACCGAGGTGTGCCCGATGGGCCTCCGGCCCATGCGCTCGATCGTCCGCCTCCGGCAGCGCGCGGCGCTCCGCCTGCTCCATCTTCGACCGCGCCGTCCTTGACGCTGACGGCGCGGCGCGTTAGATTGACTTGTCATTCAGCCCGTGCGTCTTCGGTCGCGCCGAGGTGCGCGCGCTGAAAGGACGCGAACTCCGGCTCGCAACCCGCGTGAGTAGGTGTGAGAATCGTGTGCAGGAGGAGGCGCTGATGTCCGTCGCCGAGGTCCGTTCTCTGTACACGTCGATGGAGCGGCGTCTCGCGCATGCCCGCAAAGCGTTCGGCCGGCCGCTCACCCTCTCCGAGAAGATCCTCGTCGCGCACTGCTGGGACTTCGAGCGCCAGACGTGGGACCGTGGCAAGGCTATCTTGAAATTGCGGGTCGACCGCGTCGCCATGCAGGACGTCACCGGGCAGATGGCGTTGCTTCAATTCATGCACTCGGGACGGAAGCGCGTCGCGGTGCCCTCGACGCTCCACTGCGACCACCTGATTCGCGCCGAGACCGGCAGCGCGGAGGATCTCGCCCGCGCGATCAAGGAGAACGAGGAGGTCTACGACTTCCTCCGCTCGGCGTCGAGGAAGTACGGGATCGGCTTCTGGAAGCCGAGCTCCGGGATCATCCACCAGGTCGTCCTGGAGAACTACGCGTTCCCGGGCGGGCTCATGATCGGCGCCGACTCCCACACGCCCAACGGCGGCGGCCTCGGCATGCTCGCGATCGGCGTCGGCGGGGCCGACTGTGGCGAGGTGATGGCGGGGCTTCCGTGGGAGGTGCTCCACCCGAAGCTCATCGGCGTCCGCTTGACCGGCAAGCTCTCCGGGTGGACGGCGCCCAAGGACATCATCACCTACCTCTGCACGCTCCTGACCGTCAAGGGCGGCACCAACAAGATCGTCGAGTACCTCGGCCCCGGCGCCGAGTCGATCAGTGCGACCGGCAAGGGGACGATCTGCAACATGGGCGCCGAGCTCGGCGCGACGACGTCGGTGTTCCCGTTCGACGGGCGCATGGCGGCGTATCTGCGCGCGACCGACCGGGCGGACATCGCCGAGCTCGCCGAGCGGGCCCGCGAGCACCTCCAGCCCGACCCCGAGGTCCTCACGAATCCCAAGGCCTTCTACGACGAGCTGGTCGAGATCGACCTCGACGCGCTCGAGCCGCACATCGTCGGCCCGCACTCGCCCGACCGCGGCCGGTCGATCTCGAAGCTCGCCACCGAGGCGAAGGCGAACGGCTGGCCCGTCCGGATCACGAACGCGCTGATCGGCTCGTGCACGAACTCCTCCTACGAGGACATGCGCCGCGCCTCCCACGTCGCCCTGCAAGGGACCAGGGCGGGCCTCCGCGCGAAGGTCCCGTTCTGGATCACGCCCGGCTCCGAGCGCATCTACCAGACGATCAAGCGCGACGGCCTCATCGACGTCTTCGCGAGGATCGGCGGGACCGTACTCGCCAACGCCTGCGGGCCGTGCATCGGCCAGTGGAAGCGGAGCGACGTGCGCGCCGACGAGACCAACACGATCGTGTCGTCGTTCAACCGGAACTTCCCCGGGCGGAACGACGGCAGCGCCGCCACGCTCTCGTTCCTCACGAGCCCGGAGATCGTCACCGCGCTCGCCTTCGCCGGCACCCTGGAGTTCGACCCCGTGCACGGCACCATCCCCGACGCCCAGGGCAAGCCCTTCCGCTTCACGGCGCCCGAGGCCGAGGAGCTGCCGCGCGACGGCTTCGCGCGCGGCGCGGAGGGCTACGAGGCGCCCGCGGACGACCCCGACTCCGTCCAGGTCATGGTCCGACCCAACAGCGAGAGACTGCAGATTCTTGAGCCGTTCAGCCCCTGGGATGGCCGGGATTTCGTTGATTTGCCGATTCTGGTCAAGACCAAGGGAAAGACGACGACCGATCATATATCGCCGGCGGGGCCGTGGCTCCGCTTCCGCGGCCACATCGACAAGATCAGCGACAACATGTTTCTCGGTGCCGTCAATGCGTTCACCGGCGAGGCGGGCAAGGGCGTGCACCCCCTCTCGGGCGGCGAGCCGCAGCCATTCACCAGGATCGCTCGCGACCTGAAGGCCAGGGGCGTGCGCTGGGTGGTGATCGGCGACGAGAATTACGGTGAAGGCTCGAGCCGCGAGCACGCGGCGATGTCGCCGCGCTACCTCGGGTGTGCGGTCGTGCTGGTGAAGAGCTTCGCCCGCATCCACGAGACGAATCTCAAGAAGCAGGGGATCCTGCCGCTCACGTTCAAGGACCCGCGCGACT
>QHSA01000277.1 GCA_003220315.1 Candidatus Rokuibacteriota bacterium
GGGAAGTTCGAGCTCGCCGACGGCGGCACGCTCTTCCTGGACGAAATCGGCGACATGAGCCTGAAGACGCAGGCGAAGGTGCTCCGGGCGCTCGAGGAGCAGGCATTCGAGCGCGTCGGAGGCAAGGACACGGTGCGGATCGACGTGCGCGTGATCGCGGCGTCCAACCGCGATCTCGAGACGCTGATCCGCGACGGGCGCTTCCGGGAGGACCTCTACTACCGTCTCAACGTCATCCCGATCGAGGTGCCCGCCCTGCGCGAGCGCAAGGACGACATCCCGTTGCTCGTGGACCACTTCATCGCGCTCTTCTGCGGGGAGAACGGCAAGCGGCTCAAGACCGTCTCGGGCGAGGCGCTCGGCTACTTCGTCGCCTACGACTGGCCCGGGAACGTGCGCGAGCTCCGCAACATGGTGGAACGCCTCGTGATCATGACCCCCGGCGACGTGATCGGGGCTGACCACCTGCCGGCGCCGCTTCGCCCGAAAGCCGCCACACCCGCGGGCGAGGCGGGCGAACGGTCGCTCAGGGACGCGCGGGAGAACTTCGAGCGTGCGTATATCCTCGCGGAGCTCCGGGCCAACGACTGGAACGTGACGCGCACGGCGGAGCGGCTCGGCATCGAGCGGAGCCACCTCTACCGAAAGCTCAAGGCCTACAACCTCGTCCCGCCCAGCCGGGATTCCTGAGCGCGGTGCGCGCCGCCGGGCGTGCGGGCCGGCGGTCCTGGACGACCTCCTGTCGCCAGCGCTACGATCGTCGCCGTGAAGATCGCGACGTGGAACGTGAACTCGATCCGGACGCGGCTGCCGCGCCTCCTCGCGTGGCTCGAGCGGCGGCGGCCCGACGTCGTGTGCCTCCAGGAGACGAAGGTCGCCGACGACCAGTTCCCGTTCGCCGAGCTCGCGGGGCTCGGCTACACGGCCCTGGCCGCCGGTCAGCAGACCTACAACGGCGTGGCGGTCCTCGCGCGCGCCGGCGCCGAGGCGATCGCGCGACGGCTCCCAGACGAGGGCGAGGACGCCCAGCGGCGCCTCCTGGTGGCGCGTGTCGCCGGCCTCACGGTCATGAGCGTTTACGGGCCGAACGGCCAGGAGGTCGGCTCGGACAAGTACGCGTACAAGCTCGACTGGTATCGCCGCTTCCGCGCCTTCCTCGAGGCTTCCGCCAAGCCCGACGAGGCGGTGGTGCTCTGCGGCGACCTCAACATCGCCCCGGAGGATCGCGACGTCTGGGACCCGGAGAAGTGGCGCGGCCAGATCATGTTCAGCGACCCCGAGCGTGCGGCGTTTCGTGAGCTCATCGCATGGGGGCTCCGTGACTCGCTCAGGCTTCACCGTCAGGAGGGCGGTCTCTTCACCTGGTGGGACTACCGCGCCGGCGCCTTCCACCGCGGCTGGGGGCTCCGAATCGACCACATCCTGCTGACGCCCGCGCTCGCCGCGCGCTGCCACGCCGTCGAGATCGACCGCGACGAGCGCAAGGGGACGAAGCCCTCCGACCACGCGCCGGTCGTCGCGACGCTGGCGGATTGATGCCCGCGGTCGCCGGCCGCGCCGTCGGCCTCCTGCTCCTCCTCTGGGTCGCATTCAGAGTTCTCGGCCAGGGCCTGACGCTCGCCACGGGCGGGCCCGGCGCGTTCCTCCACGGTGTGAACCTCGTCTTCCACGAGGCGGGCCACTTGATCTTCGGCTTCTTCGGGCGCTTCGTCGCGGTGCTCGGCGGCTCGCTGAACCAGGTCCTGATCCCCGCGGTCTGCGTCGTGGCCTTCCTGCGCACGCGGCAGCGCGCCTCCGCCGCGGTCGCACTCTTCTGGACGGGGCAGTCGCTCACCGACGTCGCGGTCTACGCGGCCGACGGCCGCGCGATGGCGCTGCCGCTGCTCGCCGACGGGCTCATCCACGACTGGAACTACCTCCTCGGGGTGACGAGTCTGCTCCACCGGGCCGAGACCCTCGGTCGCCTCATGTTCGGCGCCGGCGCGCTCCTGATGCTGGGCGCCCTCGCATTCCTGGCGCTCGATCTCCTCCGCGCGTGGGGCGAGGCGGTTGACAGCGACGGACCCCCGCGTGTAGAGTGACGGTAGTCGTTCGCGCCTTTCCTTTAAGCGGGCCCCGAGAGGC
>QHSA01000141.1 GCA_003220315.1 Candidatus Rokuibacteriota bacterium
CGCCCTCCGAAGTTGCGACGCCAGAGCTCGGCGTACTCGCGCGCGTTCCGGAGGATGTCCTCGAGCTCCTCCGGGCTCATCTGCCGCACCGGCCGGGCGGGCACGCCCATGACGAGCCATCCGGCCGCGACGATCTTGCCGGGCGGCACGAGCGCCCCCGCGCCGACCTGGGCGCCCGCCTCGACGACGGCGCCGTTCAGCACGACGGCGCCGATGCCGATGCGGCAGTTATCCATGATCGTGCAGGCGTGGACGACCGCGCGGTGGCCGATCGTCACGTTGTCGCCGACGATGCACGGGTGCTGCGGCGTGACGTGGAGGACCGAGTTGTCCTGGACGTTCGAGTTCTTCCCGAGCCTCACGTAGTTATCCTGGTCGCCGCGGAGCACCGTGAACGGCCAGACGCTGGCGCCGGCGTCGATCGTCACGTCACCGATGACGGCCGCCTGCGGATCGACGTACGCGTCGGGATGGACGCGTGGCGTGAGGCCCTGGACCTCGCGGATCATGGGGCGCCGCCGAGGAACGCGCGCACTTCATCCACGACGAGGTCGGGCGCCTCGCGCATCATGAAGTGGCCGACGCCGGGGACGCGCTTGAGCGTGAGCTTCGCGAAATACTCGGGGAGCCGGTCGGCCCACGCGACGGGCAGGATCGCGTCGGCGTCGCCCCAGAGCACGAGCGTCGGGACCTCCACGCGCAGCGTCTCAGCGGGCGCGTCGGCCTGGGTCGTGCGCACCCGCTCGAAGGCCTTGTAGTAGGCGAACCCGCCGCGCAGCGCGCCGGGCTGCGAGTAGGCGTCGACCCAGTGGTCGAGCTCCGGCTCGGTCACCCAGTCCTTCCGGCCCGACCAGTGCGTGAGGAAGTGGCGCAGGTAGAGCCGCGTCGCCTCGCGGCTCCCGCCGACGAGCTCGTGCGCCCACGGGAGCGTGTGAAAGATCTGGTACCAGGTCTCGCGCGCGTGCCCGGGCTCGCGCCAGCGGCGCCCGATGCCCGGGTACGGGGGATCGAAGAGCACGAGGCGCGACACGAGACCGGGGGACTGGCGGGCGAGCGGCAGGGCGACGGTCGCGCCGATGTCGTGGGCGACGACGGCGATGCGCGCGAGCCCGAGCGTCCTCGCGAAGCCGACGATCTCGCGCGCGACGACGTCGCGCGCGTACCCCGCCTCGGGCGGGACGTCGGGCTTGTCGGAGTAGGCGAAGCCGCGCAGGTCGGGCACGATCACGTCGTGGTGCGCGGCGAGCGGCGGGATCACCGGCGCCCACTCGTACCAGAAGCCCGGCCAGCCGTGCAGCAGGAGCACGGGTGTCCCCGCGCCCTGGCGCACGTAATGCAGACGCACGCCGTCGACGCGCGCGAACGCGTGCGTCCACGGCCCTGCGGGTCCCGTCGATGTCATGTGCCGTCCTCCGAGAGTCGGATTATACTGGCGCGCGGCGGGACGATCCGGATGATCTCGACC
Organism: Candidatus Rokuibacteriota bacterium; assembly: GCA_003220315.1. Classification (GTDB taxonomy): domain Bacteria; phylum Methylomirabilota; class Methylomirabilia; order Rokubacteriales; family CSP1-6; genus 20CM-2-70-11. Next base: position 1,466 of record QHSA01000141.1, read on the forward strand.
ACCGCAGAGGTCCGCGAGCAGCACCGGTTCGACACGGCCGCGCTCGAGCGCTACCTGCGCGTGCACGTCACGGGCTTCAGCGGCGCGCTGACCGTGAAGCAGTTCCGGGGCGGCCAGTCGAACCCAACCTACTACCTCACGGCCGGCGGCAAGGAGTACGTGCTCCGGCGGAAGCCGCCCGGCAAGCTCCTCCCCTCCGCGCACGCGGTGGACCGGGAGTACCGGGTCATCACGGCCCTCGGCACGACCGGCTTTCCCGTGCCGCGGACGTACGCGCTCTGCACGGACCCCTCGGTCATCGGCACCGTGTTCTACATCATGGACTGCGTGCACGGGCGCGTCATCACCGACCCGGCGATCCCCGGCCTGACCCCGAGCGCGCGCTCGGCGATGTACGACTCGCTGAGCCACGTCCTCGCGCGGCTTCACACGGTGGACTGGCAGGCGCTCGGCCTCGCCGACTTCGGGAAACCCGGGAACTACTTCGCGCGCCAGATCCACCGGTGGACCCAGCAGTACCGCGCCTCCGAGACGGAGAAGATCGAGGCGATGGAGCGCCTGATCGCGTGGATGCCCGAGCACATCCCGCCGGGGGACGAGACCACGCTCGTGCACGGCGACTTTCGACTGGGGAACGTCATCATCCACCCGAGCGAGCCGCGCGTCGCCGCGGTGCTCGACTGGGAGCTCTCGACGCTCGGCCACCCGCTCGCCGACCTCGCGTACACCTGCCTGCCCTACCGCTTCACGCGCGAGTGGGAAGGGCTCGCCGACAAGAACCTGACGGAGCTCGGGATCCCGACCGAGGAGGCGTACGTCGCGGCCTACTGCCGCCGGACGGCGCGCGCCGAGATCCCGGACTGGAGCTTCTGTCTCGCGTTCGCGATGTTCCGGCTGGCCGCGATCGCGCAGGGAATCATGGGACGGGTGATCGCCGGCACCGCCAACGATCCCAACGCGCGCGAGCGGGGCGCGCGCGCCCGCCCGCTCGCCGAGTCCGCCTGGGCGCTCGTCGCGCGGCGCGCCGGCTGAGCCGGCCGACGCGCGGGAGCGCTAGTGACACGCCTCGAAGAGCCCCGCCGCCCCCTGGCCCCCGCCGATGCACATGGTCACGACGCCGTAGCGGGCCTTCGAGCGCAGCATCTCGTTGGCGATCGTGCCGACCATGCGCGAGCCGGTCATGCCGAACGGGTGGCCGATCGAGATCGAGCCGCCGTTCCGGTTGAGCTTCTCCGGGTCGAGACCGAGCCGGTCGCGGCAGTAGACCACTTGCGAGGCGAACGCCTCGTTCAGCTCCCAGACGTCGATGTCGCCGATCTGGAGGCCGCAGCGCTTGAGGAGCTTCGGCACCGCGAAGACCGGGCCGATCCCCATCTCGTCGGGCTCGCAGCCGGCGACCGCGAAGCCGCGGAAGACGAGCTTCGGCCGGATGCCGAGCGCCTTGGCGCGCTCCATGGACATGACGAGCGTGGCCGAGGCGCCGTCGGAGAGCTGGGACGAGTTGCCCGCCGTCACCGTGCCCTGGCCGCTCTCCTTGTCGAAGTGCGGCGGCAGCGTCAGCAGGCCCTCGAGGGTCGTGTCGGGCCGGTTACACTCGTCCTTGTCGCAGGACCACTCTTCCTTGCCGACGACCTCGCCCGTCTTCTTGTCGAGGACGCCGCGCGTGACGTGCATCGGCGCGAGCTCCTCCTTGAAGAAGCCCTCCTGCTGGGCCCGCGCGGTTCGTTGTTGGGACTGGAGGGCGTAGCGGTCCTGGGCCTCGCGGCTGATCCGATAGCGCTTGGCGACGACCTCCGCGGTGTCGCCCATGACCATGTAGATCCCCGGATAGTGCTCCTTCACCCACGGGTTCGGTGAGCTGTCCCGCTGGGCCAGCGTGATCGACTCGACGCCGCCGCCGATCGCGACGTCGGCGCCGTTGTTGACGACGTAGTTGGCCGCGATCGCGATCGCCTGGAGCCCTGAGGAGCAGAAGCGGTTCACCGTGAGGCCGCCGACGGTCACCGGGAGCCCCGCGCGGACCGCCGCGACGCGCGCGATGTTGTGCCCCTGTGAGCCGTGGGGCTGGCCGCAGCCGAGGATCACGTCCTCGACCTCTTTCGAGTCGAGCTGCGGCACCTTGCCGAGGACGTCCTTGATGCAGTGGGCGGCGAGGTCGTCGGGCCGCGTCAGGTTGAACGAGCCGCGGAACGATTTGGCGAGCGGCGTGCGGGAGCTGGCGACGATGACGGCTTCACGCATGTCGGTCTCCTTGGGCCGCGACTAGATTGCCGCGACGCACATGATCTCGACCAGATACTTGGGCGACGCCAGCCGCGCCTCGACCGTCGCGCGCGCCGGCGTGTTGGCCTTGTCCACCCAGGCGTCCCAGGCGGCGTTCATGTCGTTGTAGGTCGCCATGCTGGCGAGGTAGACCGTGGCGGAGAGGAGCTTCGACTTGTGGCTGCCGACCGCCGCCAGGGTCTCGTCGATCTTCTTCAAGATCTGCTCGGTCTGGCCCTTCGTGTCCGCGGAGGGATCGCCCGCGACCATCCCCGCGAGGTACACCGTGTCGCCGTGGACGGCAGCCTGGGAGAGCCGGGGCCCGACGCCGTGACGCTTGATGCTCATCGCTGTTCTCTCCGTGCCTGGGGTTGGGATGGTGCCGGACAGTAGGGAAGATTCTACCCCAGTTGCGCCGTCGCGGGCTGCTGAGTAGAGTTGTCGCGATGAGCATCGTCAGGGACTTCGAGATGGCCTTCAACCGCCAGGACGTGACGGCGCTCGTCGCGTGCTTCACCCCCACGGGGCGCTACCGCGACACCTTCTTCGGCGAGCACATCGGCCACGCGGCCCTCCGCGCGATGTTCGAGCGCATGTTCCACGAGGGCCGCGACTACGCCTGGACGATGGAGCACGTGGTCGAGGACGACCGGCGCGCGGCCGCGGAGTGGACGTTCAGCTACGTCGTGAGCAACGCCGTCCCGCGGAGCTCCGGCCGCAAGGTCCGCTTCCCGGGAATGAGCATCTTCGAGCTCGCCGGCGGGAAGATCGCCGCCTACCGGGAGTACTTCGACGAGGGCGTGGCGCTCCTCCAGCTCGGCTTCGCCCCCGAGTCGCTCGCGAAGGTCCTGCGCCGGAAGCTCGCGGGGAGCTGACGCGTGCCGCTCTCCCGCACCGAGCGCGAGGCGCTGATCGCGCAGTACGCCGCCGGCCCCGCCCGCCTCAAGGCGGCGCTCGCCAAGGTCCCGAAGGACGCGAGAGAGTGGCGCCCCGCGCCCCGGGAGTGGTCGGCCCACGAGGTCGTCTGCCACTGCGCCGACTCCGAGACGAACGGCTACGCGCGTATCCGTTACCTCCTCGCGGAGACGGACCCGGTCATCCAGGGCTACGACCAGGAGGAGTGGGCGCGGAGGTTCGACTACCACGGCCAGCCGCTCGAGCCCGCGCTGGCGGTCGTCGAGGCCGTGCGCGCCAACACGGTGGCGCTCCTCCGGCGCCTCCCCGAGGCGGCGTGGGTGCGCGAGGGCCGGCACACGGAGTCGGGGCGCTACACGGCCGAGGACTGGCTCGCGATCTACGCCGACCACCTCGAGGGCCACGCCCGGCAGATCGAGACGAACGTCGAGCTGTGGCAGGCGGCGCAGCGCCGCTAGTGCATCGAAGGGGGCCTCGACGGCCCCCTCCGAGCCACCCCCAGGACGGAATTGCGCGGGCGAAGCCCGCGCTCGAACGGCGGTAAGTCCGACGCGCGCCTCGACGCCGGGGCTCAGCCACGCACGAGCAGCACGAGCCCCGACGCGAAGATCAGCGCGAAGACGATCCGCCGGAACCGGACGGGGTCGATCCGGTTGAAGAGGCCCACGCCGAGGGCGATCCCGGCGACCGCCGGGGCCGCAAACACGGCGGCGAAGCGCCACACCTCTCGCGTCAGGAGCCCCGCCCACCAGTAGCCCGCCAGGATCGCCACCTGGTTCACGACGAAGAAGGCCTGGAGGTTCGCCTTGATCGTGCGCGGGCTCCATCCCTGGGTCGTCGCGTAGAGGACGACGGGCGGCCCAGGCGTCCCGACCGCGCCGCCGATCACGCCGGCGAGCACGCCGGCGCCGAGCCCCCAGCGGCGGCCCTCGAGCCTCGCGGGATAGAGACCGCGCCACTCGAGCGCCACGGCGATCACCAGCATGAGACCGATCAGCCGGTCGAGCGCGGTCGCGGGCAGGCGCGCGAGCGCCCACACACCGAGCGGCGTGCCGACAACGGTGCCGATCACGAGGTCCACCACGCGCGCCGGGGCGAAGCTGTCGCGGACGGGGACGAAGATCGCGAGCGCGAAGGTGGCCGCGTAGAGCGTCATGAGCACGATCGCCTCCGCCGGCGCCATGAGGTAGGGGAGAAAGGCGAGCGAGACGAGACCGATGCCGAAGCCAGCGAGCCCCATGACGAAGCTCGCGCCGAGGATGATGAGGGCGCCGGCTGCCCAGGCGAGCGCGTCTATGTCGTGAGGTCCACGAGAACCTTCATGACCGGTCCGCCGCCAAGCGCCTGCTCCATGCCCTGCTGGAGCGCCTCGAGCGGGATCTTCCGGCTCACGAGGGGCGCCACCGGCACGGCGCCCCCGGCGGCGAGGTGGATCGCCTCCTCCCAGTCCTCGCGCGCGTAGAGGCGCGCGCCGTGCATGTGGAGCTCGCGCGCGAACATCTGGTAGAGATTCACGGGCACGGGCTCCGCGTGGATCGCGACGATCGACACGGTACCCCAGACGCGCACGACGTCCGTGACCGCGCGCGCCGCGGCGGGGTGGCCCGAGACTTCGAACGCGACGTCCACGCCGGTGCCCCCGGTCCACTCGGTCGCGAACTTGACGGGGTCGCGGTCGGGGCCGACGGTCTCGAGGCCGAGCGCGTTCAAGGTCTCCAGCCGGTGACGGTTCACCTCGGCGACGACGACGCGCGCGCCGCGCTGGCGGCTGACGAGCGCGATGAGCGCGCCGATCGGCCCGCCGCCGAAGACCAGCACGGTGTCGTCGCGCTTCACCGCCGCGCGGCGGACATCGTGAGTCGCGACGGCGAGCGGCTCGATGAGCGCGGCGTGGTCGTCGCTGAGCGCGTCGGGCACGCGGAGCAAGCGCGCCGCGTCCACCGTCCAGTACTCCTGCATGCCGCCCGGCAGGTCCACGCCGAGCACCTTGAGGCCGTAGCAGAGGTATGACGCGCCCATCCGGCAGGCCCGGCACTGCCCACAGAACTGGAGGGGCTCGACGACGACGCGGTCACCGGTCTTGAAGCCGCTGCCGGCGGGCGCTTGGGCGACCTCGCCGAACGTCTCGTGGCCGATGATGCCGCCCTTCGGCACGCGATGGTCGAGGTGGCCCTGGAAAATATGGAGGTCGGTCCCGCAGATGCCGACGCGCTTGACCCGGAGCAGGGCCTGGCCGGGCCCCGGCGTGGGGGTCGCCAGGGTCCCGGTCGTGAACGTCCGCGCGCCCTGGTAGAAGGCCGCTCGCATCCCGGGATTCTACCCTGCGCGGGCGTAGCCGGCGCGGCTCATGCAGCTGGCGAAGCCGACCTGGAGACGCGATTCATTGAGGGCGAGACGCAGGACATCGAGCAGCCCGCCCAGCACAGGATCGGGCCCGTAACCGATCTCGTACGTCTGCCGGGCGCACTCCATCTCGACCGCCGTGACCTGTTGGAACATCGCGTCCGGCTTCTTCCAGGCCGTTCCGCTCAGGTCCAGGGCGCAGCCCGCGAGCAGGACGGCCGCCATGGCCACGAGGACGAGTCGCATCGCGTGTCCTCCGCGTCCGGCGTGGACGCTCAGCGCCACGATCTTACACCCCGAGGAGCTTGAGCCGGAGCTCCGCGTCCGCGTGGAGCGTGCGCGCGGCGCCCTCCCAGACGATCGAGCCGTTGCTGATCACGTACGCCCGGTCCGAGAGCGCGAGCGCCAGGTCGGCGTTCTGCTCGACCAGCAGGACCGTCGTCGTGCCCCGCAGCTCGCGCAACACGGTCCACACCACCTCCACGATCGCCGGCGCCAGCCCCTCGAAGGGCTCGTCGAGCAGCAGGAGGTCCACGTTGCCCATGAGCGCGCGGGCGATCGCCAGGAGCTGGAGCTCACCGCCCGACAGGGTCGCGCCGCGGGCGTCCCGGAGGGCCAGGAGCTTGGGGAATGTCGCGAAGACGCGCTCGACGGTCCAGCCCGAGGTACCCCGGCGCGCGATCGTGAGGTTCTCGAGGACCGTGAGGTTCGGGAAGATCCGCCGCCCCTGCGGCACGAGGCCGATCCCGCGCCGCGCGATCTCCTCGGGCGGCCGGCCCGCCACGTCGGCGGCCCGGTAGGCGATCCGCCCGTCGCGCGGCGGGACGACGCCGGTAATCGTCGCGAGCGTGGTCGTCTTGCCCGCGCCGTTCCGGCCGAGGAGCGCGACGAATTCTCCCGGGAAGACGTCGAGCGAGACGCCGTGCAGCACGTGGCTCTTGCCGTAGAAGGTGTTCACCGACGTGACGCGGAGGAGCGGCGCGGCCGCCCGGCGCGCACCCGGGATCGTCCCCTCCGGCGCGAGCATCAAGTGGCCCAGGTAGGCCGTCTGCACCTCTGCGTTCTGCTGGATCTCTGCCGGCGCGCCCTCGGCGATCACGCGGCCCTGGTGCAAGACCGTGATGCGGTCGGAGAGGGCGAGGACCGCGTCGATGTCGTGCTCGATCAGCACGATCGTTACGGAGCGGCGCAGCGTGCGGATCAGATCCGCCACGCGCAGCCGCTCGTGGGCCGCGAGGCCGGCGAGCGGCTCGTCGAGCAGCAGGAGCTCGGGGCGCGTCGCCAGCGCGATCGCGATCTCGAGCAGCCGCTGGTCGCCGTGGGACAGGGTGTCGGCGATCTCGAAGGCGCGGTCGCCGAGCCCCACGGCGCGGAGGAACTCGAGCGCCTCCGCGTTCAGGTCGGCAAAGCTTCCGGCGTCCGCGAGCATCGCGAAGCGGCAGCGGTGCTTGGCCTGGGCGGCGATGCGCACGTTCTCGAAGACCGTGAGCGCGTGGAAGATGCTGATGATCTGGAACGAGCGCGAGACGCCCGCCGCCACGATCGCGTGCGGGAGGCGCCCCGTGATCGCGGTGGAGCGGAACCGCGCGTGGCCCCGATCGGCGGGCAGGAGGCCGGTCAGAACATTGAAGAGGGTCGTCTTGCCGGCGCCGTTCGGCCCGATGATCGAGCGGAGCTCGCCGCGCGGGACGCCGAGCGACACGCCGTCCACCGCGGTGAGCGCGCCGAAGTGCTTGGCGAGGTCCTCCACCTCGAGCAGCACCTCTCCCTGCGCCCCCGGCGGGCGCTCCACCGTCGCAGGTGCTGGCGTCCCCGCCGACCGTGTCGTGACGCGGGCGCCCACGCCGTCCCGACGGGCGAGGCCGCGCAGACGCTGGAAGGCGCCCACGATCCCGTTGGGCGAGAACATCACGAAGACGATGAAGATCACGCCGAAATAGACGAGCCAGTTCTCGGTCCACGACGAGAGCGTGTCGCGCATGAAGACGAACACCGCCGCACCCACGGCGGGCCCGACGAAGCTCCGCATCCCGCCCACGAGCGTCATCGCGGCGATCTCGCCGGCCAGCGTGACGTGGAGCGATTCCGGGTAGGCGAAGTTCAGCAGGAACGTGTAGAGAGTGCCGGCGAGCCCGCTGAAGGCGCACGACACGACGAACGCGGTGAGCTTGTAACGCTTGACGTCGTAGCCGACGAAGCTCGCGCGCGCCTCGTTCTCGCGGATCGCCTCGAGCACCCGCCCGAAGGGTGAGTGGACGACGCGCCAGAGGAGGAAGATGGCGCCGGCGGCGAGGACGGCGGTCGCGTAGTAGTAGGCGCGCTTGTCGCCGAGGTCGAGGCGGAGAGGGCCGGCCGCGAGCGGGAAGCGCTCGATCCCGCCGAGGCCGTTTTCACCCCCGGTCACCGCGGTCGCCCCGTAGACGATGTAGAAGAACATCTGCGTGAACGCGAGCGTCAGGAGCGAGAAGTAGACGCCACGCTTGCGCATCAGAAGAAATCCGATCCCCGCCCCGGCGAGCGTGGCGCCGAGGACGCCGACGACGAGGGGGACCACCATCCCCCTCGCGAGGTGGAGCTGGGCGAGGCCCGCGGCGTACCCGCCGATCCCGAAGAAGGCCGAGTGGCCGAAGGAGACGAGCCCGGTGTAGCCCATCAGGAGGTTGTAGGCGATGGCGAGGAGGCTGAAGATCACGATCTCGGTGGCGAGCGACACGGTGGACTGGACCGCGCCCATGAGGAGCGGCAGCACCAGGAACCAGACGGAGAGCCAGGTCAGCGGGTGGCGCAGGACGCGGCTCACTCGAACTTTTCCCAGCGCTCGCCCATGAGGCCGCGCGGTCGGAGCAGGAGGATGACGGCCATGAGGATGTACATCGACGCCTCGGCCGCGCGCGGCTGGAAGTAGATGCTGAGGCTCACGACCTGGCCGACGAGCAGCCCCGAGAGGATCGCGCCCCAGAAGCTGCCGAGCCCCCCGATCGTGACGACGACGAACGCCGCCGTGCCGACGTTCACGCCCATCGCAGGCTGGACGCCGGCGAGCGGCGCCGACAGCACGCCCGCGATCGCCGCGAACGCGGTTCCCAGGCCGAACACGAGCGTCAGCACCGGCTTCAGGCTGATGCCGAGGAGCCGCACCATCATTGGGTCGCGGCTCCCCGCGCGGACGATCGTGCCCACCGGGGTCTTCTGGAGAAAGAGCGTGAGCGCGACGATCAGGACGACGACCGCGAGCAGGATGAAGCTCCGGTACTTGGAGTAGGTGAGCGCGCCGAGGCTCAGCGCGCCGCCGAAGGCGGGCGGCACGTCGAACTGCTTGGGGCTCAGTCCCCAGACCATGCGGATCCCCTGCTCGAGGACCATCGTGAGCCCGAAGGTGAGCAGGAGCCCCTGGAGCGGGTCCTCCCGGTAGAGCCGGCGCAGGAGCGTCGCCTCGATGAGCATGCCGAGGACGCCCACGAGCACGGGCGACACGACGAGCGTCGCGGGGAACCCGAGGGCGTCCTTCACCTGGAAGGCGACGTAGGCGCCGAGCGTGAAGAGCGCGCCGTGCGCGAAGTTGATGACGCCGATCATCCCGAAGATGATCGACAGGCCGAGCGCCATCAGGACGTAGAGCGCACCCAGCACGAGCCCGTTCAGGACGAACTCGGTGAGGACCGCGAGGGTCATCGGCCGGAGCGCGCTACGCTAGCGGCTCCAGCTGGCACTGGCTCTCGGCCTTCGGGATCGCGATGGCCTCCAGCGACTCGCCGCGCGGCGGCACCTCCGAGACGATCTCGAAGATGTCCCACTTGTCCTTCCACTTCGATTTGTCCTTGGCCCCGACGACGTACATCGGCTGGAGGAGCTGGTGGTCCCATGCGCGGAAGGTCAGCGGGCGGCCCTTGAGGCCGTCCATCGCGGCGGTCAGCGTGTGGCCCTCGAGCGCCTGGACGAGCTTCGCGCTGTCCGTGCTCTTGGCCCGATCGACGGCCTGCGCGATCGCGTGGACCGCGACGTAGTCGCCGTAGGCCTGGTTGTCGGGCGGGCGGCCCCAGCGCTTAACGTAGCGGGCGGCCCAGGCATGGCTGGCCGGCGTCGCGAGTTCGTGCCACCAGATGATCGGGAAGTGGCCGCGGAGCGACTCGCCGACGGGCCACGCGTACGCCGAGTCGATGACGCCGCCGGCGACCTCGAGCGTCATCCCCGCCTCGGCGTACTGCTTGAGGAAGTTGGTGACGTCGGCGCCCGCGAGATTGTGGAAGACGAGGTCGGGCTTCGCCGCCTTGATCTTGGTGATGTACTGACTGAAGTCCGTCGTGCCCGTGGGCGCGAGGTCGCTCCCGACCTCCGTGCCCTTGGTCGCCATGAGGAGGTTCCGCGCCACGCGCAGGAGGTCGTGGCCGAACGCGTAGTCGGAGGTGAGGAAGTACCAGCGGCTGATCTTCCGCTCCCGGATGAGCCAGTTGCCGATGGCGCTGACGTACTGGGTGTTGCAGCCCTCGGTCGAGAAGACGTAGCGGTGGCAGCGCTTGCTCCGGATCTCGTCGGAGTTGGCGCCGGCGTTGATCATGAGGATCTTCGCCCGCTGCACCTCGTCGCCGACCGCGAGGCACGACGCCGAGGAGACGAGGCCCTCGATCGCCACGACCCGGTCCTTCTCGATCAGCTTCCGCGCCTTCTGCACCGCCACGCCCGGGTTGGCCTCGTCCTCGGTGATCAGCTCGATTTTCCGGCCGAGGACGCCGCCCGTTTCGTTCAGCTCCTCGACCGCGAGCGTGGCGCCCTGCTTGCCGTACTCGCCGATCGCGCCGAGGAAGCCCGTGAACGGGATGAGTTGCCCGATGCGGATGGGCTCCTGCGCCCGCACGACGGCGGGGAAGGCGAGGTGGTGGGTCCCGGCCGCGGCGCCGGCGGCGGCGAGCGCGAGGAAGTTGCGGCGGGTGAGACGGGTCGACACGTCGCGACGTCTGGCCATCGGGTCACCTCGTGAGCGAAGAGTGGGCAGAAAATGGCCCTCCACGGCCGGGTTGTCAAGGGTATGATTCCGCGGGGAGGAGACTATGGGCGAGACCATCACGCTCGTCGCCGAGGATGGCCAGCGGCTCACCGGCTACCGTGCGGCCCCCGCGCGCGCGCCGCGCGCCGGCCTGGTCATCGTGCAGGAGATCTTCGGGGTCAACTCGCACATCAAGAGGGTGTGCGACGGGTTCACCGCGGACGGCTACGTCGCGCTGGCGCCCGGGATCTTCGAGCGGGTCGAGCCGGGTTTCGCGATCGGCTACCGCCCCGAGGACATCGAGCGCGGGCGCGCCGTGCGCATGAAGATCCCGCTCGAGGCCATGGTCAAGGACGTGCGCGCCGCCGTCAAGGCGCTCACGGCCGAGAAGCTCAAGGTGGGCGTCGTCGGCTACTGTCTCGGCGGCACGCTCGCCTGGCTCGCCGCGACGCGCATCGACGGCGTCGCCTGCGCCGTCGGCTACTACGGTGGCGGGATCGCGGACACCGCGAGCGAGACGCCGCGTTGCCCGGTGCTCCTCCACTTCGGCGAGACGGACCAGTCGATCCCCACGGAGCACCACGCGAAGATCCGTGCGGCGCACCCGACCCTCCCGATGCACCTCTACCCGGCGGGGCACGGGTTCAACTGCGACGAGCGGGCGAGCTATCACGAGCCGAGCGCCATCCTGGCGCGAAGCCGCACGCTCGACTTCGTCCGGCGCCATCTCGGCTAGCCGCGGAGCCCGCGCCGCCGGGCCCAGCGGCGTCGTCGCGCCGTGAAGATTGGCATCGCGCTCAACGGTCGCCGGTCGGCGGACGAGATCGCAGAGCTCGCCCGGCAGGCCGAAGAGGCCGGCATTCGCCAGCTCTGGCTCCACGCGGGGGCGCGAACGAAGGATCACTTCCTTCGCCTCGCCGTGGCGGCGACCAAGACGAAGGCGATCCAGCTCGGCCCCGTGGCCACCAGCCCCTTCGAGGCCCATCCCGCCCGAATCGCGGTCGAGCTGCTCACGCTCCACGAGATCGCCCGCGGCCGCGGCGCGATCGTGCTGGGCGGGGGCGGGGACTTCGCGGCCACCCTCGGGGTCAAGCTCGAGGGGCGGGTCCAGGCGGTCGAGGAGACCATCGAGATCACCCGGGCCGTGGCCCGCGGCGGGGAAGTGAACCATGCGGGCCCGCGCTTCCAGGTTCGCGGACTGTTCTCGCCGTGGACGAAGCTCGAGCCGCCGCCGCTCTACGTCGGCGCCAACCGGCCGCGAATGATCCGGATGGCGACCCGTCGGGCCGATGGAGTGATGTTCACGGACATGCCGCTCGTCCACGTGACCTCGCTGGTCGGGCAGGTCCGCGCCGGGCTCGTGGCGGCGGGCCGGCGTGCCGAGGGGTTCCGGATCAGCAACTGGTTCGTGTGGAACGTCCAGGACACTCCGGCCGAGGCGTTCGAGCTGGCACGGCGTCAGCTCGGGTTCCGTCTCTACTACATTCGGGACGTGGCCGCCTCCATCGGGCTCACCGAGGCCGAGGCGCGCGAGCTCGAGCGCCGACAGCCGGAGATGCTCCGGGCCATCTTCGAGGGGCGCGATCCCTGGCAACCCGAACCGCGTCTCACCGAGCTCCTGATCCGGCAGCTGACCCTCTCCGGCGGTCGTGAGAGCCTCGACGACTGCGTCGAGCGCCTGCTCGACTTCGAGCGGCGCGGCGTGAACGAGATCGCGCTGGCCCTCCACGGCGACCCGTCAAAGGCCATCAGGCTCCTGGGCGAGCGGGTCCTCCCCGTCGTCCAGAGGGACGCTGCATGATTCCGACCCCATCCGCCCCGGCAAGGAGACAGCATGCTTGACGACTTCAAGGCGTTCGTCGTGCGCGGCAACGTGGTGGACCTCGCGGTGGGCATCGTCATGGGCGCGAGCTTCGGCGCCATCGTCACCTCGCTCGTCAACGACATCCTGATGCCCCCCATCGGGCGACTCCTCGGTCGGGTGGACTTCACGAACTTCTTCGTGAGCCTGTCGGGCCAGTCGTACCCGACGCTCGCCGCCGCGAGGGCGGCGGGCGTGCCGACGCTCAACTACGGCGTGTTCCTCAACACCGTGATCAACTTCCTCATCGTCTCGTTCGCGATGTTCGTGGTGATCCGTCAGGTGAACCGCCTCTACTCCAAGCCGGCGTCGGCGGGGCCGGGAACGAAGGAGTGTCTGTACTGCGCGACCACGATTCCCACGCGGGCGCGGCGCTGCCCCCACTGCACGTCGGACCTCGCGTCGGCGCGCTAGGCCCGAGCCTCAGCGCAGGGCCTCGAGCGCAAAGTCGATCTGCCGAGCCGGTCGGCGCCCGTCGCGGCACGCAGGATCGCCTCGCGTCGGGTCTCGAGCGGCATGAGCGAGACCGCGAGGGGGCGGTCACCGTGCGAGGATCCGGTCCCAGCGGCCGTACTCCCGCGCGGCCTCCATGAACCACTTGACGCAGTCCGGGTTGGCGCGCGGCGGCAGCTCGCACGAGGTCGAGAGCACGAAGCGCGAGCGGTGGCCGACCGTGTCGATACATCGGCGGACCTCGGCCTCGATCTCGGCGCGCGTCGCGCGCTCGAAGATGGTCACGTCCACGTTGCCGATCGCGACCACACCCCGCTGGTTGCCGAGGGTGACGAGCCTGTCCAGCTGGTCCACCTTGAGGGCCGGGTCCGACTGCTGGTCGAGGTCGATCGTGATCGCGACGAAGCCCACGTCGACGAGGTCCTCGTGGATCTGGTGCGTCGTCCCGCAGATGTGGACCGTGGTGCCGACCTTCTTCGCCCTGAAGTGGTCCACGAGGTCCTTGTGGTAGGGCTTGATGAACTCGCGGTACGTGTCGGGCCCCACGAGCGAGCACGACGCGGTCGGGTCGGAGTAGCTGAGCCCGATCCGCGTCTCGAGGACGGCGTCGCCGACGCGCTTGGCGTACTCCGTGGTGAAGCGCATCAGCTCATGAACGAAGCGGGGGTCGTCGATCGTGTCCAGGCACATGAGCTCGGGGTTTCGCATCAGCATCGCGATCGTCCACGGCCCCACGAGCACCGCGCCGAGCGCGCTCGGGAGCCTGGCGCTCGTGAGCGCCGCGCACTGCTCGAGGAAGGCGGGCAGGCGCCCGTCGCGCTTCGGGTCGGGGATCTCGAGCCTGGCGAGCGCGCCCTTGTCGTCCTGGAGCACGTGACGGTCGATCGAGGGCACCACGTAATCGGAGTACTTCACGTGGCAACCGATCGCCTCCGCCTCCTTCGCGAGGTCGTTGAAGGCGATCATGATATCGGGCTCGTACCGCTCGTAGTAGTTCAGCATCGCCTTCGTGGCCTTCGTCGGGTTCGTGCAGTACTCCTCGATCGAGAGCCCGTCGAGGCACCCCGCGAACGAGCCGGCGATCGGGTAGGCGGGCACGCGATCGGCGAAGCCGCCCTTGTAGGCAAGGACGACGCGCTCGCGTGGCGTGTGGTGGGTCTTCGGCGCCTCTGCCATATCGCGCCTCCCTGGGCCCCCGACTCCGGTGGGCGCGGCGATTATTGCCCGGATCCGACGAGCCCTCAAGCCGGGCGCAGTCGGGCGGGACGGGGGAGGCCTCGGGCGTTTCGCCTCGAACATGGGAGCCGCGTTCGTTCGCAACCAGCCGATTTTCCGTGTCGCCTTACATGGCACACCTCCTGCCTAGGACCAGGGGGAGGAGGGCAAGCTGATGCTGACCGAGATCCTCAGCGTGGCATTCCTGGTCGGCGTTCCCATCTGGCTCGTGGTCGAGCACGTCCTGCACCGGAGCCACATCCGCGCGAAGGCCGCCCGGCTCATCGAGGTTCGACCGCCCGGTCGCCGGACGGTCGCCGCCGACCGCCTGACGCACGCCGCCTAGCCTCCGGCCCTGCGCATCGCCGACGCGGACGGCGCGCGTCGTCGTCCTGGACTCCGTCACCCATGTCGACGCGCGCCGGGTCACGGCTTCGGTGCGCGCGCGAGACACGCCCGGACCCGGGCGCTGAGCTGCGGGCTCGAGAACGGCTTCGTCAGATAGTCCGTCGCGCCGACCTCGAAGCCGGCGCGCGTGCTGTCCTCGTCGGCCTGCGACGTGAGCATGAGGACCGGCAGGGAGACCGTCGTCGGGTCCGCGCGGAGGACCCTCAGGACGTCCAGCCCGTCGAGCTCGGGCATGACGAAGTCGAGGATCACGAGGTCGGGCGCTGCCCGGCGCACGAGCTCGAGGGCCTCGCGCCCGTTCGCCGCTTCCGTGAGGACGTAGCCGTCGTTCTGGAGCGCTCCCTTCGTGAGGCGGCGCATGACGGGATCGTCGTCCACGATCAGGATGCGCGCGCCGGGTGTGACGGCGCCGGCGGGCGCCGACGCCACCTCGGGCGCGGCGGCGGGCGCGCCGCCGCGCGCGCCCAGGGTCACGCGGCCGCCCTCGAACGCGCAGAACACCTCGATCGGCGTGCGGCGGCGCTCGGCCACGGCGCGAGCGTGCCGCTCGATCTCCGCGACCGTGGCGTCGTCATGGCTCGGGTCGTGATGCGTGAGCGCGAGCCGCTTCACCCCGGCTGCGCCGGCGAGCTCCACGACGTAGTCGAACGGGCTGTGTCCCCAGTTCTTCCGTGCCCGGTACTCCTCGGGCGTGTACTGCGCGTCGTGGATGACGAGATCGGCGTCGGCCAGGAAGCGGGCGTGACGGCGGTCGCCCTCGTGGAGGATCGATTCGATCCTCCCGGCCGCGGTATCGCTGCGCCAGAGGGCGCCGCCGAACGGCTCGTGGTCGCACGCGTAGACGACCGCGGCGCCGTCGGCCTCGAGGCGGTAGCCGAGCGTCACGGCGGGGTGGTTGAGGTACTGCGCGACGATCCGCGCGCGGCCGATCGTGTGCGCGCCCTCGCCCAGGTCCGTGAAGCTGAGCGTGGCGGGGAGCTGGCTCAGGGCCACCGGGAAATACGAGAGCTCCATCTGGCGGGCGAGCGTCTCGTGGAGCGGGCGTTCCCCCTGCGGGCCGTAGAGGGCGATCGTGTTCCGAGGGTCGAACGCCGGCGTGAAGAACGGGAAGCCCTGGATGTGGTCCCAGTGCGTGTGGCTGAAGAGGATGCTCGCCCCGATGGGCGCCCGAGCCGTGAGCGCGTCACCGAGCGGGCGCGCGCCGGTCCCGCAATCGAAGATGAAGACGTGTCCCGCCCCGGTTCGCACCTCGACGCACGCGGTGTTGCCCCCGAAGCGAACCGTCCGGGGGCCCGGCGTGGGAAGGGAGCCGCGGGTGCCCCAGAACCGCACCTCCATGTCAGGCGAGCGCCTCCAGCACGGGTGGCCTGCGCTCCGGGTTCATTCCGCGATGCGGTACACGCGCCGAACATTCTCCCAGAGCATCTTGCGCTGAATCGTCGGGTCGATCCCGCGGAACTGCTCCTCGATCGCCTTGCGCGAGAACGGCCACGTGCCGTCGCGGTGCGGGTAGTCGGAGCCCCACATGACGTTGTCGGGCGCGATCTCGGCCATCGCCCGCACACCGTGGAAGTCCTTCTGGAAGGTCGCGTACATCTGCCGCTTGAAGTAGGCGCTCGGCGGCAGGGGGAGCTCGAGGTCGTCGGCCAGGCGCTCCTCGTACGTGTCGTCGAGCCGCTCGAGGATGTACGGGAGCCAGCCGATCCCGCTCTCACCCAGGACGAGGCGCAGCCGCGGGTGGCGCTCGCACACGCCGGAGAGGATCACGGACACGCACACCTCGTCCATCTGCATCGGCGCGACGGTCGTCCACGCGCCGATGACCGCCGGGTGGCGGACGCCCTTCACCTCGTAGCCGACGGTGGCGCCGCCTCCCTCGAAGACGTGGAACGAGACGACGAGGCCCGTCTCCTCCGCGGCGGACCACACGGGCTCCCACATCTCGTGCCACACGGGCATCGCCGAGCCCCATGGGACGAACACGGCGCCGTGCAGGCCGAGGGTGGCGCAGTGGCGGAGCTCGTCCGCCGCGAGCTTGGCGTCGTGGTTGGGGAGACACCCGAGCCCGTAGTAGCGACCGGGCTCGGTGCGGTTGAACTCGGCGATGTACTGGTTGTACGCGTGATAGACGGCGGTGAGCAGCGCGTGGTCCGAGATGCCGGCGTGCGTGAAGAGGCCGCGCGAGACGCCGATGATCCCGTAGATCACCTCCGCCTCGACGCCGTCGCGCTGCTGGTCCTCCCGGCGCTCGACCGGATTCGACGGTCGTGTCTGCTTGCCCGTGGCGAAGCCCGCCTCGGCGAGGATCCGACCGCGCTTGCCGCCCGTCACGCCGGGGCCGTACACGCCGTACGGGCCGAGCACGGCGTCGCCCGACACCCACCACTTGCGCCCGTCACGCTCGACGACGCGCGGCACCGTGCCGCCCCACGTCGCCGCCATGCGCGAGGTGAAGGTGTCGGGCGGAAGATAGATGAGGTCCATGTGGCTGTCCGCCGACATGACTCGGAGCGCCATCGTCCCCTCCTGAAGCCTCGAAGTGCGGTGAGTGTCGGCGAGCGTAGCCCTGCGCATTCGCGAACGCAAGGGCAGCACGCGCGACGGTAGAATAGGCGCGCATGAAGGCCACGGCTCGCGTCGCGGCGTAGGATGCCGTTTCCCCACGCGCTGCGCGCGCTCGATCACCGCGATTTCCGCCGCTTTTACGTCGCCCAGCTCCTGGCGCTGGTGGGGGGCTGGATGCAGGCGGTCGCGCAGGCGTGGCTCGTGCTGCAGCTCACGGACTCCCCGTTCAGGCTCGGGCTCATCTCCACCCTGCAGTTCTCGCCGATCCTCGTGTTCTCCGTCGTCACCGGCGCGATGGCCGACCGGCTGCCGAAGCGCGCCCTGCTCGTCGCCACGCAGACGACGCTCGCCTGCCAGGCCTTCCTGCTCGGGGCGCTCGTCGCGACGGGCCGGGTCGAGTACTGGCACGTCGCCGCGCTCGGGCTCGCGCTCGGCTTCGCGAACGTCTTCGATCAGCCCGCTCGCCAGTCGTTCGTCATGGAGATGGTCGGCAAGGGCGACGTGGCGAACGCGGTCGCGCTGAACTCCGCCGCCTTCAACGCGGCGCGGATCGTCGGACCGGCGGTCGCCGGTGTCCTCATCGCCCAGGTCGGCGTCGGGCCGGCGTTCTTCGTCAACGGCGCGGGCTTCGTCGGCGTCATCCTCACGCTCGGCCGGCTGGAGGCGCGCGGGCTGCCCGCGCGCGCCGGCCGCGCCACGATGCTCGAGGAGATCCTCGAGGGCCTGCGCTACGCGCGGCGCACGCCCCGGCTCTTGCTCGCCCTCGGTCTCGTCCTCATCGTGAGCCTCTGCGTCTTCAATTTCACCGTGTACGTCCCCCTGCTCGCGCGCACCGTGCTCGGCCTCGGCGCGGAGGGCTTCGGGTTCCTCATGGCCGCGCTCGGGGTCGGCGCCGTGGCGGGCGCGCTCACGGTCGGCGGGCGCGGCTCGCGCGAGCCCGGGCCCGGGCCGATGTTCTTGTCCGCGGCCCTCGCGTTCGCGGCGCTCGGCGGGCTCGGGCTGAGCCGCCACGTCTGGATGGCGACGCCCCTCCTGGTCGTCACCGGGTACTTCGGCATCGTGCTGATGGCGAGCTGCAACACGTCGATGCAGCTCGGAGCGCCCGACGCGCTTCGCGGTCGCGTGATGAGCCTCTATACGTGGGTGACGGGCGGCGTCTTCCCGATCGGCGCCTTCCTCGTCGGCTCGATCTCGCAGGCGTGGGGCGTGTCGGTCGCGTTCCTGTGGAACGGGACGCTCGGGCTTCTGGCGCTCGCGGGGATCATGCTCTGGTGGCGTCGGCGCGCGCGGGCGCCGCTCGGGGCCTAGCCGCGCCTCGGAGTGACCGCCGTTCGAGCGCCGGCTTTGCCGGCGCAACGATTCCTGGGGGGAGGTTTCGGAAGGGGGGCGAACCCCCCCTCCGAGGATCTAGCCGCGCGTCGCGTACCCCTTGGCCCGGAGCGCCTCGGTGATCTCGCCGAGGATGGCGGGGTCGTCGATCGTCGCCGGCGCCGTGTACGCCTGGCTGTCCGCGATCCGTTTCATCGTGCCGCGCAGGATCTTGCCCGAGCGCGTCTTGGGCAGTCGCTTGACGACGAGCGCGGTCTTGAACGCGGCGACGGGGCCGATCTCGGTCCGCACGCGCTCGACCAGCTCGCGGACGATCTCGGCCTCGCTCCGCGCCACGCCCGCCTTGGTGACGACGAACCCGACCGGCACTTCGCCCTTGATCTCGTCGGCGACGCCGATGACCGCGCACTCGGCCACGTCCGGGTGGGCCGCGAGCACCTCTTCCATCGCCCCGGTCGAGAGCCGGTGGCCCGCGACGTTGATGATGTCGTCCACGCGACTCATGATGTAGAGGTACCCGTCGTCGTCCTTGTAGCCCGCGTCACCGGTGAGGTAGTGATCCGGGTGCTTCGTGAGATACGACTTCTCGTAGCCCACGTCGTTGTTCCAGAGGGTCGGCAGGCATCCGGGCGGCAGCGGGAGCTTGATCGCGATCGAGCCGATCTGGCCCGCGGGCATCTCCTGGTTGTCCTCGCCCAGCACGCGCACGTCGTAGCCGGGCACGGGCCGGGTCGGCGAGCCGGGCTTCACGGGGAGCATCCCGAGGCCGACGCAGTTGGCGCCGATGGGCCAGCCCGTCTCGGTCTGCCACCAATGATCGATGACCGGCACGCCGAGGCGCGCGCGCGCCCAGAGGAGCGTGTCGGGGTCGCAGCGCTCGCCGGCGAGGAAGAGCGTGCGGAACCGCGAGAGGTCGTGCCGCGTCATGTGCGTGCCCTGCGGATCCTCTTTCTTGATCGCGCGGAACGCGGTCGGCGCCGTGAAGAGCACGTTGACGCCGTGCTGGGCGCTGAGGCGCCAGAAGGCGCCCGGGTCCGGCGTGCCCACGGGCTTGCCCTCATAGAGGATCGTCGTGCAGCCCGCGAGCAGCGGCGCGTAGACGATGTACGAGTGGCCCACGACCCAGCCGATATCCGACGCCGCCCAGTACACCTCGCCCGCGCCGACGCCGTAGATCCCCTCCATGGACCACTTGAGGGCGACCGCGTGGCCACCGTTGTCCCGCACGACCCCCTTCGGCACGCCCGTCGTGCCCGACGTGTAGAGGATGTAGAGCGGGTCGGTCGCGGCGACCGGCGCGCAGTCGGCGGGCTCCCCGCCCGCCACGAAATCTTCCCAGTCCAGGTCGCGCCCCCGGACGAGCGGCGCCATTTCTTGATGTCGCTGGAGGATCACGCAGCGCTCGGGCTTGTGCGCGGCCGCGGCGATCGCGCCGTCCAGGAGCGGCTTGTAGGGCACGACGCGGTTCACCTCGATGCCGCACGAGGCCGAGAGGATGAGCCTGGGCCTGGCGTCGTCGATGCGTTTGGCGAGCTCGTTCGACGCGAAGCCGCCGAAGACGACGGAGTGGACCGCGCCGATGCGGGCGCACGCCAGCATGGCCACCACCGCCTCGGGCACCATCGGCATGTAGACGATGACCCGGTCGCCCTTCTTGATCCCCTGGCGCCGGAGCGCTCCGGCGACGCGCGCGACCGCGTCGCGCAGCTCGGCGTACGTAAAGACCCGGACGGTGTTGGTGACGGGGCTGTCGTAGACGAGCGCGCGTTGCTTGCCGCGCCCGCGGTCGATGTGGAGGTCGAGCGCGTTGTAGCAGGTGTTGAGGACGCCGCCCGTGAACCAGCGGTAGAAAGGCTTCCGGGAATCGTCGAAGACGCGGTCCCAGCGCTTCTCCCAGTGGATGGCCTCCGCCGCCCGCGCCCAGAAGCCCTCCGGGTCCTTCATCGAACGGGCGTACACCTCGTCGTAGACGCTCTTCGCCATCGGCGACCCTCCCTCCGAACACCGCCAGGAACGGCAGCGCAGGAAAGGTATCACGGGGTGCGCCGGAAGGGCACGCAGCCGGACTCAACGGGCTCTTGACAAAACCGATCGACAATAGGTACTTTGACGCTCGATGGCCGGGACCGAGACGAAGGCCCAGCGTGTCGAGCGGCTCAAGCGCGAGCTGAACCCCTGGGAGGCGTACGCCGAAATCCAGCGCTTCGCGCGCGAGGGCTGGGACGCGATTCCCCCGGAGTGGCTCGGAACGTACTTTCGCTGGTGGGGTATCTACACCCAGGGCGACGGCATCGGCGCGATCGGCGGCAAGGGCGGTGAGGGGAAGGCGACACGCCACTTCATGGTCCGCATCCGGATCCCGAACGGTCAGTTGCAGGCCCACCAGCTCCGCACGATCGCCGGGCTCGCCGAGCGCTACGCGCGGGGGATCGCCGACATCACGGTCCGCCAGAACATCCAGCTTCACTGGGTGACGCTCGAGAGCTTGCCCGACGTCTTCCAGACGCTCTGGCGCACCGGGATCACCACGCTGGGCACGTGCGGCGACGTCACCCGCAACGTCACCGGCTGCCCGCTCGCCGGCGTGGACGCCGACGAGATCGTGGACGCCTCGCCGCTCGTCCAGGCGGCGACGCGCATGCTCAACGGCAACCCGGCATTCTACAACCTGCCGCGCAAGTACAAGGTCTCGATCACCGGCTGCCGGGCGTGGTGCTCGTACCCGGAGATCAACGACGTCGGGCTGACGGCGCTCCACCACGAGGCGACGGGCGAGCTCGGCTTCGCCGTGCGCGTCGGCGGCGGGCTCTCGACCGATCCGCGCCTGGCCACGCGGCTCGACGCCTTCGTGCGCTGGCACGAGGCGCTGCCGGTCCTCCGCGCGATCTCGGAGATCTTCCGCGACTCGGAGGTGCTGCGGCAGAGCCGCGAGAAGGCCCGCCTCAAGTTCCTCTTCCTCCAGCACGGCTGGACCGCGGAGAAGTTCCTCGCGGCGATCGAGGACCGGCTCGGCGTCGCCCTCGAGCCCGGGGCGCCCGACGATCCGCCGGAAGACGTCTACCGCGACCACGTGGGTCTCCATCGCCAGAAGCAGGAGGGGTTGGTCTACGCGGGCGTCGCGATCCTGCGCGGCCGGCTCGGGCCCGCCGAGATGCGCGCCGCCGCGGACCTGGCGGAGCGCTACGGTACGGGCGAGCTCAGGACGACCAACATGCAGAACCTCCTGATCCCGCACGTCCGCCGCGAGCGCGCGGGGGCGCTGGCGCGTGAGCTCGAGGCCGCCGGGCTCCGGCTCGACGCCTCGCCCTTCTGGCGCGGGACGGTGGCGTGCACCGGCTCGGAGTTCTGCAAGCTCGCGCTCACCGAGACGAAGGGGTTTGCGCGCGCCCTCGTGGAGGAGCTCGAGTCGCGGCTGCCCGGCTTCGACGAGCACGTGAAGCTCCACGTGACCGGGTGCCCGAACAGCTGCGGGCAGCACTGGATCGCGGACCTCGGCATCGAGGGCAAGAAGGTCAAGGTGGACGGCGCGCTCGTGGACGCCTACTACTTCTGCGTCGGCGGCGCCCTCGGCCGCCACTCGGCGACGGCACGGCCGATCGGGCTACGCGTTCCCGCGCCGGACGTCGGCGCGGCGATCGAGCGGCTGCTCCGCGCGTTCCTCGCCGAGCGTCGTCCCGGGGAGACCTTCCGGCAGTTCTGCGCGCGCCACACCGACGAGGAGCTCCGCGCGCGGCTCGCCGGCGGGCTGGTCGAGGCGGCGGAGCGCGACGTCCCGGCCGGCCAGCCGCCCCACGGCGTGGACGGCTGAGATGGGCTTTTACCCGGTCTTCCTCGAGCTGGCCGGCCGGCACGTTCTGGTCGTCGGCGGCGGGCTCGTCGCCGAGCGCAGGGTGCACGGTCTCCTGGCGGCGGACGCGACGGTGACCGTGGTCTCGCCGGCGCTGACACCGGCGCTCGCCGCGCTCGCGTCCGGCGGTCGCCTCCGTCACCACCGGCGCGGCTTCGAGCCGGGCGACCTCGACGGCGTGGATCTCGCATTCGCGGCGACCGACCGCGGCGAGGTCAACGCGGCGCTCTTCGTCGCGGCCCGTGCGCGCGGGGTCTGGGTGAACGCGGCGGACGATCCGGCGCACTGCACCTTCATCCTGCCCGCGGTCGTGCGGCGCGGAGGGCTGTCCGTAGCGGTGTCCACGGGCGGCACGAGCCCCGCGCTCGCCCGCGCGATCCGGGAAGAGCTCGAGCGCTACCTGACGGCGGAATACGCGACGCTGGCGGAGATCGCGGCGGAGGCGCGGCGCGAACTGCGCGCCGCCGGCCGCGTCGCCGACGCCGAGACGTGGCGGCGCGCGCTCCAGGTACCCGAGGTGCGGCGGGTCATCGTCGAGCGCGGACGCCAGGAGGCGAAGCGCCGCCTCCTCGAGCGTCTGGGAGCCCCGGCGTGCGCGTAGATCCTCGGAGGGGGGCGTCGCCCCCCTTCCGAAACCTCCCCCCAGGAATCGTTGCGCCGGCAAAGCCGGCGCTCGAACCTCGATCGAAGGGTGGGTACTCCGACGCGCGCGTAGGGTCGGTCGCGCTCGTTGGCGCCGGTCCCGGCGACCCGGGGTTGATCACCGTCCGCGGCCTCGGGCTCCTGCGCCGCGCCGACGTCGTCGTCTACGACCGCCTGGTGGACCGGCGTCTCCTCGAGGAGGCGCCACGGGCGCGCCGGGTCTTCGCGGGCAAGGCGAGCGGCGCTCACGCGCTGCCCCAAGGGCAGATCAACGCCCTCCTCGTGAGGCACGCGCGGCGCGGCCGGCGCGTCGTGCGGCTCAAGGGCGGCGACCCCTTCGTCTTCGGCCGGGGCGGCGAGGAGGCGGAGGCGCTGGCGCGCGCGCGGATCCCGTTCGAGGTCGTGCCGGGGGTGACCTCCGCCGTCGCGGTGCCCGCGTACGCCGGGATCCCGCTGACCCACCGCGGCGTCGCCTCCTCGTTCGCCGTCGTCACCGGGCACCGTTGCGCGTCGGAGGGCGGGCGCCGGGTCGACTGGGCGCGGCTCGCGACCGCGGTGGACACGCTCGTCGTGCTGATGGGCCTCGAGCGGCTGCCAGAGCTCGCGGCTGAGCTCGTCGCCCACGGGCGCGCGGCCGCGACGCCGGTGGCGCTCGTCCGCTGGGGAACCACCGACTGGCAGGAGACGGTGGTCGGGACGCTCGGCGACATCGCCGAGCGCGCGCGCCGCGCGCGACTCGAGCCTCCGGTCGTCACGGTGATCGGCGACGTCGTCGCGCTGCGGGAGCGACTCGCGTGGCTCGACGCGCCGGCGCTGGCGCTCCGAGCGGTCCGATGAGCGTCGAGCTTCCGGCACCCATCGGCATCCTGGACGAGCACCCCGAGTGGTCGGCGCGCCTCCTGGCCGAGCTCGAGCGGCGGCGGCTGCCGTTCGAGAAGATCGACCACTCGAGCCACGGCTACGATCCACGCGACCGGAGCCGGCGGTACTCCGTCGTCGTGAACCGCACGAGCCCGTCGTCGCACCGGCGCGGCCACGCGGGCGTCCTCTTCTACACCGAGCCGCTCCTCGACCACTACGAGTCGCTCGGGATCCCCGTGATCAATCCCGTGGCGGCCTACCGGTTCGAGAAGTCCAAGGCGCTCCAGGTCGAGCTCTTCGAGCGGCTCGGCCTCCGCTATCCGCGGACGGTCGTCGTGAACCACCGCGCCGAGCTCGTCAAGGCGAGCGCGGGCGTTCGCTTCCCGGTGCTGGTCAAGCCCGACGTCGGCGGCTCCGGGGCGCTCATCGAGCGGTTCGACTCGCGCGTGGACCTCGAGGCGGCGGCCGAGCGACTGGACTTCGGGCCCGACGGGACCGCGCTGCTCCAGGAGTACGTCGAGCCGAAGGACGGCGCGATCGTGCGCGTCGAGGTGCTGGACGGGCGGCTCCTCTACGCGATCCGGATCGTCCGCGGCACGACCGACTTCAACCTCTGCCCGGCCGACATCTGCCGGGTGGAGCCGGCCGACCCCGGCGCCTGCCCGGCGGACGCGAAGCCCGGACTCACGGTCACCCGCTGGGACGCGCCGACCGCCGTGGTGGACGCGGTGCTGGCGCTCACGCGCGCGGCGTCGATCGACGTCGGCGGCGTCGAGTATCTCGTGGGCCGCGCCGACGAACGGGTGTACTTCTACGACGTCAACGCCACGTCGAACTTCGTCGCGAACGCGCCGGCCGTGCTGGGCTTCGACCCGACGCCGCGCTTCGTCGACTTCATCCTGCGTGTCGCGACCCGCGGCACGCGGCGTGCCGCCGCCTGACGGCGGGCGCCAAGGAGGAATTATGTCACTGAGACTCGGCGACACCGCACCGGACTTCACCGCCGACACCACCGAGGGGCCGATCCGGTTCCACGAGTGGATCGAAAACCGCTGGGCGATTCTCTTCTCGCACCCGCGCGACTTCACCCCGGTCTGCACGACGGAGCTCGGCTACGTCGCACGGCTCCGGCCGGAGTTCGACACGCGGGGCGTGAAGGTGATCGGCCTCTCGATCGACCCGCTGGACGCGCACCGCGGCTGGGCGGCCGACATCAAGGAGACGCAGGGCTACGCGCCGAACTTCCCGATCATCGCCGACCCCGAGCGCAAGGTGGCGAACCTCTACGGGATGATGCACCCCGCGCACGACGAGGTCTACACGGTACGGACCGTCTTCGTCATCGATCCGAAGCAGAAGATCCGCCTGACGATCACGTATCCCCAGACGACCGGACGCAACTTCGACGAGCTCCTGCGCGTGATCGACTCGCTCCAGCTCACCGACGCCCACCGGGTCGCGACGCCCGTCAACTGGAAGCAGGGCGAGGACGTCATCATCGTCCCGGCCGTGAGCGACGAGGAGGCCCGCGCGAAGTTCCCGAAGGGCTGGCGCGCGCTCAAGCCGTACCTCCGCCTGACGCCGCAGCCCCGCTAATGGACTCGGAAGGGGGGCTTCGCCCCCCTTCCGAACCTCCCCCCAGGATTCGGTTGCGGCGGCAAAGCCGCCGCTCGAGCGCCGGCGGAGCCCGCGCTCGAAGCGAAGTTACTTCGACGCGCCCTGGGGTAAACTGGGGTCGGCAATGAGCGACGAGTTTCGCCACGTCTATCGGACCGAGCTCACCCCGGTGAGCTTCCTCGCGCGCAGCGCGTACGTCTTCCCGCAGAAGACGGCCGTCGTCCACGGGCGCCGTCGGTACACCTACAAGCAGTTCGAGGAGCGCGTCAACCGCCTCGCCTCTGCGCTGCGGGCGGCGGGGATGGCGAAGCACGACCGGGTCGCGTTCCTCTGCCCGAACATCCCCGCGATGCTCGAGGCGCATTTCGGCGTGCCGGCCGCCGGCGGGATCCTCGTCGCGATCAACACGCGACTCGTCGCCGACGAGATCGCCTACATCCTCAAGCACTCGGGCTCGCGGTTCCTCTTCGTCGACGCGGAGCTCGAGGGGCTCGTGAAGTCGATCGACCTGACGGGCGTCCCGATCGTGCGCGTGGACGACACCGGCGCCGCGGGCGACCCCTACGAGGACTTCCTTGCGGCGGGCTCGCCGGAGCCCGTCGAGAGCTGGCTCCGCGACGAAGACGAGACGCTCGCGATCAACTACACCTCGGGCACGACGGGCCGGCCCAAGGGCGTTATGTACTCCCACCGTGGGGCGTGGGTCAACGCGGTCGGTGAGGTGCTCGAGGCCCACATGAGCGTCGACACGAAGTACCTCTGGACGCTCCCGATGTTCCACTGCAACGGCTGGTGCTTCACCTGGGGCGTCACCGCCGTCGCCGGCACCCACGTCTGCCTGCGCCGTGTCGAGGCCGCCCGGGTCTGGGAGCTGATCGACACGGAGGGCGTCACCCACTACAACGGCGCGCCGACCGTCCACATCGGCGTCGTCAACGACCCGAAGGCGCACAGGCTCCGGTACCCGGTCACGGTGTGCGTCGCGGGCGCCCCGCCCTCGCCGACGCTCCTCGGCAAGCTCAAGGAGCTCGGCTTCCGCCCCGTCCACGTCTACGGCCTCACCGAGACCTATGGGCCGCACACCGTGTGCGCGTGGCACGCCGAGTGGGACGCGCGTCCGCTCGAGGAGCAGGCGCGCCTCGCCGCCCGCCAGGGGCAGGGCTACGCGCTCTTCGACCTCGTGCGCGTCGTGGACGGCAGCATGAACGACGTGCCGCGCGACGGCGAGACGCTCGGCGAGGTGATCATGCGGGGCAACAACGCGATGAAGGGCTACTTCGACCAGCGCGACGCGACCGCCGAGGCCTTCCGCGGCGGCTGGTTCCATTCGGGCGACCTCGCCGTCTGGCACCCGGACGGCTACATCGAGCTGCGGGACCGGAAGAAGGACATCATCATCTCGGGCGGCGAGAACATCTCGACGATCGAGGTCGAGCAGACCGTCGCCAGGCATCCCGCGGTGCTCGAGTGCGCGGTGGTCGCGATCCCCGACGCGAAGTGGGGCGAGCGGCCCAAGGCGTTCGTCACGCTCAAGCCCGGCACGACGGCGACCGAGCCAGACATCATCGAGTTCTGCCGCCAGCACATCGCGCACTTCAAATGTCCCGCCGCCGTCGAGTTCGGTGACCTGCCGAAGACCTCCACCGGGAAGGTGCAGAAGTTCGTCCTGCGCGAGAAGGAGTGGCGAGGCAAGGAGAAGCGGATCAACTAGATGCCGCTCCTGTCCGTCCTCGATCAGTCGCCGGTCCGGAGCGGCGGGACGCCGGCCGACGCGATCCACGAGTCGCTCGAGCTCGCCGAGCTCGCCGACCGCCTCGGCTACCACCGATACTGGCTGGCCGAGCACCACTCGACTCCGGGGCTCGGGGGATCGAGCCCCGAGGTGCTGATCGGCCAGGTCGCCGCCCGCACGTCCCGGATCCGCGTGGGCGCGGGCGGCGTGATGCTCCAGCACGCGAGCGCTCTCAAGGTCGCGGAGACCTTCCGCGTGCTCGAAACGTTGTTCCCCGGACGCATCGATCTTGGAATCGGCCGCGCGCCCGGAGCCGATCACCTCACGACGCTCGCCCTGGAGGATCGCGGCGGGGACGTCTCGAGCGAGTGGGGGACCGAGCGGCGAAGCGCCCCCGCCGCGTTCCCGCGACAGGTGGCCGACGTCATCGGCTTCCTCCGCGCGAGCTTCCCCGAAGGGCATCGGTATGGCAAGGTGATCGCGATGCCGAGCGGGCCGACCGTGCCCGAGGTCTGGCTGCTCGGCTCGAGCGACGTGAGCGCCGCGCTCGCGGCGCACTTCGGCACCGCGTTCTCCTTCGCGCACTTCATCAACGACGAGGGCGGTGCCCCCATCACGCGCGGGTACGCGGCGGCGTTCCGGCCGTCCCCGCTCCTCTCCGCGCCGCGCGCGAGCGTCGCCGTCTTCGTCGTGTGCGCCGACTCCGAGGCCGAGGCGCTCCGCCTCGCGCGGAGCCGGGACCTGTTCGTCGTGCGACTCTACACGGGCCGCGCGGGCCCTTACCCATCGGTCGAGGAGGCCGAGGCGTACCCGTACGCGGCGCGCGAGCTCCGCATCGTCGAGCAGGCGCGCCGACGCACGATCGCCGGCGCCCCCGCCGAGGTGCGCGAGCGCCTGCGCGCGCTGGCCGACGCGTATGGCGTGGACGAGCTGGTGATCGTCACGATCACCCACGACCCGAAGGCGCGCCGGCGATCCTACGAGCTCCTCGCGCGCGTGTTCGGACTCGGGGAGGGAGCGCCGTGAGAGGGCCCGCGGTCGTCGTCGCGCTCGCGGTCGTCGGACTGGGCGCGTCGGTCCTTTCGTTCGCCGCCAGGGCCCAGCCCGGAGCCGAGGGGCGGGTCCCCCAGCTCCGCGTGGACCCGGCGTGGCCCAAACCCCTGCCAAACCGGTGGCTCATGGGCCAGGCTGCCGGCGTGGCTGTGGACGCGCAGGACCACGTCTGGGTGCTCCA
>QHSA01000203.1 GCA_003220315.1 Candidatus Rokuibacteriota bacterium
TGAGAGAGGCACGCTCAGCTCCGTTGTCCCGGGGCCCGCGAGGCCGGCATCAACCGCAGGTGGCCTGAGAGAGGCACGCTCAGCTCCGTTGTCCCGGGGCCCGCGCGCCCGGCGCCCATCGTGGGTGGCCTGAGAGAGGTGCGTGTGGCTTCATCTGAGCCCGAGCCCCCGCGCGATGATGCCGCGCAGGATTTCGCGCGTGCCACCGCGGAGCGAGAACGACGGCGCGCGCTGGACGAGGTACCCGAGCGTCTGCTGCAGGTCGGTGCCGGACGCGAGCGTCGGCTCGACGCCGAGCAACGCGTGGACGACCTCGGGGATCTCCTGCTCAAACGTCGTGCCCACGTCCTTGACGACGGCGGCCTCGAGGTTCGGATTATCGCCTGCCTGGAGCATGCCGGCGACGGAGAGCGACATCTGGCGGAGCGTGACGAGATGCGCGACCAGTCGCCCGACGACCGCGGCGGGGCGCTCGCCCGGCTCCTTCCCGGCCTCGCGGATCAGCTCGACGAGCAGCGCGAGGCTCGACAGGTACCGCTCGGGCCCGCTCCGCTCGAGGGCGAGTTCCGTCGTCACCTGCCTCCAGCCCGCGCCCTCCTCGCCCACGCGCATCTCCTCGGGGAGGAAGACGTCCTCGAACACGACCATGTTGAAGTGGTGCGAGCCGGCGAGGTCGATGATGGGATTGATCGTGATGCCCGCGAGCTTGGTGTCGACCAGGAACTGCGTGAGCCCCTCGTGCTTCTTGGTGGGGTCATGGTGGGTCCGGAAGAGCGCGATCATGTAGTCGCTGAGGTGTGCGTTGCTGGTCCACACCTTGGTGCCGTTGACGCGATAGCCTCCCGGGACGCGCTCGGCCCGCGTGCGGATCGAGGCGAGGTCCGAGCCGGAGTCGGGTTCGCTCATCCCGATCGCGAACGCGAGCTCCCCGCGCGCGATGGCCGGCAGGAATCGCGCGCGCTGGGCTTCGGTGCCGAAGCGGAGGAGCAAGGGGCCCGACTGCCGGTCCGCCACCCAGTGCGCCGAGACGGGCGCCCCGGCGGCGAGCATCTCCTCCAGCACCACGTACCGCTCGAGCGACGAGCGCTCGTGACCACCGTAACGCTCGGGCCACGTCATACCGATCCAGCCGCGGTCGCCGACCTTGCGGCTGAACTCGCGGTCGAACCCACCCCAGGAGTGCGCGCGCCGCGCGGGCGCGCGGTCACCGAGCTCGGCGCGGAGGAAGTCGCGCACCTCCTCGCGGAGGACCCGGGTCTCCGGGGGCAGCTCGCCGAGGTCGAAGTGGAACGTCGGCACGGTCGCTAGTCGTATCGCTCGCGCGTGCGCAACTCGACGAAGAGCCCGTGCGCGTCGCGGGGATGGATCCAGGCGATGTCCTTGCCCGGCCGGTGGTCGACGCGGACGCCGTGCGCCTTGAGCTGCTCGACGCTGCCGAGGATGTCCCTGCACTCGAAGCCGACGAGGTAGACGCCCTCGCCGTGCTTCTCGAGGAAGCGCCCGACCGGCTTGGTCGGGTCCGTCGGCTGCAGGAGCTCGATGTGGCCGATCCCCGTCGGCAGGATCGCGTTCTTGAATCCGAATTCCTCGGACTCGCCGCGGCGATGGACCGTCAGCCCGAAGACCTCCGTGAACCGCTCGACCGCGGCGTCGAGGTCCCTCACGACGACCGTCAGCTCCACGATGTCGCCCAGCATGGCGCCCCCTTACGGCGTCGGCGGCGATCATACAGTAGAATCAGGAGCCTCGACAGCGGAACTCCGGGGGGGGACCTCACGACGATGCCGAAGCGCTGGGCCCTGTCGGTGCCGCTCGACGGCTTCACGCTCGCCGAGCACGCCGAGCTCGCGCGCGAGGCCGAGCGGCTCGGGTACACCGACGCGTGGTCGCTCGAGGTGGACGGCGTGGACTGCTTCGCGCCGCTCGCCGTCGTCGGCCTCGCGACGCGCCTGCGCGTCGGCACCGCGATCGCGAACGTCTACACCCGCGGCCCGGCGACGCTCGCCCTCTCGGCGGCGGGGATCGCCGAGATCGCGCCCGGCCGGTTCTGCCTCGGCATCGGCTCGGGCTCCGAGCCCGTCGTCGAGGCGTGGAACGGCGGCGCCTTCGCCCGTCCCGCGACCCGCGTGCGCGAGACGGCGCAGTTCCTCCGCCGGGCGCTCGCGGGCGAGCGCGTCGTCTTCCGCGGCGAGACGTTCGCGGTGGACGGCTTTCGCCTGACCAAACCGCCCGTCGAGCCGGTCCCCATCCACATCGCAGCGCTCCGGCCCGGGATGCTGCGGGTCGCGGGCGAGGTCGGCGACGGCGCGATCCTGAACTGGCTCGCCGCCGACGACGTGCCGAAGTCCGTCGCCGTCGTGCGCGAGGCCGCTGCCCGCGCCGGGCGCGATCCCGGGGCGATCGAGATCACGGCACGCCTCCTCGTCAACGTCGATCCACCGGGGCCCGCGGCGGAGACGGCGGTGCGGCGTCACGTGACCGCCTACCTCAACGTGCCCGTCTACCGGGCGTTCCACGAGTGGCTCGGGCGCGCCGCGGCGCTCGGGCCGATGTGGGACGCGTGGGAGCGCGGCGACCGCAAGGGGGCGGTCGCGGCCGTGCCCGAGAAGGTCATCGACGACCTGATCATCCGCGGCTCGACGGACGAGATCCGCGCTCACGTCCGTCGGTATCTGGCCGCCGGGATCGACACGGCGTTTCTCGCGCTCTCGACCGCCGAGCCGGACCCCGTCCGCAAGCGCGAGATCGTGCTCGGCGCGGTCCGCGCGCTGACTCCCAGTCCACGATGATCGCAGAGGAGATCGGACGATGACGACGGCGAAACTCGACCCGTTCACGACCGCTGGGGACATGCTGCGCGCGCTCGCCGGCCGTCAGGTCTCGGCGGTCGAGCTGCTCGAGCTCCACGTGGTGCGGATCGCGCGCCACGACGGGACCCTGAACGCCATCGTGACCCGGGACTTCGAGCGCGCGCGCCGCCAGGCCGAGGCCGCCGACACCGCGCGCGCCCGCGGTGAGGAGGGACCCCTCCTCGGGCTACCGATGACGCTGAAGGAGTCGATCAACGTCACGGGTCTCCGCACCACGGTCGGCGTCCCCGAGTGGTCGCGCTTCGTCTCCGACCACGATGCCCCGGCGACGACGCGCGTGCGCAAGGCCGGCGCCGTCGTCGTGGGCAAGACGAACGTGCCGCCCGTCCTCGCCGACTGGCAGGCGGACAATCCGATCTTCGGTCGCACCGTGAACCCGTGGGACCCGGCGCGGACACCGGGCGGGTCCACGGGCGGCGGCGCTGCGGCGCTCGCCGCCGGGCTCACGCCGCTCGAGGTCGGCAGCGACATCGGCGGCTCGATCCGCGTGCCGGCGGCCTTCTGCGGCGTCTACGGTCACAAGCCGAGCGAGACCGCGCTGCCGCGCAGCGGCCAGTTCCCCTACCCACCGATGCCGAACGCCGCCGTCGCGATGGGCGTGCAGGGGCCGCTCGCCCGGAGCGCCGAAGACCTCGAGCTCGCGCTCGACGTCCTCGCCGGCCCCGACACGGGGGAAGATACCGCCTGGCGGCTCGAGCTGCCGGCGGCGCGCCACACGCGGCTCGCCGAGTTCCGGATCGCCGTCCTGCCGCCGATCGACTGGCTCCCGGTGGACGGCGAGATTACAACGTCCCTCGATCGGCTGGCGGCCGGGCTCGCGAGCGCGGGCGCCACGGTCAAGCGCGCCCAGCCCGAGATCCTCGGCGATCTTCGCCGCCACCACGCGCTCTACCGCATGCTCCTCGCCGCGGTGACGTCGGCGCGCCTACCCGAAGAGGAACGGCAGCGACGCGTCGAGATCTGGAAAACCCGCGACGACGAGTTCGGCCAGGCGAGCCTCCGCGGTCTCCGGGCGGGCGCCGCGGAGTACATCGGCTACTTCGGCCAGCGCGAGCAATTCCGGGCCGCCTTCCGTGCCTTCTTCCGCGAGTGGGACGTGCTCCTCGCGCCGATCACGCTCGGGCCCGCGTTCCCCCACGTCCCGAAGCCCTACCCGCCCGACGCCAAGTCGCTGCACGACACCCTCGAGGTCGGCGACCGCAACGTCCTCTACGATCTGCAGCTCGTCTACCCGGGTGTCGCGACGCTCGCCGGCCAGCCCGCCACCGCGTTCCCGCTGGGCCTCACGCGCGCCGGGCTTCCGATCGGGCTTCAGGCGATCGGCCCGTACCTCGAAGACCGCACGCCGATCCGCTTCGCCGGGCTCGTCGCGCGGGAGATCGGGGGGTTCACGCCGCCGCCGCGCTTCGCGTGAGGCCGTGCCTGGCTTTCTTCTGCGGCCGGAATACGGAGTCAGCCCGGCCTACTAGCCCCGGCCACTATCCGGACCACTCCTAGTGTCCGGGCCGCTCTAAGTCCGGCGAGGTCCCGCAACTGCCGACGGCGCCGGTCAGCGCCAACGCCTAAGTAGCTACCAAACCAAGGCCCGTGGCGGCCGGGTCGGCTCGGGCCGGAGCCCCGGGCCCGCCTCGGAACCTCCTCCCCTAAATCTATAGGGGGTAAAGATCTCTATGAGATACGTTGGTCTGGGGGGCCCTGCAACCAGGCGAAGTTCCGGGAAAAAGGACGATGAGTCACGACGCAATTCTCAGTGCCGACGCGCCACGCGAGAGCCTGGTGAGCCCTGAGTCGCGACCGGCCCTCGTGGTCGACGACGACCCCGAGGCCCGCCAAGTCCTCAGGGACTTTCTCAGGCTTCGCGGGCTCGCCGTCCTTGAGGCCCAGAACGGCCTGGAGGCGCTGCTGAGTGTGAAGCAGCACCGGCCGGGGGTGGTTGTCCTCGACCTCAACATGCCGCGCCTGGGCGGCCTCGAGGCTCTCAAGCGCATCCGCCCCTTCGACCCGACGATCAGGGTTGCGGTCGTCACGGAGGACCCAGACGCCGCGATTCACCAGCAAGCGCGCGCCCTCGGTGCGACCGTCGTCCTGGTCAAGCCCGTCGACCTCGCCCAGCTTGAGACGGCGCTGGGTCTGGCACTCGTCGCCCCACGAGCGAGCGCTCCCGTGCCCGGACCAAGCTCGGAGACGCCCCCGCAGCCGTGCGCTCCTCCGATCGGCGTCGCCGACGACGCCGTGGACGGTGCCGACGTCGACGATCCGGAGCCTCCGCCAGGTTTGGAAGAAGATCGCGAGGGGGTCCTGCCGGACGAGAGCCGTCACGGCCGTGGCGAGGGCGAGCCTCCCCGCGGGCTTGGGTGGTTGGTGGGCGCGGTGCGCGCCTTCCTCGGAGCCGGGCCGGCCCGAGAGGGTGAGTCGGACGACGAAAGCCTGCTCCCGCCGGCGCCGGGCGACGGTGACACCTCTCTGGGCACCACGAGTGTCTCTGGACGCCTGCAGGAGGAAGTCGATGAGAGAGCTCCGGGTCAAAGGGCGATGAGCTACTACGGGATTTTGGGGCTCACGACAGAGCCATTTTCAACCAGTCCAGATCCCGCCTTCTTTTACGAGTCGGCCTCGCACAAGGCGGTCCTGAACCGGCTGCAGATCGCCATCAAGTTGAAGCGCGGACTGAGTCTCGTCTTGGGAGATGTCGGGATGGGCAAAACAACGCTCAGCCGGAGGCTCTTCCAGCTCCTGAAGCGGGAGGAGAAGGTCTCCTCCCATCTGATCCTCAATCCCGTCTACGAGACAGAGGCCGAGTTTCTCGCGGCACTCGTGAAGCTCTTCGGGATTGCTCCTGCGTCAGGTCCGCTGCCCGTCGTCAGATCCCTCGAGATCCTCGAGGGATACCTCTTCGAGAAGGGCGTGGAGGACGATCGGACGATCGTGTTGTTGATCGACGAAGCCCAGCGGTTGAGTTCGTCCTTGCTGGAGCTCTTGCGGGCCCTCCTCAACTATGAGACCAACGAATATAAGCTCCTCCAGCTCGTCCTGATGGGGCAGATGGAGCTCCTGCCACGGATCCGAGAGATGAAGAACCTCTGGGACCGCATCAGCCTCAAGTGCGTCATCGATCCGCTCGACGAAGCGGACACCGAGGCGATGATCGCGTTCCGTCTCCGGAAGGCTGGGTACGTCGCGCGCAGGAATCTCTTTACGCCGGACGCCATCCGGGAGATTTACCGGCATACGCAGGGCTCTCCCAGGCGGATCACGACCCTGTGTCACGATGCCTTGGAGCGATTGGTGATATCGGACAGGGACGAAGTCGATGCGGCCATCATCCGCGGGCTGACCAAACGGGTCTTGGCCTGAAACAGTGTTCCCCGCCGTGACGCCAGAAGAACGGCTTCTGAGGCTCATCGAATCGGGAGAAAAAGGCGGGGGGAGGTTCGCGTTCCGGGACGTCAGCGCTTGGGCGCCGTTCTTCTTCCCCTACAAGGAAAAGGCCCGGCGGCTCGTCGCGTCCTGGCTCTCCGGGAGGTTGGCGCCCAGGGAGCTCAACCTCACGCTCATCAACCGTGGCCTCATCGTCCTGCTGGCTCTCGTCGTGGCCGCGATCGCGCTCAATACGCAACGAGTCCGACCCAGCGCGATGGACCTCGTCAGCGAGGCGAGGTCAGCCCGGCCCACGGCCAAGGAGGAGCCGCCGTTGGCGGCTCTGCGGCCCGTGGAAGACTATCTGAGAGAGGTCGACGCGAGGGACCTCTTCAGTCCCGGGGCTCCTCCTGAGCGCAAGAAGCCAGAGGCAAAGGCGGAGCCCGTGAGGCCGGCGGAGCCAACGAAACCGCCGCCCGAGCCGACGGCGCTCGAGATCTTGCGGGAGCGGGCGAAGACCCTGAAGTTGGTGGGCATCGCGTGGGGACGCGTCCCGATCGCCATGATCGAAGACACGGCCAAGCGGGAAACCTCGTTCCTCAAAGAGCGGGAGTCCATCAACCAGATTCGGATCAAAGCCATCTTCCGGGATCGAGTGGTCCTGAGCTATGGAAATGCGGAATACGATCTTTTCTAGACGGACCGTGGTCAGCTTCGCGCTTGCCGGGCTGGTGACAGCGTCGCTCCCGCTCACGTCCGAGTCCGAGCCAGCTCCAGGCGAGACCGGTGCCCAACCGGCCATCAAAGTCCTCACCAACCCTCCGGCCGGTGCCGAGTCGCAGAGGCTTGCCGGTCCGCCGAAGCCGGCGCCCCTGCCAGGTCTGTCCAAAAAGATCTCGCTGGACCTGCGGCAAATGGACACCCTGGCGGTGCTCAAATTTCTCGCCGAGCAGGGGGACTTCAACATCGTGCCCGGAAAGAACGTCGGGGGCCGGGTCACGCTCGCCGTAAAGGACATCACCATCCAGGATGCCCTGGACATCATCGCGCTCACCAACGAGCTGGCCTACGTGGTGCAAAGCCGCGTCATCCACGTGATGACCGAGGCGGATTACCAACGGCTCTTTGGCGGCGTGTTTGCCGATCAGCGTGAGGTCAAGACGGTCTATCTCCAGTATGCCGACGCGACCGCCGTGGCGACCGTGCTCGGAAACGTGAAGTCCGCAGTGGGACGGATCGTGGCCGATCCCCAGACCCGGACGATCATCCTGATCGACGTGCCGGAGAAGGTCGGCCAGATGGTCGCGGCGGCCGAGGGGATGGATCGGGCGGCCCAGCTACAAACCCACGCCTTCGAGTTGCGGTACGGCAAAGCGGCGGACATCAAGCCCGAGGTGGAAAAGGCCCTCACGCCCAAGCTCGGAGCAGTCCGGCTGGACAAGCGAACGAACACGCTGGTCGTGACCGACTTGGCTCCCCAGATGCAAGAAATCCGGCGGGTCATCAGCGCGTTTGATCGGAAGACCCGGGAGGTCGTCATCCAGGCGAGGATCATGGAGGTCCGCCTGAGCGATCAATTGCAGGTCGGGGTCGACTGGGAGGCGCTCTTCAAGACTGTCGTGGACGTGCACGTGACGCAGTTCTTTCCCATCGTGCCGCCGCCCAGCGCGTCCGGCAAGCTGATCCTCGGGACGTTCGCGTCGGATAAGTTCCGGGCGGTGCTGGAGCTCCTCCAATCCGTCGGCAAAACAAATATCCTCTCCACGCCGCAGATCGCGGTGGTGGAAAACGAGGAGGCAAAAATCCTCGTGGGGACCCGGGAGGCCTACGTCACCTCTGCCGTGACCCAGACCACGAGCGCCTCCACCACCGCCGAACAAGTCACGTTCATCGATGTGGGCCTCCAGCTCAAGGTGCTCCCCACCATCAACGAAGAGGGCTTCGTCAGCATGAAGATCAAGCCGGAGGTCAGCTCGGTGAGTCGTTCCCTCACCACGGCGGCGGGCAACAGTATTCCCATCGTCGATACCTCCAGCGCCGAGACCACCGTGATGGTCAAAGACGGCACCACCCTCGTCATCGCCGGGCTCATGAAAGATGAGAAGATCGGCGCCGAGAAAAAGCTTCCGGTCTTGGGGGACATTCCCTTCCTGGGAGCCCTCTTCCGATCCAGGGACGACCGAAGGGCGAAGACCGAGCTCATTTTCTTCCTCACTCCGACGATCATCTCCGGCGTGGAATCCGTCGGCGTGACCGGGACCGGAACGCGAAAACAAGAGGAAAAGCAAGAAGAGAAGAAAGAAGAGAAGGACGGGACAAAGGAAGAATGACCGACGACGGCATGATCGAAGACGGCCTGACCCAAGCCGGCCTGACCGAAGGCGGCATGATCGCACCGAAACCAAGAAAGGTCAGGTGGGCGGTCCTGATCGGTGCGGTCGCCCTTGGCCTGCTCGTCGGTGGTGGGGTGATCGCCTACTTCACCTACACAAAGCTCGACCTCACGCTCCGGGGGCTTCAAACGGCCTATACCGCCGAGCAGACGACGGCCAAAAGGCTCGCTCGGCAGACGGAGGAGTTGTCCAAGGCCCTGGAGCAGGCGCAGGCCCGGGTGAAGGCCCTGGAGGAAAACCAGAAGGCGTCGGAGGAGGAGCGGGGCAAGCTGGAGGCCAAGAACACGAAGCTCGACACGGCGTCTCGGGAGCTGCAAAC
>QHSA01000292.1 GCA_003220315.1 Candidatus Rokuibacteriota bacterium
TCGGTGCAGGTGGCGCGCCACCGTCCGGTTGATTTCGAGGAGCGCCGCCTGCTCGTCCCGCAGCCTGCCGAGTTCCTCGTAGGCCGCGCAGTGGTCAACGGCCACCGCGATCGAGGCCGCGATTTCCTCGAGCAGAATCGGCGGGACTCCGGACCAGGCATCCGCCTGCTCAGCCATAAGGCTGAGCGCGCCCACGCAGCGCGTCTCGGTCAGGAGTGGGACGACGGCGACCGACTCCATGCCCCACCGCTGCAACCTCTCATAGCTGACCGGGAAGCGCTCACGAACGTGCTCTGCGCGGTCCAAAACGAACGGGCGCCCGTGCTCGACCACCCAGCCCGGGATCGAGCCAGCGCGAGCAATCGTCTGGCCCTGGTAGAACTCGACGCCCAACTTGCCGTAGGCGGCGTAGACCGTCAATGTCGACGGGTCCGTATCCGACAGCAGGAGGATCACGCGGCTCACCGGGACGACTCGCTGGAGCACTTGCGCGATCGCCGTGAACAGCGCCTTGCGGTCGAGATGACCCGCGACGGCGCGATGAATCTCGACGAGCGCCGCGAGCTGATCGGGGGCGAGCCTCAGGTCCAGCGTCCGCTGGAGTCGCGGCGGAAACTCGTCCGCGGCCTGCTGGACAGCGCCTCCGTCAGGAGGGACAGGCTGAGGCGGGCCAACACTCGAGTGCGTCGAGAAATCACCAAGCATGCCGCCTGTACCTATCGACGAGCCCCTTGGGTACCGTCGCGGGCGTCGGGTTAGCTATAACGAGGCCGTTGGCACGGCACCTATACCGCATGGACATGCCATAGTCAACTCGCCACCGCCGAATCACTCACCGCAACCCAAAGACCAAAGCGTGCGTTACGGCGGTCCGTACTCATCGACGCCCTGGGACCGCCCGCGCCGCGTGATCGCCAAGGTCGAGCATCACCTCGGTGAACTGTTTCCCCGAGTAGGCTTCATCGTCACCACGCTGGGGACGAACCGAGCAGTCGTCCGCTTCTACAACCAACGCAGGACGGCCGAGCAGTGGATCAAGGAGGGCAAGACCGCCACCCACTGGACCCGCCTCTCCTGTCACCGGTTCCGGGCCAATGAGGTGCGGTTGCTCCTCGGGGTGATCGCCTACAACCTCGGCAATCTCCTGCGCCGACTCGTTCTCCCCGTGGCCATCCAGAACTGGTCCCTGACGAGTCTCCAGCAGCGGCTCTTCAAAACCGGCGGGCGCCTCATCCGACATGCCCGGTACTTCATCCTCCAGCTAGCCGAGAGCCACTTGACGCCGACGTTCTTTCGGCAGATTCTCGGTCGCATCGAGCGGCTCGCGTGGCATCCGACGTGATCGAGAAGGCCGGACACGGGACGAGAGAGAAACGGAGCGCTCGTGGCGGGAGTATCTCTCGGCCGGATGGTCGCCGAGGGCAAAGCTGCGTGCGATGGGCCATCACCCGCGCGGGCGCCGCGACGACAGCCTAGGTGATGCCTTCCGAACGGCGGAGGGCGCCCGTGGCGCGTCACATGGTCTGTTCAGCAACGCCAGGGAGCGAGGACGTGGGTCCAAATCGCAAATCCCGGTTTGAGTCATTTATACTTCCGGCCTCGAAGCGGGAGATCATCCTGGCAGAGTCAACGCGCACTGCCGACACCGAAGGAGAGGAAGATGGCGAGCATAAAGAACGTCGTTCTCGTCCATGGTGGCTTTGTGGACGGCGCCGGCTGGGGGAGCGTCTACAAGATCCTGAAGAACGGCGGTTACCGCGTCAGCATCGTCCAGAACCCGACCATCTCGCTGCAGGACGACGCCGCAGCAACCCAGCGCATTCTGGCCACGCAGGACGGGCCGGCGATTCTCGTCGGCCACTCCTATGGCGGAGCCGTGATCACCGAAGCCGGCACCCATCCGAAGGTTGCGGCGTTGGTGTACATCACAGCCTTTGCCCCCGACAAGGGCGAGTCCGTGGCCACGCTCATCAAAGATCCGCCGCCGGGCGCGCCCGTGCCGCCGATTCTGCCGCCGCAGGACGGGTATCTGTTCCTCGACAAGGCGAAGTTCCGTGCCTCGTTCGCGGCTGACGTGGACCCGGAGACCGCCGCGTTCATGGCCGATTCCCAGGTCCCATGGGGCCTGGGCGCCCTCAGCGGTGCGATCAGCGAACCGGCGTGGAGGATCAAGCCGAGTTGGTACTTGGTGGTCACAGAGGATCAGATGATCCCAGCGGTCGCACAACGCGCCATGGCCAAACGAGCGAATTCCACGATTGTTGAAGTCAAGGGCAGCCACGCCATCTATGTCTCGCAGCCCGGAGCGGTCGCCGCGCTGGTCGAACAGGCTGCCAAGAGCGTGAAGGTCGCAGGCGCCTAGCCAAGATCCGCACTAAGCGTGTTTGATATCGGTGATTGCGGGCCGACGCAACGCCCTAAATTTGGAGGAAACTCCGATGACCGATCAGAGCAAGCCCTACACCCCCCTGACCACGGACAATTCCGCGCTCGTTCTGGTCGACCATCAGGTCGGCCTGATGACCGGCGTCCGGGATTACGAGACCGGGGAACTCAAACATAACGTTGTCGCCCTGGCCAAGGC
>QHSA01000293.1 GCA_003220315.1 Candidatus Rokuibacteriota bacterium
CAGGATCTGATCGAAGAGGCCTTGCGGATGCGCCAGTGCCCCGGGATCTACTTCGCCGACGAGATTCTGGGGCGCGAGGCCAAAGTCGGTGGCACAGGGCTCGGCGTCTGGGAGGTCATCCAGGGATACCAGGCCGTCAAGGGGAACGAGAAGAAGCTCCACAAGGCCTTGCCGCACGTCGGTCCCGCCGGCCTGAAGTCTGCGTTGCTCTACTACCGGCAGTATCCCGGGGAGATCGATGAAGCCATCGCCGAGAACGCGCTCACCTTCGAGGCGCTCGAGGTCAAGTATCCCGGCCTCGCGCGCCGCGCGTGAAGTTCTATCTCGACGAGAATCTGCCGCCGGTGATTGCTGAAGCGCTCCGCAGACGCGGTTTGGACGCGACCAGCGCGCACGAGGTCGGAATGGCCGGAGCCCCCGATCAGGTGCAGATCGCGTTCGCATCGAGCGAAGGACGT
This sequence comes from Candidatus Rokuibacteriota bacterium, assembly GCA_003220315.1. GTDB lineage: Bacteria > Methylomirabilota > Methylomirabilia > Rokubacteriales > CSP1-6 > 20CM-2-70-11. The sequence goes on from QHSA01000293.1 coordinate 459, forward strand.
TGTCTCGTCACGTGCGACCTCCGACATTTCATCGAGCACGGCCGTCGAGCCGTCCGGGATCGTCGACCTCACGCCGGCATCATCCTCTGCCCGGCGAGCTTCGCGGCGGAAGTCGGAGCGATTGCGCGCGCGCTGGCTCGGGTTGCTGCGCACTATCCGGCGGGGTTCGGCCAGTACGATGTCATCTATCTGACCCGAGGTCCTGATCCGTGAAGCAGCTGGGCCGGCGCGAGCGCGTCCTGGCGGCGATCAACCGCGAGCCCGTCGACCGCGTGCCCTACGCCGTCTGGCGCCACTTCCCGTCGGTCGACCGCTCCGCCGCCGGGCTCGCGCAGGCGACGCTCAGGTTCCACGAGCGCTACGGCTCGGACTTTCTCAAGATCACGCCGCGCGGCGGCTACGCGGTCGAGGCGTGGGGGTGCGTCGAGGGCGACGAGCCGCGGGAGGACGGTCACCGGCCCTGCGTGCGCTGCGCCGTCCGTGCGCCCGAGGACTGGAAGGCGATCCGCCCGCTCGATCCGGGCTCGGCGTCGGGCTGGGTCGAGCAGCTCGAGACCATCGTGCGGATGGGCTTCGACCGGCGTGTCGGCGACGCGCCGGTCCTGCCCACGCTCTTCTCGCCGCTCTCGCTCGCGCGGAAGCTCTCGGGCACGCGGCTCACGCACGACCTCTCGGAGCACCCGACGCTGGTCACGGGCGCCCTCGAGGCGATCACCGAGACGGTGGTCCGATTCGCCGCGCTGGCGCTCGCCGAGGGCGTCTCGGGCATCTTCTACTCGATCCAGGCGGCGAGCCGGAGCGTGAGCACCGAGGAGGACTACGCGCGCTTCGGCGAGCCCTACGATCGTCGCGTCCTCGAGTCGGTGCGCGGCAAGTCGGTCCTCACGATCGTCCACGGTCACGGTGACCGGCTCCTGTTCGACCGTCTGGCAACGCTGCCGGGCCACGCCTGGAACTGGGACGATCGCGCCACACCGCCCTCCCTCGCCGAGGGCAAGGCCAAGACCGGGGGCGCCGTCATCGGCGGCCTCGACCAGTGGAAGACGCTGCGGGACGGGACCCCCGCCGAGGCCCGCGCGGAGGCGCTCGACGCGATCGCTCAGACGGGCGGGGTCGGGCTGATCGTGGGACCCGGCTGCGTCCTGCCGAACGACACGCCGGACGCCAACGTCGCGGCGGTCGTGCAGGCGCTCGGGGGGCCGCTCAAGAAGATCCCCGGCGTCACCACCTAGTTAAAGTCGGGGGGAGCGACGCCGCTCCCCCCGACACCCCCAACGGTCACCCGCGGCGGCCTCGCCGGCAAGCCGGTTGCGCCGGCGGAGCCGGCGCTCGAACACGATTGCTCCGACAGCGCGCCTCTGAGTAGCCGCCGTTCGAGCGCGGGCTTCCGCCCGCGCAACCCGGTCTGGGGGAGGCTCGGAGGGGGCCGTCGAGGCCCCCTCCGAGGATTGAGTCGCGTCACTTCGCGACGTTGAAGCGGAAGTGGCAGACCTCGCCGTCCCGGACCATATAGTCCTTCCCCTCGAGTCGGAGCTGGCCCCGGGATCGGAGGTCGGCGAAGGACCCATCCGCGGCGACGAGATCGTCATAGCTATTGACCTCGGCCCGGATGAACCCGCGGGCAATGTCCGAGTGGACCGTGCCCGCGGCGTCCAGCGCCCGCGTGCCCTCGGGAATCGGCCAGGCCCGCACCTCGTCCTCGCCGACCGTGAAGAAGGAGATCAAGCCGAGCAAGGTATAACAATCATTTAGGACTCTGTGGATCGCAGGCTCCTTGAGGCCCAGATCGGCCAGGAAGGCCTGCTGCTCGGGGCCGGCGAGCTGGGCGACCTCGGTTTCGATGACCGCCGACACCCAGCCGACCCGGGTCCGTGGCCGCGCCCCGATTTCCCCGAGCCCGTACTTCTCCCCCACCCGAGGCCCATCGGCGAGCGCTTTCTCGTCGAGGTTCAGGCAGTGGAGGATCGGCTTCTCGGAGAGGAACGTGAACCCCCGGATCGCCTTGGCCTCTTCGGGCGAGAGCGCCATGGCGCGGAGCGGGACCTCGGTCTCGAGGTCAGCCTTCAGGCGTCGCAGGATCTCCTGCTCCTTCGCCTCGACCTCCTTCCTCTGCTTCCGGAGTGAGGCCTCGAGCCGCTCGAGCCTCCGGTCCACCACCTCCAGGTCGGCCAGGATCAGCTCGGTCTCGAGATCCAGGATGTCGCGCCGGGGATCCGGCAGGCCCGCGACCTCGTCGGGGAAGGCGCGGACGACATGGAGGAGCGCGTCCGCGTTCCTGAACTCTTTGATCTCGAGGCCGCCGCGTTCCCCTTTGGCGATGCCCGCAAGGTCCACGACCTCGAAGCTCGCGTAGGTGGTCTTCTTCGGCTTGAAGAGCGCGCTGAGCCGGTCCACGCGCGGGTCGGGCACGCGCGCGACGCCCGTGTGGAGCTCGGCGCGGCCCGTGTCGTAGCGCGCGGTGGCGACGGCCGAGCCGGTCAGCAGATTGAAGAGCGTGGTCTTCCCGGTCTTCGCGAGGCCGATCAGGCCGATCTTCATGAATCGATTATGCCAGGTGTCGTATCTTTAGAGGCGTTCTGAGCCATCCCGCGCGCGACGTCGACCTGAAGGGCGCGGCGGTCGCCGTGCTCGTCTCCATCCTCTGGGGCGCCAATCCCGTCGCGATCAAGCTGGGGCTCGAGGACGCCCCGCCGATTCGCCTGGCGTGGATGCGCTTCCTGGTCGGCGGCGTGGTCATCGGGCTCTGGGCGTGGGCGACCGGCCGGTTCGCCGGCTTCCGCGTGGAGCGCTCCGAGTGGCGGCCGCTCGTGTTCCTCGGGCTCCTCTTCACCCTCCAGATCGGCTCGATGAACATCGGCACCTCGCTGACGAGCGCCGCGCACTCGGCGCTTCTCCTGAACCTCTACGCGGTCCACACGGTCGTCCTCGCCCACTTCCTGATCCCCGGCGACCGGCTCACCCTCCGGAAGATCGCGGGCGTGCTCATCGCCTACGCGGGCATCGTCCTGCTCTTCGCCCACCAGATCGGCCGCGGGACCTCGACGCTCCTCGGGGACGCGATCATGGTCGGCTCGGCGTTCGTACTCGCCGAGCGCACCGTGTATCTCGCGCGGGCCGTCCAGCGCTACGATCCCGTCAAGCTGCTCCTCTCCCAGGCGCTCATCGGCACGGCCATCTTCGTCGCGGTCTCGCTGGCCCTCGAGCCCGCGGCGACCCGCTGGACCGGGCGGCTCGCGGCGTCCGTGGCCTACCAGGGCGTGCTCATCGCCGGCTTCAACTTCGTGGTGAACCTCTGGCTCCTGCGACGCTACCGGCCGAGCGCGCTCGCGGCGTTTTTCCTCACCCAGCCGATCTTCGGCGTGATCGCGGCCGCGCTTGTCGGAGGCGATCCCCTGACCCTGGACCTCCTGCTGGCGAGCGTCGCGGTCGCGATCGGCATCGGGCTCACGAGTTCATCGGAGGGGGCCTCGACGGCCCCCTCCGAGCCACCCCCAGGATTCGATTGCGCCGGCGGAGCCGGCGCTCGAACGTAGTCACTCTGACAGGTCACGAGTCGCCGAGCCCGCGCGCTATAATCCAGGCATGCCGCCAGCGCCGTCGAAGACGCTCGAAGTCGTGCCGAACCCGCACCCGGAGGGGGACTACGAGGTCTCGATGGCGGTGCCGGAGTTCACTTGTCTCTGCCCCCGGACCGGCCAGCCCGACTTCGCGACGATCCGCATCCGCTACGTGCCCGACGAGCACCTGGTCGAGCTCAAGTCGCTCAAGCTCTACCTCTGGTCGTACCGGAACGAGGGCGCGTTCCACGAGGACGTGACGAACCGGATTCTGAACGACCTCGTGGCGGCCGCCAAGCCGCGCTGGATCGAGGTGATCGGGGACTTCAACGTGCGCGGCGGGATCAAGACCGACGTGCGCGCGACCTACG
>QHSA01000279.1 GCA_003220315.1 Candidatus Rokuibacteriota bacterium
GCCAGCCGGTCGAAATTCGCCTTGGTGTTGTCGAGGAAGCCGACGGTGCGGCCCTCCAGCGTCGGCGGCAGCGCCGGCACCGTCACCGTTTCCTTCGTCGCCACCCCGATGGGGCTCAGGACGCGAACAGGTGTCATCCCTTCCTCCGCGCGACGCCGGTAGACCGGACGAGCAGCCGGCCGAGGTTCTCGTGCAGCTCCGTGAGGACCGAGCGCTTGATCGAGACCTGGATCGATTCGACGGGTTCGGCGCTGCCGACCCGATGGATGACGAGCGTCCCGGTGAACTCCTGGGCTCGCTCGTCGGTGGACGCCAAGCCTCTCAGCGTAAGGACTTCCCAGTTCTCCACCATGGGCGCTATCTTACCGCAATGGTCATCGCGCTCGACGTCGGGACCTCCTCCACCCGCGCGAGCCTCTACGACGCCGCGGGCCGTCCCGTCCCGGGGCGGTTCCGCCAGATCCCGTACGAGCCCACCGTCACGCGGGACGGCGGCGTCGAGCACGACGCGGCCCGGCTGCTCGAGGCCGTCGCCGCGTGTCTCGACGGCGTGCTCGCGGGCCACAAGTCCCCCGTCCGGGCGGTCGGCGTCACGACCTTCTGGCACGGGCTCCTCGGCTTCGACAGCCGCGGCCGTCCCGCGACGCCGATCTACATGTGGGCGGACACGCGCAGCGTCCCGGAGGCCCAGCTCCTGCGCGCCGCGCTCGACGACGGAGCCGTCCACGCCCGCACCGGCTGCCACCTGCACGCCTCGTACTGGCCGGCCAAGCTCCGCTGGCTCAACCGGGAGCGGCCGGCCGAGGTCCGCCGCGTCGCGCGCTGGGGTTCGTTCGGCGAGCACCTCGAGCTCGAGCTGTTCGGTGAGGCGGCCACGAGCGTGTCGATGGCGTCGGCCACGGGGCTCCTGGACCAGGCGAGCGCGCGCTGGGACCGTGAGGCGCTCGCCGCCGGCGAGATCGACGACGGACGCCTCTTCCCGCTGCGCGACTGGGCCGAGGCGCGGCGCGGCCCCCGGGCGCCGTGGGCGATGCGCTGGCCCGCGCTCCGCGGGGCGGATTGGTTTCCCGCCGTCGGTGACGGCGCCGCGAGCAACGTCGGCTCGGACTGCACCGACCCCTCGCGCATCGCCCTCAACGTCGGCACGTCCGCCGCGTTACGGGTTGTGACCACCGCTCCGCTCGAGCCGCCGCGCGGTCTCTGGCGCTACCGGCTCGACCGTCGCCGGGCGTTGCTCGGTGGCGCGACGTCCGAGGGAGGCAATGTCTACGCGTGGTGTCGGCAGATGCTGAAGCTGCCGAGCGACGACGAGGTCGAGGCGGCGCTCGCGGCGCTGCCTGCCGCGGGCCACGGCCTCACCGTGTTGCCGCACTGGGCCGGCGAGCGCGCCCCGGGCTGGCGGGGCGACCGGCTCGGCGCCATCGTCGGCCTGCGCCTGGATACCACGGCGCTCGAGATCACCCGCGCGGCCCTCGAGGCCGTGGCCCTCCGGCTCGCGCTCGTCTACGACCTGCTGGCGCCGTGCGCCGGACCGGCGCACACCATCGTCGCGTCGGGGGGCGCCCTCGCCCGCTCCCGCGTGTGGACACAGATCATCGCCGACGCGCTCGGCCAGCCGATCCGGTGGTCGCCCGAGAGCGAGGCGACGAGCCGTGGCGCCGCGCTGCTGGCCCTCGAGGCCCTCGGTGTCCTCCCGGACCTCGCCACCACGCGCCAGGAGCTCGGGGAGACGTTCGTCCCCGACCGCGCCCGCCACGCGCGCTACCGCGACGCGCTCGAGCGCCAGCGCCGCTTTGACGAAAGGGTATGATGGCTGAGGCATGGGCTCGAAACCCACCGTGACGGTCGTGCCCGATCCCGACGCGCTCGCGGACGCCGCCGCCCGTCTGATCGCGGAGGCCGCCGCGGACGCGATCGAGGCGCGCGGGCGCTTCATGTGGGCGCTGGCGGGCGGCGAGACACCGCGGGCGACGTACGCGAGGCTCGCGCTCCCGCCGTTCCGCGAGCGCGTGGACTGGCGCCGCGTGTGGGTCTTCTTCGGCGACGAGCGCGCCGTCCCACCCGACCACCCGGACTCCAACTACCGGATGGCCCACGAGACGCTCCTCGGCAAGGTGCCGATCCCCGCGGCGCAGGTCCTCCGGATCCGCGGCGAGGCCGAGGATCTCGAGGTCGCCGCGGCGGAGTACGCGGGCGCGCTCGGCACCGCGTTCGGCACGCGGCGCGGCGAGCTCCCGCGCTTCGACCTCGTGCTCCTCGGCATGGGTGTGGACGGGCACACCGCCTCCCTCTTCCCCGGCTCGCCGGTCGTCCGGGAGGTGTTCCGCGCGGTCGCCGCCGTGCATGTGGGCGCGGCGTCGATCCCGCAGCGCCTCACGCTCACGCTGCCGGTCTTCAACGCCGCCGCGCGAGTCGTGTTCCTCGTCGCCGGCGCCGAGAAGGCAAAGGCCGTCAAAGCCGTCCTCGGCGAGCGCGCGACGCTGCCAGCGGCGATGGTGCAGCCGGACCACGGCGAGATCGTCTGGCTTCTCGACCGCGCCGCCGCTGCGCAG
>QHSA01000142.1 GCA_003220315.1 Candidatus Rokuibacteriota bacterium
CGACTCGCCCTCCACATAGGCGAAGGAGATGTTCAGGTTGTGCGGCAACCGCCGCTCGGGATCGCCGTTGAGGTACGCCTCGTCGACGCTTCCGAGAATCGAATCCTGTAGATGGTCGCGGAGCTTCCCCAGCCGCGCGCTCTCCGCCGGCATGACCTCCTCGCAGATCTCCGCCGCCCGCCCGAAGCCCACGATGAGCGGCACCGGCAGGGTCCCCGAGCGCATGCCGCGCTCGTGCCCGCCACCGTCGATCATGGGCGCGAGCCGCACGCGCGGCCCCTTGCGCCGCACGTAGAGCGCGCCCACACCCTTGGGGCCGTAGATCAGATGCGCCGTGCACGAGAGGAGGTCGATGCCCATTGTCTCCGCGTTCACAGGGATCTTGCCGACCGCCTGGGTGGCGTCCGTGTGGAAGATGATCCCCTTCTCTTTCGCGAGCTTCCCGATCGCGGCGATGTCCTGGATCGTGCCGATCTCGTTGTTCGCGAACATGACCGAGATGAGGATCGTCTTGTCCGTGATCGCCTTCTTCACGTCGTCCACGTCCACGAGGCCGTTCGGCTGCACCGGGACGGACGTCACCTCGCACCCCTGCCGCTCGAGCCGCTTGCAGGTGTCGAGCCCCGCGCGCTGCTCGATCGCCGTCGTGACGATGTGGTGACCCTTCTCGCGGTACATCTCGGCGACGCCTTTCAGCGCCAGGTTGATCGCCTCGGTGCCACCCGAGGTGAACACGACCTCCTTGGGGTCGCGCGCGCCGATGAGGCGCGCGATCTTCGCCCGCGCGGCGTCGACGGCGCCCTCGGCCTCCCACCCGAAGGGATGGTTCCGGCTCGCGGGATGACCGAACCTCTCGGTGAAATAGGGCAGCATCGCCTCGACGACTCGGGGGTCGCACGGTGTCGTCGACTGCGCATCCATGAAGATCGGGAACTTCACGGCCATCGCCTCGGTCTCCTCTCCCCTCAGGCCCGGATCGACAAGAGCTTCGGGACGTCGTCGTTCGTCAGCTCCGCCAGGCTCATCGTGTCCAGCATCTGGGTGATCGCCGCCTGGAGCTTCTGGACCGGCCGGCGCAGATTGCATCGCGGCTCTTGTGGACAACCGCCATGGTCCAGACAGCTCACAATGTTGATGGGCCCCTCCAGTGCCCGGATCACCTCGCCCACCGTGATCTCGCTCGGGTGGCGCGAGAGCACGTAGCCGCCCTTCGGGCCGTTATGGCTCGCGATCAGCCGCCGCTTCGCGAGACGCTGGAGGATCTTGGCGAGGAGCTCCGGCGGAATGCCAAACTCCTCGGCGATCCGTTTCGCGCTCACTGCACCGACGTCTTCCTGAACGGCGATATAATGAATCGCCATCAAGCCGTAGTCGGCGCGCTTGGTGAAACGGAGCATCTGCTTGACCCTCGCTTAACGGCGACTTTATCGGTCGGCGACTCTTTCAGTCGTACTTTACATCAGCCAGGGGGTCTGTCAAGCGAAATGGCCGAGATGACGGACACATCCGAGTTCGACTCCCACCTTTTCCGGACCGCCCTCGTCCAGCTCGACCGGGTAGCCGCCCGACTCAATCTGGACCCCAACATCCACGAGAGGCTCCGTCACCCCCGACGAGCGCTCGTGGTCTCAGTCCCGGTCCGCATGGACAGCAAGGATATCAAGGTGTTCCGTGGGTATCGCGTCCAGCACAGCACGGTGCTGGGGCCGCACCGATGAGCAGACGATGGCGTGGATGATGGACACCTACTCGATGACCCAGGGCAAGACCGTCCCGGGCATCGTCACTGGCAAGCCGCTCATCGTCGGCGGCTCCGCCGGGCGGCGGGAAGCCACGGGCCGCGGCATCGTCTACGCCCTCTACCAGGCGGCGCGCCACCTTCAACCGCTCCGCGGGCAGCGCGTCATCGTCCAGGGGTTCGGCAACGTCGGCAGCGTCGCGGCTCGCCTGCTCTGGCGCGAGGGCTGCGTGATCGTCGGGGTGAGCGACGTCAAGGGGGGAATCCTCAACCCGCACGGGATCGACATCCGCCAGCTCGAGGCTCACGTCGCCGAGACCGGTAGCGTCGTGGGATTCCCCGGCACCGAACCCGTCTCGAACGCTGAACTCCTCGAGCAGCCGTGCGACATTCTGCTGCCGGCCGCGACCGGCTCCCAGATCCACGCGGACAACGCCGACCGCATCAAGGCAACAATCGTCGTGGAGGGGGCGAACGGGCCGACGACGCCGGAGGCCGACGTGATCCTGCGTGACCGCGGGGTGACCGTGATCCCCGACATCCTCGCCAACGCCGGCGGCGTCATCGTCTCGTACTTCGAGTGGGTCCAGGGGCTGCAGTACTACTTCTGGCGCGAGAGCGAGATCACGACACGGCTGCAAGAGATCATGACGCGCGCCTTCAACCGCGTGTGGGCGCTCGGTGCCAAGGAAGGCACGGACTTGAGGACGGCCGCCCTCATGGAGGGCGTCCGCCGCGTCGCCGAAGGCTACCGAGTCCGGGGGCTCTATCCCTAGCTCAATCGCCTCCCCCAGGAGGGATTGCGCGGGCAAGGCCCGCGCTCGACCGCTGGCTCCTCCGTCGCCGTTAGCCGGCGGCACGCGGCCAGGCGTCGCGGAGGCGCGCGGCCGAGACCTCCGGCGACGCCTCGTTGACGAAGATCCCGCCGACCCGGTTCGCCTGCTCCGGCTGGACGACGATCTCGAGGTGCCAGTGGTAGTCGTCGCGGATCGTCGCCCAGTCCCCCTGTAATATGCGTGACCGGAGGTTCGGCGCCGTATGGAGCACCATCTCGAAGCCCGGATCGCCGAGGCCCGTGGCGAGCGTGCGAAAGTAGTCCGAGAGCAGGCGCGCGAGACCGTGCGCGGTCTCTGCAGTCAGTCCCTCCTCGAACGAGCAGCCGTGCTGCCGTGGCAGGATCCAGGCCTCGAGCGGGCCGCGCGCCGCGTACGGCACGAGCGCCGCGAACGCCGGCGTGAGGGACACGACGCGCTCTTCGGCGGCGATCTCCTGGCGGAGCATGTCGCAGTAGAGACAGCGCCGCTTGTACTGATAGTACTCACGCGCCTCCCGAAGCTCGCGCCGCATTTCATCGAACACGATCGGGATCGCGCTCACGCGCGAGTACGGATGGTGCGGTGGCACGCCCGGCTTCTTATGGCGCCGCGAGACGAGGATGTCGCGGATCTGACCGTCGCGCTTGAGGTCCACGAGCCGATCGCGGTACATCCACAGCACCGTCTCGAGTGCCTCGGGCGCCATCGTCGCGAGCGTGTCGTCGTGGCGTGGCGATTCGACGATGAGCTCGGAGGCGCCGCGCGGCGTGAGCCTGTCGAACATCCCCACGCCCTCGCGTACCAGCTCCCACTCGATCCGGAAATACGCATCCGCCTCCGGCACGACACGAACGGACCAGCCCGGGCCGTTCGGCGGAGAGCCGTCCTTGCGGTACGCCGCGATCTCTGGCCCCGTGAAGTGCTCCGCGCCGGGACAGTAGGGGCAGTCGCCCGCAGACGGCCACTTGCCCTTGGGGCGGATCAGCACCCAGTGGCCTCGCGTCGGGTCCTTCCTCAGCTCGTCCACGCGAGCCTCCGAAACGAAGGCGCGGTCGGGCGCATCTCAACTATGATACCTATGGCCGCGGGACGGCCGGCATAGATTAACGCGGAGGCCGGGATGAGCGCTCACGCTGTCACCGTGTATTCGAGCCCGACCTGAGGGCCCTGCCACGCGGCGAAAGAGTTTCTTTCGTCTCAGGGGGTGCCGTTCGAGGATGTCAACGTCATGGCGAACGCCGACGCCCGCGAGGAGCTGGTCCGACTCACCGGGCGGATGGCCGTTCCCGTGATCGTCGTCGATGGTCAGATCGTCGTCGGCTTCGACCGGGCCAGGCTGCAGACGCTCCTGGCTACTCCTTGATCTGACCCTTCAGTTTCCGGAGGTGCTGTCGGGCGACGTCCACCCAGTCCTTCTCGGACTGGAGCGGTGAGGCCAGCTGGATGTAACGCTCCCAGTGGGCCATCGCCTCCTTGGGGTCGATTTTCTCGTAGACGAGGGCCATGTTGTACAGAGCGCCCGTGTGCGCGCTGTCCACCTCGATCACGCGCTTGTACTCGTCCACCGCTTCCTTATACAGACCCTTTTCCTCGTACACCTCGCCGAGCCCCATCCGTGCCTCGACGAGCTGTGGGTCGAGCTCGATCGCCTTCTTGTAGGCGTTGACGGACTCGTAGTAGAGCCCCTTCTCCGCGTAGTAGATCTTGCCGAGGCTCAGATAGACCTTGGGGTTGACCGGGTTGAAGACGAGCGCCTTCTGGTACGCCACGATCGCCGCGTCGATCTCGCCTTTCGCGGCGCGTGCGTCCCCCAGGCCGACGTGGGCGTCGGCGTAGAAGGGCCGGAGCTCGATCGCCTTGTTGTACGCCTCGACGGCCTGGTCGAAGAGGCGCCGCGGCGCCGCGAGGAACAGGTCCCCGAGCGCTTTGAACGGCTCGGGATAGGCCGCGTCGAGCTGGGTCGAGGCACGGAACTGCGCGGCCGCCTTCCAGCGGTTGCCGAGCATCTGGTGCACCGCCCCGAGAGTGTAGTGCGCGACGACGAAGTTGGGGTCGGCCTCGATCGCCCGCGCGAGCAGATCCACCGCGGTCTCGTTGCCCTCCTGGGTCCCGCGCTGGAGCGCGATCGCGCCCCGGGCGAAGAGCTCGAACGCGCGCAGCGACCGGGTCGGCATCGCGGCGCGCTCGATCCGCGCGGTCTCGGCGGGCGTGAGCGAGACCTTGAGGGTCCGCGCGTAGGCGACCGGAACGCCGGCGATCTTCGCGAGCTGCTCGCCCTCCGGCGCCGCGAACGGCTCGAGCTGCACCGTGTCGGCCCCCGTCGCCTTGACGTCGAGCAGCCGCGGCTGAATCACGAGCTCCGTGGACCGTCGGGTCACCGTGCCGAACAGCGCCGTGTCAGCGCGCACGGCGCGCGCCGCCTGACCGAGCGCTGCGTCGCCCCACACCTCCGGCTGGCCGTACGCGCGCAGGCGCGACCGCTCGATCTCGACGAACGCCGGGTGCTGCGCCAGCCCCAGCGACAGAACCTGGGCGATCGCCTCGCCGATCCACTGCTCCTCGCGGTCGAGCGTGCTCGCGTCGAAGGGCACGATCAGCATGACGCGTGGCTTGACGCTCGTCGCCGCCACCACGGGCAGCGCAATCAGACTCCCGAGCACCAGGACCCCGAGCCTCCACCGCCACTCGAGTCCACGCATCACTGGACCTCCTTCCGCGTCCCTCCACGTCGAGCGAGACCCACCACCCATCCGAAGGCGCCAGGGCCGAGACGACGCAGCGCGATGTCCGGGATCAACAGGACCGCGACGAGCCCGACGAGCCACGGCCAGACCTCGACCGTGATACGGGACCGCCGGCGTCCCGTGAGAAAGGCATCGCGTGGGGACGCGAGCGCCGACCCGCCCGTGAGCTCCGCCAGCTCGCGAAGGAGCGCCTCGTCCACCCCCAGGTCGCGCAGCTCCTGGGCGTAGGGCACCACCAACCCGGCGAGCTGCGAGCCGATGACCCGGTCGGCGCGCCGCTGCGCCATGCCCACCAGGTACACGCCCTCCTGCGTGACCGGGAAGCGCCCGCGGTAGCGGCCCGGCCCGACTTGCTCGAGGTCGATGACCGTGCGCTCCCGGTTGGGCGCGACGACTCCCACCTGGGAGTCCAGGAAGTTGATGAACTCGCCCTTCGTGTCGACCGCGTCGACGACGATCTCGCCGACGTCGTCGTGCCGCTCGACGAGCGCCACCGTGTCGCTGCGCGACCCGCTCCGGAGTGTCCACCGGACGAGCTGCGACCAGAACTTGTTGAAGTCGCGCCACCGGAGCCAGAGGACCGCCCACTTCGCCTTGGCGTCCGACGTGAAGGCCGCGGCGCGGCCGAGCCCGTAGCGCCACGTCGCGAGCACCGGGTCCTCCTGATGGCTCATCAAGACCAGCTCGGCCGTGGACTTGAGCGTGGTGGCGACGTAGCCGCCGAGCGGCGGCGCGTTCTTCCAGTCGATCTCCTGCATCGCCTCGTGGTTGGGCGACGTGAGCTGGGGCTTGAAGGGCTGCTCGATGAGCGAGGCCTTCGACGCAAGCTGCGTCTCGAGCGTGAAGATACGTGGGATCGTCTGCGAGTCCTCGGTGTAATAGAACCGCCCCCTCCCCCATTTGGCGATGTCCACCATGAGCTGGACGTCGGCGTCCTTGCCGATCGCCACCGTCGACACGGTGATCTTGTCCTTCGCCATCCGTCGCAGCAGGCCTTGGAAGTCACCGCGCGTCATCTGGCCGTCGGAGAGGAAGATGACGTGCTTGAGGAGCGCGGGGCGATCGAACAGGACCGCGTACGACTCCTTCAGCGCGGGGTACCCGTCCGTGCCCCCGCCCGCCTTGATCGTTGCGATCGCGTGATGGATCGCCTGCCGGTCTTTCGCCGACCTCACCGAAGCGTCCCAGATGAACTCGGTGTCCCAACTCATGACGCCAACTTCGTTGCGCTCATCGAGGAGGTCCACGACGAGGTGCGCGGCCTCTTTCGCCAGGTCGAGCTTGGTGACCTTCTCGTCGGTCGCCATCGCCATCGAGCCGGAGCGGTCGATCGACAGGACGACCGCTAGGCTCGGGATCTCGACCTTCTGCTTGACCTCCATCGTGACCGGCAGCGCTTCCTCGATCGGCGTGCGGTAGTAGCCGCCGAGCCCGAAGCTCTCCTCACCGCCGACCATCAGGAGGCCGCCCCCCCCGTCACGGACGTAGTCGCGGATGTATCCCATCTGCGCGCGCGTGAGCTTGAGCGAGGAGACGTTCGAGAGGATGACGCCGTCGTACTTCTGCAGGCCCGCCAGGTCGACCGGGATCTGCGGCGGCTCGACGACGGTGACCTCGATGTTCTGCGCCCGCAGCGCGCCGGCGAGGGACTGCGCGTGGCTCCGGTCGCGGTCGGCGAGCAGCACTTGCGGCCGGCCGCGGACGACCACCGTCCCGACGGCGCGGTTGTTCTCCTCGATCGTGTCCCCCTCGACCTCGATCAACGCCTGGTAGACGTGAATGCCACTGGCATCGAGCGCCTGACGGTAGCTGAACACGTTCTTGCCCGCGTTGAACCGGACCACCTGCGAGCCGAGAAATTCGCCGTTGCGGAAGAGCGAGAGCCGCCCCTGGGCGTCCTTGTGGCTCCACGCCACCACCTTCGCCTGGAACGGCTCACCGTACTTGACCTCCTGCGGGAGCACGAGCGCCTCGGCCACCACTTCTTGGGTGAAGGTCAGCGGCGCCGCGACGTAGTGGATGTCACTTCCGGCGTTCTTGGCCGCCTGGGCTCCAGCAAGCGCGTTGCCCGCGTTCTGCCGCCCGTCCGTCAGCATCACGATCCGGTTCGCCTGCCCCGGCGGCAGCATCGCGAGGGCGAGCTGGATCGCCTGGAAGATGTTGGTCCCGCGCCCGTCCACCTGCGCCTTTGGCCGGTCCACCGTGGACCGGCTCGTGAGCTCCTGGTCGACGACGGCGGCGTCACCGAACACGATGACGCTCTGACGGTCGGCGGGCCGCATCGACCTGACGGCCTCGGCGACGAACCGGTACGCGCGCTCGCGGGCGGCGAGGCTCACGCTGTCCGACACGTCGAGGAGGAAGACGACGTTCATCCGGTCCACCCAGCGTGGCAGCGCCGGGCGCGCGAGCGTCAGGAAGAGGACGACGACGAGCGCGCCCCGGAGCGCCAGCGCCCAGCGGTCCCCGGCGCCCGCGGGCGCCCGGAGCCGCCCCGCGGTCTGCCGCCGCCAGTAGAGCAGCCCCTCGACGGCGAGCAGGAGCGCGGCGATGAGCACGAACAGCGGCCAGAGCTCGCGCTGGATCGGCACGGGCGCCGGCGCCACCGCGGGAGGGCCGGAGAACGCCGGCAGGGGGCGTGGCTGAAGATTCGATTCCTCGGCGTCCATCAAATTGACCGCGACCCGCGTCTCTCCCCTCGCGCTCGACAGGGTGTAGACGCCGACCTCGTCGGTGTCGGTGAAGCTCACCATCCCGCGGGTCACCAGGGCCTTGACGACGCGGCCGTGCGGGGTCGTCACGCTCACGCTCGTCACGCCGTGCGCGACCGGAAGGAGAATCGGCTGGCCCGCCGCGAGCTGGAGGCTCGACTGATCGAGCGCGGCCGGGTGCAGCCAGCGCAGGCTGTTGGAGAGGATCAGCGGGAAGGCGACGCGCAGCGGAAAGTCCGTCTTGAAGAGGTCGAAGCCGATGAAGATCGCCTTCCGGTCGGGCTCCTCGAGCGCGTAGATGAGCGGGCCACCCACGGCTTCGACGAGCGGTCGGCCCGCGGCGAGTGGGCGGATCCGCATGGCGTCTTCGATCGCGACCTTTGCGAACTCCACGTGGCGCATGATCGGATGCGCGCGGTCCCAGTCCATGATCGTCCACCGCGAGATCGTCGTCGATCCGGAGGCGCGCCGTGACGACCCCCCCGCCGCCGTGGCTGAACGGGAGCACGACCGAGCGCCGAACGCTCGGCTCGAGCGTGACATCCTTCTCGGCGATCGTCCGGCCGTCGAGCTCCAGGGCGAACGTGAAGGTCTGGGCCTCGGGCGAGTAGTTCACCAGTGAGACGAACGCCTGGTAATCGGACGCGCCGAAATAGGCCTTCCGGATCGCCAAGCTCGTGATGCCGACGTTCCAGCTCCGCCGTCCCACGCCGACCCAGCGGATTCGCGGGTCCGCGACCGCCTGGTCCGAGGGCGGCGCGAACGCGCCGTCGGTGAAGACGTGGATCTCGGCGCGTGGGTCGGCGCCGACCAGCGCACGCGCCGTCCGGACGGCCTCGCCGAGCCGGGTCGGGAGGTCCCGGGCCTGCGCTTGGCCGAGGGCGGTCAGGGCACGCTGGCGGTCGCGCCCGAGCGCGGCGGTCACCTTCGGCTGGACGCCCGTCTCGATGATCATCACCTCGGCGCCCTCGCCGAGGCGCCGCACGAGCTGGACCGCCTCCGCCCGCGCGGCGTCGAAGCGCGACGGACCGACGTCGTGCGCCTTCATCGACGCCGAGGTATCGAGCACCACCACGACCTTGCGGGCGCCCTCGCCCATCACCGTGGCGGCCGGCCGCGCCAGCGCGATGGCCAGCGCGAGGAGGGCGAGGATCTGGAGGATCAGCAGCGGATCGCGCTGGAGCCGCTGAAAGAACGCCGACGCCTCGCGGTCGCGCAGCGACGGATCCCACAGGAGCAGGCTCGGCACCCGCCGCTCGCGCCGGCGGATCTTGAGGAAATAGAGCAGGACGAGCGGCAGGACGAGCGCCGTGAGGGCGAACGCGAGGGGCGAGAGGAAGCTCATACCAGCAGTCGGCCTCGGATCTGCGCGAGCACGAACTCCTCGACCGGCGTATCGGTCGTCACGCGGTGGTACCCGATCTCCTGGGTGCGGCTGAACGTCTCGGCACGCTCGAGGAACTGCCGGAGGCGCTCATGGTAGGCACGCATCGCCTCGCCGTCGACGGAGAGCTCACGGGCCTCACCGGTCTCGGCGTCGACGAGCCGCAGGTCGCCGGCGAGCTCGGGGTCCATCTCCTCGGGCGCCAGCACGTGGATCAGGTGGACGTCGAACCGCCGCTCGAGCAGGGCGCGCACGCCCGTCTCGAACCCGTCGGGATCCATGAGATCGGAGACCACGACGGCGAGCCCCGGCTCGCGCGCCCGCATGGCGTAGTTGCCGAGCCCGTCGTTGAGGCTCGTCCCGCCGGCCGGCTCGACGCGACCCAAGAACTCGAACAGGTTCACCACCTGGGTGCGCCCGCGCGTGGGCGGCCAACCCTCGGCGACGCGCTCGCGCAGCACGCCGACGCCGACGCGCTCCATGCCGACGAGGCCGACGAAGCCGAGCGCCGATGCGAGCCGCGCTCCGTACTCGAGCTTCGTCGGGGCGCCGAAGTCCATGGACGCCGAGGCGTCCAGGAGGAGGTGAAGGCAGAGGTCCTCCTCGTCAACGAAGAGCTTGACGTGGAGCCGGTCGAGACGCCCGTAGATGTTCCAGTCGACGTAGCGGAGGTCGTCGCCGACCCCGTAGGCGCGGTAGTCGCAGAACTCGACGCTGTGCCCGCGGCGCGGGCTCCGCCGTTCCCCCCTCACGCGCCCGCGAAACGTGCGACGCGAGAGCAGCGCCAGGCGCTCCAGCTGCGCCAGGAACTCCGAGGAGAAGGGCGCCGAACGGGTGGTGGGCATGAGGCTACCGCTCGTCGAGCGCCTGGAAGTAGTTCCGGACCTGGTCGTGATAGTCGCGCGGCACCTGCTCGCGCGTGATCGCGTCCTCCATCATCTTGCGGTACTGCCCGATGACCCCGAGGTACATGAGGCGCGACGGCATCTGCCCGGCCCGGCCCGTGAGGTTCGTGTCGTAGCCCTCTTTCCTCCCGCGGCGCGACTCGCCCTCGACGCCGACATCGAAGGGGCTGGCCCGGAGCCGCGCCGTCGGGTCGCCCTTCGGCATGGTGCTCCGTCCCTTGCCGGGCAGGAACCCTTCGCCCTCTCCGAAGTCCTGGTCCTCGGGCCCGTTGCTGCCCTCGCCGCCGCCTCGAGCGCGGTCACGCCCCCGTGCGCCTCGCTCGCTCTCACGGCCGCCGCGCAGCCCCTTCCCCGAGCGCTGCGACTCCTCCATCGCACGCATCTTGTCGAGCGCGCGCTGCATGGCCTCGAGGGCACGGTCCGTTTGCCCGCCCTCGAGCGCCTCCATCCCCTCGCTCGCGTCCCCACTCCAGTTGCCGCCCTTGCGCCCGAGGCGCTCCATCTCGTCGAGCAGCTCGCGCAGCTTCTGGGGCGAGATGTCCGGCGAAAGCCCGCTCAGCAGCGACTTGGACTTTTTGAAGACCATCTTGTACTGCGAGCTCGTGAAGTCCGACTGGAGATCCGGCAGCCGATCCACCTGCTCCAGCAGCTTGAGCCGTTCGTCGCCCTTCTTCAGGAAGCTGTTGAAGTCGGGCCGCTGGCTCGACAGCGCGGTGTCCTTGAAGATCGCCGAGAGGTCGCCCGCGGTCGCCCCGCTACCCGTGCCACTGCGCTGGGCGAAGTCGCGCTCCTCGAACGACGGGCGCTTGAGCGGGGTCGCCGACAGCGGCCGTGACCGCTCCTCCATCGGGTCGGTGGTGGTCCGCTCCTCGTGCGGCTCCGTCTCGGTGGAGGGCGTGAAGTCCACGAGGGCCCCCATCGGCAAGCGGATCGCCGGCGCGAGCGCCAGGACCAACCCCGCGAGCAGCGGCACCCCTAGCCAGCGCCCTTCCACCGGGATCGCGCGGCGCACGATCTGCCGCGACTCGAGGGCCGAGACGCGCTCCACGGTGTCGGCGACGAGCGCATCCACGAGCGGCGTTCGGTCGGGGTGGTCGGCCCACTCGAGCGCGGTGGCGACGCGGTCGGCGAGGTCGAAGGCGCGGTCGGCGAGCCGCGCGATATCGTGAGGGTCCACCCGCTTGGTCAGTCCATAGGTGGCACCGGCGACCACGCCCAGCGCCACGAGCGCAGGGGCGACGACGAGCGCGGTGGTGCCCAGACCGGCCTTGAAAGAGAGCACGACCACGGCGGCGAGGCCGCCCCAGAATGCGCCGCGCAGGCTCCAGTGCTCCGCGCGACGGACCCTGACCTCCCGCGCGACCCGCCGGACAAGGACTTCGATCGCCTGCGGATGGGCCATGGGGTCCTCCCGCGCTCAGCGGAGAAAGACTTCTTTACCGCTCGCCGTAACGGCCTCTGCAGCCTCCACGATCTGACCGATCAGGGTGTCGGTGTCAACGCCCTCGGCCTCGCCCTCGAAGTTCAGGATGACCCGGTGACGCAGCGCGGGCGCGGCGAGGGCCTTGATGTCCTCCACGCTCACGTTGTAGCGCCCCTCCGCGAGAGCCCGCACCTTGGCACCGAGCACGAGCGCCTGGGCCCCGCGAGGGCTGGCGCCGTACCGCACGAAACGGCGCGTGGGCTCGGGCGAGCCGGCCCAGGACGGGTGCGTCGCCATGACGATGGTGGACGCCAAGTCGCGGACGTGCGTGGCGATCGGCACCTCCCGAATCAGCTCGCGGAGCGAGAGCACGGTGGACCCGCTCATCACGCGGCTCACCGTCACGTGCCGTGATCGCGTGGTGCGGTCGATGATCGCGTTCAGCTCGTCGAGCGCCGGGTACCGGACCCGCAGCTTGAAGAGGAACCGGTCCAGCTGTGCTTCGGGCAGCGGATACGTGCCCTCCATCTCGATCGGGTTTTGCGTCGCGAGCACGAAGAAGGGCGCGGGCAGCGGCCGCGAGGCGCCGCCGACGGTCACGGCGCCCTCCTGCATTCCCTCGAGCAGCGCCGACTGGGTCTTTGGCGTGGCACGGTTGATCTCGTCCGAGAGGAGGATGTGGGCGAAGATCGGCCCCTGCTGGAACTGGAAGTGCTTCCGGCCGTCCGCGTCCTCCACGATGATGTTCGTGCCGATGATGTCGGCGGGCATCAGGTCCGGGGTGAACTGGATCCGCGAGAACGACAGCTCGAGACCTTCCGCGAGCGTCTTGATGAGGAGCGTCTTGCCGAGGCCGGGCACGCCCTCGAGCAGGACGTGACCGCCGGCAAACATGCTCGTCAGGACGTGGGTGATGATCTCGCGGTGGCCGACGATCACCTTCTCGACCTCCGCCCGCAGCGCCTCGAATGCGGTGACGAACGCTTCCACCCGAGCGTCCTGACTCATTCAGGTCTCCTCTCTCGGACGATCACGCCGACACGACCATTATAAAGAGCCGTCAACCCGCCCTGGCGGTCGCCGGTCGCATCCTGAGCTCACCTCATCGTAACCCCAAAGACCTCTGCAATGCGCACGCCATTTGCCGTAGGGGGCGCAATCGGGAGCAAGTGACCGCCCCTATTGACGTGTCGCTCCGGCCGCCACGGCGCCCCGTGGAGAGCCTGCCTGCCACGGAGGCAAGGGTGCCCCCCCTGCGCGCTCAGCCGGCACCCGTCGCGGCCGTGAGCTCGACGAGCAGGTCGACGGCGAACGCCCCGTGGCCGCGCTCCCGCACAACGATCGGGTTGGCGTCGAGCGAGACGAGCCGAGCGCCGAGTCGCTGGGCCAGACGTGTGAGCCCGGCGATCGCCTGGACGAGGGCCGGCACGTCCGCGGGGGGACGGCCACGGTATCCGCGAAGCACGCCCAGGGCACGGACTTCGCCGAGCAGCGTGACGATCTCCTGCCGGCTCACGGGGAGCGGTCGGCACGCCGTGTCCGCGAGCAGCTCGGCCTGAACGCCTCCCGCCCCGATCACGAGGAGCGGTCCGAAGGTAGGGTCTCGCGTCACCCCGACCAGGACCTCCACGCCCGACACCATGCGCTGCACGAGGAGCCCTTCCACACGGGCGCCGCGCGTGCGCTTGAGTAGGCGCGCCGCGGCCGAGCGAACCTCCCCGGCCGTGGCCAGACCGAGCGCGAGTGCGCCGGCCTCGGTCTTGTGGGGAAGATCCGGCGCCAGGACCTTGAGCGCCACCGGGAAGCCCAGGCGGCGTGCCGCGCGGGCCGCCTCCTCCGGCGTGCCCACGAGAGCCTCGGGCACCTGCGGCACGCCCGCACGGCACGCGAGGTCGGCGAGCACGGCGTAGGCGAGCCCGCCGCGTGGCGGCAGGGCAACTGCCGCCGGGCCGCGCGTCTCGATCGGCCGCCGAGACCGCCAGGCGGCCCGGGCCGCCTCGAAGCCGCGCGCCCCGGCGAGGGCGAGCGCGAGCGTGCGCGGGTTGCGGAAGCACGGCACCTCGCGCGCGTCGAGGAGCTTCCGCCCGTCCTCGGTGAGGCTCCCGCCGAGCCAGCACGCCAGGAGCGGCTTGCTCGACTCGCTCGCCACGCGCGACACGTTCTCGGCGCGCTCGACGCCGCGGGCGCCCGTGACGACGGCCACGACGGCGTCCGCACCAGGATCGGCGACGAGAGTCTCCAGCACGCGTCCGAAGAGCGCTTCGCTCAACCCCGCCGTGACGTCCACCGGGTTGTCGCGCGTGTGGGCATAGTCCGGCAGGAGTCCGCCGAGCGCCGCGACGGTCGCCGGAGCGAGCCGCGGCAGCGCGATGGACCGCGCCTCGAGCTGGTCGGCCGTCATGATCGAGGCGCCGCCGGACGTCGCGACCACGGCGACGCCGCGGTACCTCCGCCGGCGCTCACGCGACAGGTAGCCGGCGACCTCGACGAGGTCGTCGAAGGTCTCCACCTCGACGATGCCGAGCTGGCGTGCGACGGCCTGCCAGGCCGCGTGCGAGCCGGCGAGCGCTCCGGTGTGAGTCAGCGCGTTGCGCCGGCCCGTGTTTGAGCGACCCATCTTGAGCGCCACGATCGGCTTTCCGACCTCTGTGAGCCGCGCCGCCGCGCGCCTGAACCGCTCGCCATCGCGGACGCCCTCGACGACGAGCGCCACGGCCTGCGTGCGCGGGTCCTCCGCGAAGTACTCGAGACACTCCGAGACGGTGATCCCCACCTCGTTGCCGGTCGAGACCATCGCGCTCACGCCGACCTTCCGGTCGAACGCGCGGTTCACGACGATGCCGGCGAGCGCGCCGCTCTGGGACGCGACGCCGAGCGGACCGGCGATGAGCGGCTCGAGGCCGCCCGCCGGAGAGAAGGTCAGCGGCACGCGGTCCCAACAGTTGATGAACCCGAGCATGTTCGGCCCGAGCACCGCGATCCC
The DNA here is from genome assembly GCA_003220315.1 of Candidatus Rokuibacteriota bacterium. Lineage (GTDB taxonomy): Bacteria > Methylomirabilota > Methylomirabilia > Rokubacteriales > CSP1-6 > 20CM-2-70-11. Next base: position 14,704 of record QHSA01000142.1, read on the forward strand.
CGCCGCCCCCGCCAGCTCCGCGAGTCGCGCCTGGCGCCGGCGCCCCCCGGCGTCGGTCTCGCCGAAGCCGGCGGTGAGGATGACGGCGTGCGGGACGCCCACGCGCGCGGCTTCGACGAGTGCCGCCTCCACCTGCGCCCCCGGCACGCCGATCCAGACGATGTCGGGGCGCTCGGGCAGGGCTGCGAGCGACGGATACGCCTTGAAGCCACCGATCTCGGCGTGGCGCGGGTTCACCGGGTAGACGTTGCCCGTGTAGTGGTGCTGCCTGAGGTAGACGAGCGGCCGCGCGCCGGGCCGCGTCAGGTCGCCCGGGCAGCCGACGAGCGCGATCGACCGCGGGGTCAGGAAGGCCGCCAGCCGGGAGCTCACGCGGAAACCGGGACCAGCCGGCGGTAGACGTCGAGATAGCCGTCGATCTCTCTCGCCACCGGGTACCGGCGCTCGACCAGCTCGCGTCCCGCGGCGCCCAGGCGCGCGCGGAGGGCCGGATCGGAGGCGAGCAGGTTCGCGCGACGCTCGAACTCGGCCTCGTCACGGAAGCGGTATCCGGTGACACCGTCTTCGATCAGCGATCGGTTCCCCTCGATGTCGGAGGCCAGCACCGCGCGACCCAGCGCCAGCGCCTCGAGCACGGAGTTGGCCATTCCACCTTCGGAGATCGAGCAGTTCAGCACGACGTCCCCGAGGGCGAGGAGCCCGCCCATCTCGGCGTGGGGAACGGTCCCGATCCAGCGCGCCCACGGCCGCCCCCGGAGGGCACCGAGGAGCGCGTCGCCCTCATCGGCGTCGAGCGTGGGCCCGACGTAGAGGAGGCGCACGCGCGGGCGTCGGGCAACGAGCCGTTCGAGCGGCTCGAGCGGGAAGCGCGGGCGCTTCACCATTCGGATGCCGGCGGGGAAGATGAACAGGTCACGGTCCCGCGGGAGGTCCCAGCGGGCGTGGAGGTCGAAGGGCTCCGTCGTGTCGAGCAGGGCGGACTGGGGAACGACGACGAGCCGGTCCCGGAGGTCGGGCAGCGCCCCGGCCACGCGCTCGGCGATCGAGTCGTGGAAGGCGGTCAGCCGTGAGGCGCCCTCGAGCACGCGGCGCACGACGGAGGCGCGTTCGGGATCGAAGAGGTCATGGTTGGCGTCGGTGCCCGTCAGCGTCACGACCAGCGGGATCTCGGCCCGCCGTGCCAGGCGCAGCGCGAGCGGCCCCGCGCGGTAGGCGTGAAACGCGTGGACCAGGGTGGGCCGGAACGCCTCCACCTCGGCCTCGACGGTCGCCTCGGGGCGGAGCGAGATGTCCCAGACGTCCAGCCCGACGCCGCGGGCGCGAAGGCCGCGCGCCACCCGGGCGGCGGTGACGGCGTTCCCGCGCACCGACGGGAACGCGAACGGGGTCAGCAGCGCCACGCGCGGCGACATCGGGCCCGAGCATACGGGCATCGGCGCGCTCCGTCCAGACGCCGCGCGGCAGGGCCGACCGCGGAATCTCTGGCCCCGGCCTGGCCGTCCTATATAATGTGCTGGGACACTAAAGGATGTCTCACTGCGATGTCTGACTGCGGATCGCCGGGGCCCTCATCGATCGAGTGTCGGCAGATCGCCGAGCTCCTGGGCGAGTATCTCGAGGGAACCCTTCCCCGACAGACGCTCGAGTTGCTGGAGTGGCACATCGAGGGCTGCGCCCCGTGCGTCGCCTTCGTCAACACCTACCGCGGGACGATCAACGCCGCCCGCAAGCTCCGTGAGGTCGACATCCCTCCCGAGCTGAAGAAACGGCTGCTTGCCGTTCTCCGTACCCAGCGCGCCGCTAAGCCGTAACCCGGATCACCGGCTCCGAAAGAACCTCACCGATCTCCCAGCACTCCTCCCCGCGGCGACGAAACGCGTCCAGCACGCCGGGCGCGCGACCGGCCGCGACCGAGAAGAGGAGGCCGCCCGACGTCTCCGATTCCGTGAGCAGCGCGACGAGCGGCGCCGGGACGGATGGATCGATGCGCAGCCCTTCGCCGAAAACCGCGTCGACGTGACGGCGATTGCGCTGCATGCCGCCGCTCCAATGGCCGGCCTCCGCGAGCTCGCGCGTGCCGGGGAGCAGGGGCAGGCGGGGCGCGCCGATCGCGATGCCCACGCCCGACGCCTTCACCATCTCACCGGCGTGACCGAGAAGGCCGAAGCCCGTGACGTCGGTCGCTCCCCTGGCGCCGGCCTCGCGCGCGACCTCCGCCGCGACGCGGTTCAGCCTGAGCATGCTCGCGACGGCGCCCTCCAGCACCGCCGCGCTCACGGCGCCGTCCTTCGCGGCGGTCGTGATCACGCCGGTCCCCAGGGGCTTGGACAGGAAGAGCCGGTCGCCGGCTCGGAGGCCGCCCTTGATGAGGATGCGGTCGGGGTGGACGCGGCCGGTGACACAGAGTCCATACTTGGGCTCGGCGTCGACGACCGTATGCCCCCCCGCGATCACGCCACCCGCCTCCGCGATCTTATCGCTCCCTCCGCGGAAGACCTCCGCGATGATCGCCTTGGACATCTCGCGCGGAAACCCCGCGACCGCGAGGGCGAAGAGCACCTCGCCGCCCATGGCGAAGACATCGGACATCGAGTTCGTGGCCGAGATCGCGCCCCAGGTCCACGGGTCGTCCACCACCGGCGGGAAGAAGTCCACCGTCGCGACGATCGCCACGTCGGCGGTGATGCGATAGACCGCGGCGTCGTCGGCCGCGCCCAGGCCGACGAGCAGGTCGGGCTGCGCGCGACCCATGGGCTTGAGCGCCTCGAGCACCTCCTGGAGATCTCCAGGAGCCATCTTGGACGCTCAGCCGGCGCAGGCGGCGTACGAGGTGAGCCGGACCTCCGTGTGGGTGTGCTTGGCCATCGCCGTCTTAAGACGTGTCCGCCGGGGACTCCGATTCGACGAACTGGACGAAGGCCTCGGCGAGCGGCGAGCGGCTCCGGTCGCGGTGGGTGACCAGATAGAACGCGCGCCCGACGCGCAGATCCTTCACCCCGAGACAGAAGAGGAGCCCCGCACGGCACTCGTCCTCCACCGCCCGCTTCGAGACGAGCGCGATTCCGACGCCTGCGCGCACGCCCTGCTTGATCGCCTGAGTCGAGCCCATCTCGCCGACGACACGGAACGCCGACAGCTCGGTGTTCACCTGGTCGAGCGCCCGCTCGAGCGCTTCGCGCGAGCCCGAGCCGGGCTCGCGCACGATGAGGGGCTCGCGCTGGACGTCGGCGAGCGTCACGGTGTTGCGGTTCGCCCACGCGTGCCCCGCCGGGACGACGACGACGAGCTCGTCGGCCATTAGCTCGCGCGCGCGGAGGGTCTTCGGACCGGGCGGGGCGCCGACGACGCCGACCTCGGCGAGTCCTTCCTCGACCCACGCGGTGACCTGGCGGCTCGAGCCGATGCGCAGGCAGATCGAGATGTCCGGATACTTCCCCTTGAATCGTCCGATCAGCGCGGGCAGCACGTACTCGCCCGGGATCGTGGAGCCGCCGACGACCAGCTCGCCTGACATGCGTCCCTGGAACTGGTCGAGCGCCTGCTGCGCCTCACGCTGGAGCGCGAGCAGGCGGCGCGCGTAACCGAGCAGGAGCCGGCCCGCGTGCGTCGGCGTGGCGCCGCGGCCGAGGCGGTCGAGGAGCGGGACGCCGAGCTCGTCCTCGAGGGCGCGGACGTGCTCGGAGACGGTCGGCTGCGTCAGAGAGAGGGCGTCGGCCGCGCGAGAGAAGCTCCCCAGCTCGGCCACCTTCGCGAACACCTCGAGGCGGCGCAGGTCCATAGGGAGCCGGACGGGAGGGTGGCCCGCGTCAGTGGCAGCCGCAGCCGCCGCCGCAGCAACCGCCGGTCGACATCGTCGACGACGGTGTGAAGCTGCCGGCGGCCCGCAGACCGAACACCGACAGCTTGCGCATCACGTTCGAGCTCGCGCACCCCGGGCACGCGACGGCGGTCGCGGGGCCGGAGACGTACTTCTCGAACTCCTTCTCGCAATGCGTGCAGCGGTACTCGTAGATCGGCATGCGCTACTCACCACCGCGCTGGACGTAGCTCTTGACGAACTCTTCGGCATTCTCCTCGAGGATGTCGTCGATCTCGTCGAGGAGCTTGTCGATGTCTTCCTTGATCTTTTTGCCCTTCTTGGCGAGCTCCGGGCTGCCGGCAGCGCCGTCGCCGCCCTCGGCGGGCTTGGTGGGCTTGGTCTCTTTCTTCTTCTGCTGCTCAGCCATCGCGCCCTCCCTTGAGGCATTCTACCATCGTTCCCCGGCTTTCCCCGTCAACGGCGGAAGTGTTTGCTGAGGGTCAGGGTCTGGTGCTGGTAGGAGGAGCCGAGGCCGACCCCGTAGACCCGCTCCGGGCGCGATCGGAGCCGCTCGAATCCGACCTTGAACGAGGTCTGGCCGTCGTAGACCTGGAAGGGCACCTCCCGGGCTCTCACTTCCATGACCACCTTCGTGCCCAGCACGCTCCCGTCGCCGAAGCCGAAGCCGGGGTCGAAAAAGCCTGCGTAGTGGGTGCGGATCTCTCCCGCACCCGCGTCGTAGACGACCATCTCCGCCGCGAATTCGGGAGGCACGCGGATTCGCTCTTTGGACACGAGAATGTAGAAGCGGTTGGCTTCCAGAATATACGCGTCACGGGCGGCCCACTTGATCGGCTCCCAGAACTCGGCCGGGTCGTAGTGGTCGACCCGGCTCCAGTCCACGGCCGGCGGGTTCGGCTGGGCGCGGTAGCCGATGATAGAGCCGGTCAGCCGTCCGGAGAGGTCGACGCCCATACACAGGCCATCGTTGACGGCGACGCGCTCGAGAGGGATCGGGCGGCCGTCGTCGTCGTAGAGGAGCGGCGTTTGGCGATAGATCCGTGTCAGCTCGGCGTCGGCGATCGCGGTCTGACCTGAAAGCAGGCGGAGCTGATTCAGCGAGGCGCCTGCGTGCACGCGGATCGGGAAGGACTGCGGCGAGACCTCGAGATAGAGGGGCCCGTGATACCCCGCGCGGACCTCGTCGAAGCGCGGTGTCGCATCGGTGATGACCCGCGTGAAGATGTCGAGGCGGCCCGTCGTGCTCTTGGGGTTCGAGCGGCCCCGCACGCGCTCTGGAAGCGCCAGCGACTCGAGGAGCCGCACGAGATAGACCGACCCGCGCTGCAGCGTCGCGCCCGACTCCAGCGACACCCGATCGATGACCAGGTCGCGCTCGGTGAGGTCGCGCGCCTCGAGTCGGCTCTGGACCGTCTGCCGGAACGGCAGGAAGCTCGCGCGGAGCTGATACGCGCTCGAACCGAGCCGGAGGTCGAGGCTGGCGGGCTGGTACTGGTCGTCTCCGATCGGCCGCTCGGCGCGGATCCACCCGTCGCGGACGGCGGCGCGGAGCTCATGGTCTGGCAGGACGCCGTCGGGTACGGCGCTCAACCGATCACGCGGCTCCGCGCGCCCGACGTGTCGACGTCGAGCGCGCGCGCGGCGCCGGCGATTCCCGCGCGGCGCAGCACCGCCTCCATCGCGGCCGCCACCGGTGCACCGTCGCCCGCGACCACCGCGAGCAGCGACGGCCCGGCGCCACTCAGGACACAGCCGAGCGCTCCGGCGGCGCGCGCCGCCTTGACGACGTCGGACATCCAGGGGAACAACCGAAGCCGGTAGGGCTCGTGCAGCCGGTCCTCGAAGGCGACGCCGAGCGCGGCCGGCCGCCCCGCCCACAGGCTCGCGAGGAGCAGCGCCACGCGCTGGACGTTGAACACGGCGTCCGCGTGGGGTACCGATGTCGGAAGGATGGCCCGCGCGTCGGCGGTGGCGTTCGTGACTTCCGGGATGAGAACGACCCAGCGGAGACTCGCGGGCACCGGGAGCGGAACCGCGGTGACCGTCGCGCCGCTCACGCAGGAGACGGTCAGTCCGCCGAAGATCGCCGCGGCGACGTTGTCCGGATGCCCCTCGGCGCGCGCGGCGAGGGAGAGGAGCGCGTCCTTCGTGAGGGGCGCGCCGAGCAGCGCGTTGCCCGCCACCAGGCCGCCCACCCACGCCGCGGCGCTCGAGCCGAGCCCGCGCGCCGAGGGCACGCGGTTCGTGCACGCGAGCGCGCACCCCTTGAATGGGCGTCCCGTCGCGTCGTAGGCGAGCTTCACGCCGCGCGCGACCATGTTGTCGGCGGTCCGCGGCAGCCGCGCGGCGCCCTCACCCTCGATCGCGACGCTCACTCCCTCGGCCTCGGACAGAACGACCTCGTTGTGGAGCGCCCACGCCAGGCCGAGCGCGTCGAACCCTGGGCCGAGGTTGGCGGACGTCGCGGGGACGCTGACGTGGACGCGCACGCGGCTAGAGCCGCTTGAGGAGCCAGTCGGGGGTGAGCGAGATGGCCCAGGCGTTGAGGACGACGTAGTAGTTGGTGAAGACGAGCACGCCCACCACGACCAGGATCAGGCCTGCCGCGCGCTCCACGACCGGGATGAATGGACGGTAGCGGCGGAAGAACTTCAGGAACGGGCCGAGCGCCGCGGCCGCCAGGAGGAACGGAACGCCGAGCCCCGCGGAGTACGCGGTCAGCAGGCCGATGCCCCGCCCGACGTCGTTGGCCGTCGACGCGAGGGAGAGGATCGCGCCCAGGATCGGCCCGACGCACGGCGTCCAGCCAATCGCAAACGTGACGCCGACCGCGAGCGAGCCGAGGTAGCCTGCCGGCTTCTCCCGGAGCTGCCACTGCTGAGTGCGCCCGAAGATCCCGACTCGGAGCACGCCGACGATGTACAGGCCGAAGACGACGATGAGGATCCCGCCGATCCGACGGATCCAGTCGCGGTAGTCGAGCAGGAACTGGCCCGCCGCGCTGAACGAGGCGCCGAGCGCCACGAAGACGATCGAGAACCCCACGACGAAGGCCAGCGCGTGACCCAGGATCCGCCAGCGCACCGCCCCCGAGAGGTCCGCGGTGAGGTCGGCGACGGACATGCCCGTGATGAACGACAGGTACGACGGAAAGAGCGGCAGCACGCACGGCGACAGGAACGAGAAGAGTCCCGAGCTGAACGCGACGGCGACCCCGAGGGATTCGCTCATCGCGACCGCAGCAGCCCTTCGATCAGCGAGTGGGACGCGTCGTTGTCCCACTCGCGCGGCCCCAGCGCGATCGCGGTGAGGTGGCCCTGACGGTCCACGACGAAGCTCGACGGCACCGCGCGCACACCGTACGCGTTCGCGAGGTCCATCTTCGGGTCGAGCCCCACCGGGAACGTGAGCTTGTGCTCGTCGAGGTAGGGCTTGACCTTCTTCGTGTCGGTGTCGACCGACACGGCGACGAGCACGAGGCCCTGGCCCTTCTGCTGCTGCCAGAGGCGCTCCATCGCCGGCATCTCCTCGCGGCACGGCAGGCACCAGGTCGCCCAGAAGTTGATGAACACGACCTTCCCGCGCGCCGCGGAGAGCCGGAGCTTGTCGCCCCCCACGAGCGGCAGGGTGAAGTCCTCGGCGAGCTTCTGTCGCGACGGCGCGATGAGGTCGAGTTCCTTCGCGGCGTCGGCGACGCTGAGCACGCGCCCCTTGCGAGGCTTGAGCGCCGCCTGGGCGGGGGTCTGGGCGCCCGTCGGCGCCTCTTCGGCGCGGCGGGCGACGGCCGGACCCGACGACACGTGCTCGGGCGCCGGCCGCACCGCCGCGACGAGCACCACGCCGACGACGGCCCCGGCGACGGCGACGACAGCGGTCAGCGCGAGCTTCTGTGACATCCCGGCTCCACATGGATGGGCATGATCACGGTCCCAGAACACGGAGAGTATACCCTCACACTCCGTGAACCTTCCGTCAACCCTTGCTATAGTAGGCGGCCCGATGGCTCTCACGATCATGGCCGACGACCTCACCGGCGCCTGCGACGCGGGGACGCTCTTCGCCGGCAGGGCTCCGGTCCCCGTCACGGTCTGGCCCGCCGCGCCGGTCGTCGCGGAGGTCGCCGTCGTGGACACGGAGTCGCGCCACATCGATCGCGAGGCGGCGAGCGCGCGCGTCAGCGGCGCCGCGGCGTCGCGGCCGGCGGCGACGTCGTGGTTCAAGAAGATCGACTCGACGCTCCGGGGCCACGTGGGCGCCGAGATCGTCGCGCTCCTCGAGGCCACGGGCGCGCCGAGCGCCGTCACCTGCCCCGCGTTCCCGTCCGAGGGCCGTGTCGTGCTCGACCGCGTGCTGTGGGTCGACGGCGCCGCGACGGCGCATGTCGTGGACGTGATCCGGTCCGAGAGCGACCGGCCGCTCGCCTGGGTCCCGCTCGCCGAGGTGCGCGCGGGCGCCGTGGCCCTCGCCGCACGCCTGGCGCGGCTCGCGGGGATGATCGCGGTGGCGGACGCCGAGACGGACGACGATCTCGACACGATCGTCGGCGCCGCGCTCGCGCTCGAGCACGCGCCGCTCCTCGCCGGCTCCGCCGGCCTGGCGCTGCCACTCGCCGCGCGCCTCGGCCTCAGCGCGGGGCGGGCGGCGCTGCCGGGCGGGCGGTGGCTGATCGTTGCGGGGAGCCTCCACGAAGCGACGCGGCGCCAGCTCGCCCGGGCGCGGCGCGCGGGCCTGCGCGTGCTCGCGACCGCCGCCGCGGAGGACACGGACACGGGCGAGGCCGCCGCGACGCTCGCCCGAGAGGCCGCGCGCTTGCTCGCGACGGAATCCTTTGATCTGATCGTCCTGATCGGGGGCGACACCGCCGTCGCGTTCTATCGGACGCTCGACGCCATGCGGATCGACCTCGTCGGTGCCCCGCGCCCGGGACTGGCGTTCGGCTACGTGCGAGCGCCCGGTCATCCCGTGCTGCCCGTGCTGACCAAGGCCGGCGGCTTCGGCCCGCCCGGTCTGTTCGTCTCGCTTTGGAAGGAGGCGGCGTCGTGAAGAACCCGATCCTCGGCGTGACGATGGGCGACCCCGCGGGCGTCGGGCCGGAGATCATCGTGCGCGCGGCCGCCGAGCCCGAGGTGCAACGCACGAGCCGGCCGGTCGTGATCGGCGCGGCGTCGACACTCACGGAGGCGGCGGCGCTCGTCGGCTCGCCGCTCCGCCTCCACGGCGTCACGCGCGTCGCCGACTGCCGCTGGCCGCCCGGCACCCTCGAGGTCCTCGACCTCGCCAACGTGGACATGGCGACGCTGCCCCGCGCGCGGGTGAGCGCCGCCGCCGGACGCGCGGCGTACGCGTACATCGAGACCGCCGTGGACCTCGCGAAGACCGGCGCGATCCACGGGATCGTCACCGCGCCGATCAACAAGGAAGCGCTCGCGGCGGCCGGCATGACCCACTCGGGCCACACCGAGATCCTCGCGAGCCTGTCCGGAACCCGCGACTTCGCGATGCTGCTGATGGGCGACGAGCTCCGCGTGATCCACGTGACGACCCACGTCGCGCTCCGGCGCGTGCCCGAGCTGGTGACGCGCGAGCGCGTCCTGCGAACCATCGAGCTCGCGCAGCGGACGCTCGAGAGCCTCGGAATCCCGCGGGGCCGCATCGCCGTCGCCGGACTCAACCCCCACGCGGGCGAGGACGGCCTCTTCGGCGACGAGGAGAAGACCGCGATCGGCCCGGCGGTCGAGGCGGCGCGCGGCAAGGGCCTGAACGTCACGGGTCCCCTGCCCGCCGACACGCTCTTCTCCCGTGCCCGCGGCGGCGAATTTGATATCGTCGTCGCCATGTATCACGACCAGGGGCACATCCCCGTGAAGACCCTCGGCTTCAACTACGACGAGGCGACGAAGCGGTGGGTGGGGCTCTCCGGCGTCAACGTCACCGTGGGGCTTCCGTTCCTCCGCGTCTCCGTGGACCATGGCACGGCGTTCGATCGCGCCTGGAAGGGTGTCGCGAACCACGAGAGCATGGTCGAGGCGATCGAAGTCGCGGTGCGACTGCTGAGCGCGCGCTGACGCTGGAGGCCCTCGCTCCACTGAGGGTTGTCGCCATGGAGATGAACGACCTCGTGATCCAGAACGTCGTGGTCATCCCGGTTCTGTGGCGCAACGGCGTGTCCGCGTCCAGTGCCCGTCTCAGGGGCATGGACCTCTCGGGCTGGGACTCGTCGCTCTGGCGGCTGGCCTACCGGCACAAATCGTCGTGACGCGGAGGATCTCCATGGAAGAGCGGGCACTCAGGACGCTGATCGATCAGGTGAGGGCGGGAACGCTGAGCCGCCGGCGTTTCGTCAAGGTCATGGTCGGCCTGGGCCTGACGGCGCCCATGGCCGCTCAGATGCTCGCATCCACCGGCGTCGCGCAGGCGCAGACGAAGTGGACGTTCAGCCCCACGAAGCGGGGCGGCGGGGGCCTCGTAAAGACGCTCTGGTGGCAGGCGCCGACGCTCCTGAACCCCCACTTCGCCACCGGCACCAAGGACCAGGACGCCTCGCGCATCTTCTACGAGCCGCTCGGAGCCTACGACCCCGACGGAAACATCGTCCCGATGCTGGCCGCCGAGGTGCCGAGCCAGCAGAACGGGCAGGTCGCGAAGGACGGGATGTCGGTGACCTGGCGACTGAGGAAGAACGTCGTCTGGCACGACGGCAAGCCCTTTACGGCCGACGACGTCGTCTTCAACTGGGAGTACGTGACGGATCCCGCGACGGCCGCGGTGAGCAGCGGCAATTACCGGGACATCGCCCGGATCGACAAGCTCGACAGCCACACCGTGAAGCTTGTGTTCAAGTCGCCCACGCCCTTCTGGTCATCGCCCTTCTGTGGGCCGTACGGGATGATCATCCCCAAGCACCTCTTCCAGGCGTACAAGGGCGACAAGTCGCGCGAGGCCCCGAACAACCTCAAGCCCGTCGGCACCGGGCCGTTCCGCTTCGCGGACTTCAAGCCGGGCGATATCGTCCGGGCCGAGCTCAACCCGAACTACCACGTACCGAACCGGCCGTTCTTCGACGCCATCGAGATGAAGGGCGGCGGGGATGCGATCTCGGCGGCGCGCGCGGTCATCCAGACGGGCGAGTTCGACTACGCGTGGAACATACAGGTCGAGGACGAGATCCTCAAGCGCATGGAGCAGGGGGGCAAGGGCCGGGCCGACATCGTGGCAGGCGGCAACATCGAGCACATCCAGCTCAACAACACCGACCCGTGGACGGAGGTGGAGGGCGAGCGCTCGTCGATCAAGACCAGGCACCCGTTCCTGACCGATCCCGCCGTGCGCCAGGCGCTGAACCTCCTCGTCGACCGCGGCTCGGTCCAGGAGCAGATCTACGGGCGCACCGGTATCGCGACCGCCAACTTCGTGAACGCCCCGTCACGCTTCGTCTCGAAGAACACCAGGTGGGAGTTCAACGTCGACCGCGCCAATCAACTCCTCGACGGAGCGGGCTGGAAGCGCGGCAGCGACGGGATCCGAGCGAAGGACGGCAAGAAGCTCCGGCTCGTCTACCAGACGTCGATCAACGCCCTCCGGCAGAAGACTCAGCAGGTCGTCAAGCAGGCGTGCGCCAAGGCGGGGATCGACGTCGAGCTGAAGTCGGTCACGGCGAACGTCTACTTCTCGTCGGACCCGGCGAACCCCGACACCTACTCGCACTTCTACACCGACATCCAGATGTACACGACGACCATGGTCGAGCCGGACCCGCAGCGCTTCCTGGACCAGTTCACCTCGTGGGAGATCGCCTCCAAGGAGAACAAGTGGCAGGGCCGCAACATCTCGCGCTGGCGCAACGAGGAGTACGACCGGGCATGGAAGGCCGCCGAGGCCGAGATGGATCCCGTCAAACGCGCGGCACTCCTCGTCAAGACGAACGACCTCGTGATCCAGAACATCGTGGTCGTCCCGGTGGTCTTCCGCCCGCGCGTAGCCGCGATCTCCAGCCGAATGCGCGACGTGGCCCAGAGCGGGTGGGACTCCGACTTCTGGGCTCTCGCCTACTGGTCGAAGCAGCCGTAAGCCAGGCGGGAGGGGCCCGGGGGCTCTCGGCCTCTGGCCCCGACCCGCCGTGACGCGAGCATCATGTCCAAGTACCTGCTCCGTCGGACGCTGATCTCGATCCCGGTTCTCGTCGGGATCAGCGCCGTCTTGTTCACGATCCTGGCGCTCGCTCCCGGCGATCCCTTCGAGGAGCTAGCGACGAACCCCAACGTCCCGGCCGAGGTGCGCCTGAACCTCCGGGCGAAGTTCGGCCTCGACGACCCGCTTCCCGTGCGCTATGCGCGCTGGGTCACGTCGATGGTCCGCGGCGACTGGGGGTTCTCGTTCGTCAGCCGAGTCGACGTGGACACGCTCATCCTCCAGCGTCTTCCGGCCACCCTCGTCGTCCTGGGCTCGGCACTGCTCCTCGCGATCCTGATCGCCGTCCCGATTGGCACGTACTCGGCGCTCCGCCCCTACTCGATCTTCGACCAGGTGGCGACGACGTTCGCGTTCATCGGGTTCTCCTTGCCGACGTTCTTCACGGGGCTCCTGTTCATTCTGATATTCAGCATCTACCTCGACTGGCTCCCGTTCATCTATCGTGCCGACATCAGCGCCTCCGGGTGGCGGTGGTACTGGGAGCACGTCCGGCAGTCGATCATGCCCGTCGCGGTCCTCGGGTTGTTCCAGGCGTCCGCGACGACGCGCTTCATGCGAGCCGCCGTGCTCGACGTCATCCGGCTCGACTACGTCAACACCGCGCGCGCAAAAGGGCTCTCGGAGAGGACGACGCTCGTCAAACACGTCGTCCGGAACGCGCTGATCCCCGTCGTGACGCTCGTCGCGCTCCAGATCCCGACGATCTTCGGCGGCGCGATCGTCACCGAGCAGATCTTCCGGGTGCCCGGGATCGGCTCGCTCCTGATCAGCTCGATCCTCGCCAACGACACGCCGGTGGTCATGGCGATCACGTTCGTCTACTCGGGCCTCGTGGTGGTGTCGAACCTCGCCGCCGACCTCCTCTACGGCTGGCTCGACCCGCGGATCTCGTACCGATGACCCCTGAGGGAATGGCGGGAGCGGAACGCCGCCGGGTCGCGCCTGTGGCCGGGCTCTCCGCGGCCGAGCCGTCGCCGTCGCTCTGGCGTGAGACCGGCCGCCGCTTCCTCCGCCACCGGCTCGCGACGGTCGGCGCCGCGGTTCTCGTCGTCATGGTCGTCGGCGTCGTCGCGGGCCCCCTCGTTTGGCGCGTGCCGGTCAACGAGATCGACTTCAAGGCCAAGCTCAGAACCCCCTCGTGGTCGCACCCGCTCGGCACCGACGACCTCGGCCAGGATCTCCTCGCGCGCATGCTCTACGGTGGGCGCATCTCGCTCGCGGTCGGCATCGTCGCGATGCTGATCGCGATCTCCATCGGGACCGCCATCGGCGCCACCACTGGCTATGTCGGCGGCACGGTGGACCACACGCTGATGCGGATCACCGATATGTTCCTGTCGCTCCCCGGGCTGCCCCTGCTCTTACTGATCGTCTATCTCTTCCGCGACGCGCTCAGGAAGGCGCTCGGCCCGGAGGCCGGTGTCTTCATCCTGATCGTCGCGGTCATCGGGGGCCTGCGCTGGATGCCCGTCGCGCGGCTGGTTCGCGCCCAGTTCCTGTCGTTACGCGAGAAGGAGTTCGTCGAGGCCGCGCGCGGGCTGGGGGCGCCGCCGCTGCGTCAGGTGGTCCGCCACATCCTGCCGAACTCGATGGGCCCCGTCATCGTGGCCGGGACCATCGACGTCGCGGCGGCGATCATCGCCGAGTCCACGCTCTCGTTCCTGGGCCTCGGCTTCCCGCCCGACATCCCGACCTGGGGACGGCTCCTGTTCGACGCCAAGGACAACCTCGACTTCGCCCCCCACTGGGCGATCTTCCCCGGCACCGCGATCTTCCTCACCGTCCTCTCCATCAACTACATCGGCGACGGACTGCGCGACGCGTTGGATCCGAGGAAGGTTCTGGCGCGATGACCGACGCCGATCTCTGCTTCACCCCGGCCACCGAGCTGGTCGCGCTCTTCCGCCGCCGCAAGGTCTCGCCGCTCGAGCTGACCCGTGCGGTGCTCGCGCGAATCGAGAAGGTGAACCCGTCGCTCAACGCCTACTGCACGGTCGCGGCCGAGCAGGCGCTCGCCGCCGCCCGGCGCGCCACCGCCGCGCTCAAGCGCGTCGCCGGGCTCGGTCCCCTGCACGGCCTTCCGGTCTCGATCAAGGACCTGACGCTCACCCAGGGGATCCGCACGACCGAGGGCTCGAAGATCTTCGAGCACCGCGTCCCCGAGCACGACGCCCTGGTCGTCGAGCGGCTGAAGGCGGCGGGCGCGATCGTCCTCGGCAAGACCAACAGTCCCGAGTTCGGCGCCGGCGCGAACACCTTCAACGCGGTCTTCGGCCCGACGCGCAATCCGTGGGATCCGACGCTTACGTGTGGGGGGTCGAGCGGCGGCGCCGCGGTCGCGCTCGCCACAGGCCTCGGCCCCCTCGCCCAGGGCTCGGACCTCGGAGGCTCGCTCCGGATCCCCGCCGCCTTCTGCGGCGTCGTGGGCTTCCGCACCACGCCCGGGCTCGTCCCCGTGTGGCCGGCCACGCTCGCGTGGGATCCGTGGAGCGTCGAGGGGCCGATGGCCCGGACCGTCGCCGATACCGCCCTGATGCTCGCGGCGATCGCAGGCCCCGATCCCCGTGCCCCGCTCTCCTACGCTGTCGACACGCGGACGTTCACGCGTGCGGTGCGAGCGCCGGGGATCAAGGGCCTGCGTATCGCCTGGGGCGGCGGCCTCGGGATCACGCCGGTCGACGACGAGGTGCTCGGGGTCTGTCACGCCGCGACCGCGGTGCTGAGAGCACTCGGCGCGCGGGTCGACGAGGCTCACCCGGACTTCGACGGCCTGCACGAGATCGTCGACGTGAGCCGCGGCGCCAGCATGGTCGCCCGCCACGCCGACAAGCTGGGGAAGTGGCGTGGCGTCATGCAGGAAAACCTCGTGAAAAACATCGAGTACGGGTTGACGCTGACGGCGACCGACATCGGACGCGCCGAGCGGATCCGAACCGCGCTCTGGCACCGCGTCCGCGAGTTCTACACGCGCTACGATCTGATCGTGACGCCGACCACCGCGGTGCCGCCCTTCCCCGTGGCGGTCGTCTATCCGAGGGAGATCAACGGGAAACCGATGACGCACTACATCGAGTGGGCACTCCTGACCTATGCCTTCACCGTCGTCGGTCTCCCGGCGATCTCCGTGCCGTGTGGCTTCACGCGCGCGGGCCTGCCCGTGGGGCTGCAGCTCGCCGGGGGCTGGCGGGACGACGCCACCGTGCTGCGCGCGGCGGCCGCCTTCGAGGCGGCGCAGCCGTGGGCGCACCGGCGGCCGTCCGAGCGGTGATCGTCAGTTCCCGGCACGCCTGATTCGGCCGTCCATGACCGGCGCGATCGTCCCGTGCCGCGCAATCGCGTCGAGCACCAGGTCGCCGAGCTGCGGGCCGCTCTCCCGGCTCACGAGCGCCTTCGCCCGGCCGAACTCCGTGAACCCGTCACCGCCGCGGTAGAGGTAGTCGAGCACGGCGACCGTGTACACGGCGGCGTCGGCGAGCGGCCGGCCACCGACCTCGGCCCGCACGATGCGGGCGCCCGCGGGCCTCGTCGGGTCCCACACGAGGCGGACGCCCGAGACCTGGAGGAACCCGCCACCCTGGTGGTCGGCCTGCGCGAGCCCGTGCTCGAGGGCCCGCGAGAGCTCGCGCCCCGTCATCTCGAGCTTCATCACGACGTTGGCGAACGGCAGGAGCTCGCCGACGTCGCGTCGCGTGAGGGGGCCGGCGGGCAGTGTGCGGTCGCCGCGGATCGCGCCGCCGTTGATGAGGGCGACCTCGCTCTGGAGCCGTTCGCGCATCGCGTCCGCGACGAAATCGCCGAGGTTCGTCTCCCCCGTCGTGAGCCTGCCCGAGCGCGCCTCGAGGTCCGCCGCCGTGCGGCCGACGACGACGTCGAGGTCCCCCTCGAGCCGGCGCGCGTAGCCCTGCACCAGCGCCTCGACGGCCGGGTCTGGCGGGACGCGCCGGCTCACCTCGCGGAACGTCCACGAGCGCTCGACGAGCGGGCCGTCCCGCGCGACCCAGAGGTCGACCTGGACCAGGTACCGCGCGTCGGAGCCCGCCTTGGTGATGAGCGTCTTGCCCTCCTCGGCGATCAGCGGCTCGTGCTCGTGGCCGCCCAGGATCACGTCGGGGCCGGTGGCCGCCGCGAGCGCTCGGTCCGCGGCCATGCCCTGGTGAGTGACCGCCACGACGACCCGCGCGCCTCGCGCCCTGAGACGCGCCGCCGCCTCGCCGCCCGCGACGCGCGGGTCGCCGAAGACGACGTCGGGGCCCGGGCTCGACACCCACGCCGTCTCGGGCGTCGTCAGCCCGAGGAAACCGACGCGGACGCCGTCGAAGGTCAGCAGGAGGTCGGGCGCCGCGTCGCCGAAGGGGCGCCCGGAGGGCCGGTCCACCACGTTGGACGAGAGCCACACGAACCTCGACTCGGCGATGCGCTCGCGCAGCACGCCGGGGCCGAAGTCGAACTCGTGGTTGCCG
The DNA here is from genome assembly GCA_003220315.1 of Candidatus Rokuibacteriota bacterium. Classification (GTDB taxonomy): domain Bacteria; phylum Methylomirabilota; class Methylomirabilia; order Rokubacteriales; family CSP1-6; genus 20CM-2-70-11. The sequence continues at coordinate 31,174 of QHSA01000142.1, forward strand.
AAGGTCGCGAGGTCGAGGCCGATCGCGTTCAGCGCGGCGACCATCTGCGCGCCGCGCAGGACCCGGGACTCGACGGATGGCGAGAGCGTGTCGCCCGCGAGGACGAACACGGTGTTCGGGTTCTCCCGCCGCGCCTGGCGGACGAGCGTGGCGAGCCGCGCCATTCCCCCCCGGTGCCCGCCGTCCACGGGTCCGAGGACGTAGACGTCGTTGATCTGGAGCAGCGTGATCCTGACGAGGCCGGCGTCGCCGGCGCGGAGGGACGCGCAGGCGGCGAGGAGGGCCGCCGCGAGGACCACGAGGAGCGCGCGCCCGCGGGCGCGCGTCAGACGCCGCGCGTTCTCCAATAGTGGTCGGGACGGCGCGCCACGCGCTCCGCGAGGTAGCGGCGGGCGCGGTCCGGGTCGCCCGCGCGGAAGCACGCCTCGTAGAGCGTGTCGTGGAACACGTCGCGCTGGGCGCGGCTCCCCCCGAGCTCGACGATCCGTCCGCGGAGCGGCTCGATCCGCTCGACCGTCCGCCGGTAGTCTCCCGCCGCGAAGGCGTGGAGGCCCTCGACCAGCGGCACGAGCACCTGGCCGGTGAGCCCCGTGCGGTCGCGCGCGGCCCGCTCGCGGAGCATCCCGAGCTGGCGCTCGGCCGTGGCCCAGTCGCCGCCCGCGGCGAGCGCCATCGCCAAGTGGGCCGCGTGGAAGAGCAAGGGCTGGCGGTCCAGGCGCCCGGCGGCGATCGCGGCGAACGGGCGCCAGCGATCCTTCACGGGAAGGCCGCACAGCTCGAGCCGCCAGAGGAGCGAGATCGAGTCGTGGAGATCGCCGGGAATCGACGAGGGCTCGCGCTCGAACACGGTCCGGCCGAGCCCGGAGGCCCGCTCGTACTCGCCCCGTCCGAGGTGCATGAGAATGAGGTGCCAGAGCAGGTGGTTCCTGAACCACCCGAGGTGCGCGCAGGGGTGGATCGCCGGAGGCAGGCGCGTGACACCCGTGTCGAACGCCCCGAGCTCGTAGAGCGCGTGCGCCAGGGCGTGGACCGACCAGGCGTCGCGCGGGTTCTTCCCGATCGCCGCCTGCGCGATCCGGAGCGCCTCGTCGCAGCGCCCCGTCTGCTCGAGCGCGAAGGCGTGGAGGCCGAGCATGAAGGAGCTGCCGGGATAGTACCGGGTCAGCACGCTCGAGAGGTCGAGCATCTCCCCGAACTTCCCCTGCCAGAACCAGACGAAGTAGAGCCGCTGAAACACCACCAGGTCCCGTGGAAAGTCGACGAGATGCCGGGTCATCGCGGCCTCGGCGTCGTGCACCTTGCCCTCGACCAAGAGGGCGATCGCCTCGACGTGGCCGCGCTCCCGCAGGGTCTGGGTGGAGGCGGCGGTCCGCGCCCGCTCCGCCGACTCCCGGGCCTCGACGAACCGCTCGTCCAGGAACTGGCAGATGGCAAGGCCCGCGTGAGCGAGGGCGAGCCCGGGATCCGTCGTCGCTGCGGCGCCGAAGCGGTCGAGCGCCTCGGCGTCCCAGCCGAGCAGGGCGTCCACCGCCCGGTCGTACGTCTCGAGCGCGTCGCTCGACGCCGTGGTGGCTGGCAGGCCATACGCGTCCGCCCGCACGGACGGCATGCTAGCCGACGCCCCGACGCTCGGCGAGCACCGCGCCCAGGAATTCGACCGCGTGGCGCTCCGCCCATGAGTCGACGCGCCACGGCCAGCGCCCATCGATGAAGCCCGCGTGGCCGCCCCGCGGCGTGAACTCGGTGCGCACCCACGGCGGCAGCGTCGAGGGGTCCGGGAGCGCGTCGGGCGGCACGAGCGGGTCGTCGAGGGCGCTGATCAGAAGCGTCGGCCGGTGGATCCGCCGAAGATAGGGACCGCTCGACGCCCGGACCCAGTAATCGTGCTCGTCGGCAAACCCGTGCAGGCGCGCGGTCACGGCCCGATCGTACTCGCCGAAGGTGCGCGCGCGCAGGCCGAGCTCGAGGTCCACGAGGATCGCGAAGTTCGGATCGCGCTCGGCCTTCCGGCGGACCTTGTCGCGCATGTACGTGAGGAAGCTCGCGGTGTACACGTACTTCCTGAATCCCCGGTCGAGCACGCGCGCACACGGCACGAGGTGGAAGGGCGCCGAGATGGCAACGGCACCGACCACTTGCTTCGGCGCGTCGAGCTCGCGCTCACCGAGCCACTTGAGAAGGACGTTGCCGCCGAGCGACACGCCGACGACGCCGATCGGCGCGTCGGCGTCGCGCTCGAGCAGAAGCCCGACGACGTGATCGAGGTCGTCGGTGTGACCCGAGTGATAGAACTGCGGTCGCCGATTCAGCTCTCCGCTGCACGAGCGGAAGTTGAGCGTCAGCGCGCGCCACCCACGCGCCGCGGCGTGCCGCATGAGGCCCGCGGCGTAGTGGGAGCGCGAGGAGCCCTCGAGGCCGTGAAGGACGAGCAGGCGGGGGGCGCCGGGCGACGCCTGGCCGTCCACCCAGTCGAGGTCGACGAAGTCGCCGTCGGGCAGGACGACGCGCTCCCGCCGCGACCGGATCCGGTCACGGCGGAAGAGCGGGCCCCAGATGGTCTGGAGATGGCCGTTCCGGCACCACCAGGCCGGCCGGAACGGAGCGGGGGTTACTCCTGACCCTGCAATAAGAGCTTCACGACCTCCGGCGCAATCTCACGGGCGCGCCGGTCGAGCTCGGCCTCCGTGAGGTTCGCGATCGGGTGGGGCATGAGCAGGAACTTGTAGGTCGGCACGCCCCACTGCCTGGCCATCGCACGACCGGTCACCTCGAAGACGTCCGTCACGATGGACGCCGACGGGACGCTCGCCTTCTCCAGCAGGATTCCGTCGAGCACACTGCCCGACGAGCACGAGCCTCAGTCGCCGATGCCTGCGACCATGACGTCGCAGGTCTTCCGGATCTCCGCGATGATCTCGTCGTGCGCAGGCACGGACGCGTTGTGTTTGTGGAACAGCTTCCAGTCGGCGGCGCCGTACTCGGCTTTCAGGATCTCGCCGATCTTGGCGAGGAGCCGGTCCGAGTTGAACTTCGTGTTCTCGATCAGCCCGACGCGCTTGCCTTCGAGCGACGCCGGCCGGTCGACGAACGCGATGGTCTGCGTCGCGACCTCAGCGGTAGGGTCGAGGAGCTCGATCATCGTCTGACCTCCTTGGTGACGGCCTGAGAGCTTCGACTGCTGGACCATCCGGGGATGTAGGCCGAGAAGGCGCCGGCGCGGCCGCCGGCGGCGACCACCAAAATGTCGTCGGGCGAGGCGACCAGCGGCCGCAGCTTCGTCTCGTCGCCGGGCTGGATCGGGCCCGCCATGCGCCCCGTGCGCTTGAGATGCGCGTGGGAGTTTTGCGTGTGCTCCCAGACGAACTGTCGGATCCGCTTCTTGTCCCAGCCGTCGCCGGTGATCGTCCGCGTGTGCTCGCCGGCGAGCACGAGCGCGTAGTGCGGCTGCCCCATCACGTTGCCCGAGATCCGCATGTCGTCGCACAGCGTGGTGAGCACCCCCTCGGCGGTGTTGGAGAGCTGGTTGTAGAACTGGTGGGGCGCCTCCGCCGCCATCACGGTGACCGTGGACTGGTCGGCGCGGAAGCCGCGCTCGACGTGGAGTGGCGTCCACGGGCTCTCCGCCTCGTTCTCCGCGATCACGTACGAGAGCTTGCCCGGGTGGCCGAGCGTCCCGCGGTCGAGCGTGCCGGGCATCGAGCCGCAGACGTTCCGCATCACGAGGCGCACCGCGCGGCCGATCGTGAGGTTCGCGCGCCAGCCGGGGCCGAAGAGGTTGTCGCCCGCGTTGACGTCGAGGTCGCGGGCGATCGGCCCGTTGACGATCATGAGCACCCCGGCACCCGCGGTAGACGTCCCCGGGCCGTGGTAGCTCCAGCGCGGGTCGGCGATCCCCTCGACCGCCGCGACGACCACGGGCATGAATTCGGGTTTGCAGCCCGCCATCACCGCGTTGATCGCGACCTTCTCCGCCGTGATCGAGACAGCCCGGTGGGCGACGAAGCCGATCTCCTGCTTCGGGTCGAGCCGGGCGCCCTCGAGCATACGGGCGACGCGGTCGGCGGTCGGCGGAACGACGGGCAGGCCGTCGGTCCAGCCCTGGGCGAAGCAGAACTCGATGGCGTCACCCACTTCAACATTGTGGCGCCGGGCGGTGAGCTGAGCGGGCATGGCGTCCCCCTTTTCGATGGGGCCACGCTACCACCGCCGTGACCGTCGGTGCAAGCGGGCGTGCGTGGCGCTGGGCTACCGCGGGCCCGGAAGCAGAGCGGCTACGCCGATGGCGGCTCCACGGGCCGAGAGTGGAAAGATCTGATCGTCGGGGCCGAGCTCCTGCACGGCGCCGTGGCGCCAGCCGGACGGCGCCTCTCGGTCGATCCTCGGATTGCGCCGAACTTCCATTCGCCGGCCGTCGACGTCGAGGATCCAGTAGTCTCGAAGAAGTCCCCCGGGCCACCCTCAACCACCGCCACATCGGGCTCCGGCTCCGAGTCGGAGCCGAGGGCAATCGGCATCTGGATCCTCACCTGCCAGCCGGGGCCGAAGGCCCTCCGGAGCGCCTCGGCGACCAGGAGAACGGCAGCGGCATGCCGCGCGGCCTGCGGCTCTTTGCAGACGAGCTCGCCACCGACCAACTCCACACCCTCGTCCTCGTGGAGCAACCCGAGGGCGATGAGGCGATCATACTCCGCCCGCGTCCATCACCGCGTGCGCACCTGCCGGACCCCCATCATTCCACCTCGACCCGAGGCTATCGGGCGATTGCGACGGTGACCGACCGCGTGGCGCCGAAGGTCGGGATGATCGCGGAATGCTTGCCCGGCCCTCCCGCGACGATCACCATCAGGTCGTCCGGGCTCGCACAGAGCGCCACCTCCTCCGCGAGGAGCCGGCCCCTGAAGCGCTCGGGGTCGAGCACCCCGAAGCGCTCGCGATTCTCCGGACTGAAGCGGTCGAGCCTCACGCGGGCGCGCTCCCAGATCACCCGCTTGACGTCGGCCTTGGACCAGCCCGAGTCCGCGAAGGTCCGCGCGTGCTCGGGGCCGAGGACGACGAGCGGCTCGCCACCGAGATAGACGTCGTTGCTCCCCGTCGTCGCCGCGGTGCCCGCGAGCGCGAAGACGAGCGCCTCGGCGCTCGTCGAGCCGTGGTCGTTGACGTTGTGGGGCGCCTCCGAGCCGCACACGGTGACACAGCTCTCGGCCGCCCCGAAGCCGCGCTCGACGTGGAGCGGCGCCCATGGGCTCTCCGCCTCGTTCTCGGCCAGGCAATACGAGTACTTCCCTGGATGGCCGAGCGTCGCCCGGTCCTCCCGTCCCGGCCGCGCGCCGCCGACGTTCTGGAGGATGAGGCGCACCGCGCGGCCGATGACGGCGTTGGCGCGATGGCCCTGGCCGAGCGCGTTGGCGCCGGCGTTGATCCCGAGGCGCGGGGCGATCGGACCGTTGACGATCAGAAGTGGCGTGCACGGGTGCGTCGTCGTCTGGATCGCGTTCAGGTTGAAACGGGGATCGGCGAGCGCGCGAATCGCGGCGACGACGACCGGCAGGTGCCCGGGCAGGGCGCCCGCGAGCGCCAGGTTGGCGGCGATCGCCTCGAGAGTCGCCACGCCCCGGCGGGGCGCGAGCGTCGCGATCACGTCGGCGCCGCGGGGCGCGAGGGGCCCGAGGATCCGCGCGACGCGCTCCGGCGTCGGTGGGAGCACGGGCATGCCGTCCGACCAGCCCTCGGCGAGGGCGAAGTCCTGGAACAGGTCGATGTCCGCTGGCGCGGTGACCGTCACGGCGACGGGGGCGGAGGCCGCCTCGGGCGGCGCCGGGTCGCGCGTGAGCGCGGCGATCACACGATCGACGACGCCGTCGGCCTTCGCGCGGGCGAGCTTCGGGTCGATGCCCCCGAGCGGGTGCGTCACCGCGACGAGCTGGAGATGCGGCATGCCGAGCGCGGCCGCCGCGGCCTCGGCGAGCGAGACGAAGGCGTCGGTGCCCAGGACGGCGACCGGGACGCCGCGCGCCTCGATCTCCGCCGCGTCGTGGAAACTCCACGACGTGCAGGATCCTCAGTCGGCCGAGCCCGTGAGGACGACGTCCGACCCGGCAACGACCTCGTCGATCACCGTCGCGGGGCGCGACGCGCCGGGTTTCCGCCAGAGCGTCACCGGCCCGGCGCCCGCGCGCTCGACGAGCAGCTCCGCGACCCGGGCGAGCAGGACCTCCGCGTTGGGCTTCGAGTTGTCGAGGATGCCGACGCGGACGCCGCGCAGGTTTCCGCGGCGCCGGGCGAGCGGCTTGACGTCGCCGGCCGTCGTACCGAGCGGGCTCAGGAGGGTCAGACGACTCATCGCCCGGGAGTATAAGCCCGCGCGCGGCCGACCGCGAGTCCGGCCACCGCCGCGCCGGCGACCGCGAGCGCGGCGAGCGTGAACGCTTCGGCGAACGCGGGCTGAAAACCCACGACGCCCCGGCGTCCGCCGAAGACGGCTGCGAGGACCGCGACGCCGGTGACGAGGCCGAGGGTCCGCGCGAGGAACGTAAGCCCGCCCGCGGCGCCCGCGTGGCCGGCGGGGAACGCCGCCATCACGCTCGCCATGTTGGGCACCTGGAAGACGCCGAGCCCGAAGCCGGCCGCGCCGAGGGCGAGCACGACGGCGGCGAGCGGCGTCGCCGCATCCGCGCGGCTCAGCGCGGCGAGCCCGACCGCCTCGAGGGCGAGCCCCGCCACCATCGGCGCGCGGGCACCCAGGCGATCGCTGAGCCACCCCGCGAGCGGCGCCGCCGCCGCGGTGCCGAGCGGCGTCAGCATGAAGAGCACGCCGCCGGCCGAGGCCGACAGGCCCCGCACGCCGACGATGTAGAAGGGCGCCAGGAGCCAGATCGCGAAGATCGCGGCGTTGGCGACGAACGACAGCCCGCTCGCGACGAGCACCGGGGCGCGCAGGACGTCGCGCACGGCGACGAGCCGCCGGGAGGCGTCGCCGCTCTCGCGCGGGCGTACCGTCAGGGCCCAGCCGAGCGCGGCGAGCGCCACCGGGACGCGCGCGTGGAAGACCGCCCGCCAGCCGAGCGCGTCGACCAGAACGCCCGCGAGCACGGGCCCGGACGCGAAGCCGAGACCGATTGCCACGTTGAGGAAGCCCAGCCGGCGACCGCGGAGGGACGCGGCAGCGCCCAGCGTCGCGAGCGCGGGCGCCGTGCCGTAGACGAGCCCCCCGGCGACCCCCTGCACCGCGCGCCCGGCGAGGAGGAGCGGGAAGCTCGGCGCGGCGCCGCAGAGGGCGAAGCCGGCGACGGAGAGCGCAAGACCCACCCGGAACACGGGCGCGTGACCGATGCGGTCCGCCGCCGCGCCGGCGACGAACGACATGACCGCATAGCTGCCCGTGTAGCAGATGATGATCCAGCGCATCCGCTCGGGCGGGGCGCCGAAGGCGGCGGCGATCGCCGGGAACGCGATGTTGACCATCGAGTCGAGCGAGACGACGAAGGCGCCCGCGGCCGCGACCCAGCGAACCATGCGCCGCGTATGATGCCACGGCTTGCGGTTCCCGCTGGTTCCGAGGTATTAGTCGGCGTCATGGACCTCAAGCCCGGAGCCATGCTGGTCGAGACCGATGGCAAGCGTTTCCTCTTCGCCGTGGAGGCGTGGGACGCGAAGGACAAGATCGCCGAGGGACGCGCCTGATGCCGATCCAGGTCGACAGGTCCGTCGTCGGCAAAGAGTACCCGCCCTTCCCGGTGACGGTCGAACGGGGAAAGATCAAAGAATTCGCGCGAGCCATCGGGGATCTGAATCCGTTCTATCTGGACGATCGAGTCGGAGCGGCGTCCGCGTGGGGCGACGTGATAGCGCCGCCGACCTTCGCCGTGACCTTCCGCGACGAGCGCGCGGACGCGGGCGCGCTGCTCCGCGATCTCGGCGTCGACATCTCGCGCGTGCTCCACGGCGAGCAGGAGTTCGAGATCTTCCGGCAGCTCATCCCGGGCGAGACGTACCTCTGCCGGACGAAGGTCGTGGACCTCTACGAGAAGACCGGCAAGAGCGGCCCCATGGCGTTCGTCGTCCGCGAGACCGCGATCACCGACCGGGCGAACGAGATCGTCGCCACCATGCGCCACGTCACGGTGATCCGCCTCTGACGCGCCGATGAGATACGCGAAGGTCGCCTTCGAGGACGTCACGGTCGGCGACGAGCTCCCACGGCTCGTCAAGGGCCCGATCGAGCAGATCCAGCTCACGCGCTACGCCGGCGCCTCCGGGGACTTCAACCCGATTCATCAGGACGAGGCGTTCGCGCGGGCGGCCGGCATGGGCGGCGTCTTTGCGCACGGCATGCTCTCGATGGGCTTCGTCGCGCAGGCCATCACCGACTGGGCGGGCGCGGGCACGGTCCGGAAGCTCGGTGTCCGCTTCGCGGCGCTCGTGCGGCTCACGGACGTCGTGACCTGCAGGGGCCGCGTGCTTTCCAAGTCGTCGAAGGACGACGTCGATCTGGTCGAGCTCGAGGTGTGGGCCGAGAATCAGCGCGGCGAGAAGGTCGTCAGCGGCCGGGCGACGGTCGCCCTCGCCTCGCGCGGATAATCGCCGGACGCTCCGCCCCGATCGCCGGACTACTCGGGCGCGCGGAGCAGCTTTCCCGTGAGCACACGCGAGCCGTCCGACGAGGTCCACGTGATGAGGCCGCCGTCGGCGTCGAGCCCCACGGTGACGCGGTCCTTCCGGGGGAGCGTGAGGTGCACGCGGCCGCCCTTGACCTCGACATCGTACACGCTGCCGCTCCGGGTAAAAGACGACGATCGGTACATGGCGCGCAGCTTCGGACCCTCCGCCGGGACGAGCGCGAAGAGGACGATGGCCTCATCGATGAGGCCATACCACAGCCCGGTGAAGCGACCAAGCCCATTGGGCAGCGCGGCAGGATCGGTCACGATCGCCGGCCTGTCCGACGGGGCGGGAAGCAAGAGCTCACGCACGACCAGCCAGGGGTCTCCCGCTGGCTGACACGTGAACCGTCCACCGGGAAGCTCCGGAGCGGAGAGGAAGTCCGCCAAGCACAGGCCGTACCGAACTGCGAACCGGCCGCCCACGCCGCCACCGTGTCCCACGAGGCCGCTCGTCTCGTCGAGGAGGAGGTACGGCAAGTGACGGCGGGCCAGGATCCGGTCGGCACTCGCGCCGCGAACGACGTTACCGAAAAGGTCGTCGTCCTTGGGGAACACGAGAGCGATCCGCCCGGTCTTCGCGCTCTGAAGCAACCGGTCGGTGATCGACGCGTCAAGGCGTCCGGTGGCGCTGCCCGCACGAAAGCCAGGCGCCAGCGCGACGGCGGCGAAGATATCGGGAGCCTCGTCGGCGGCATCGAGCGTCACGTACCCACCAAACGACTGACCCGCCAGGACGATCTTCCGATATCCGAGCTTTCGTTGCGCCTTCACCTCTTCCAGGGTGCGCTGGACCGTGCGGTGCAGCGGGCCGCCGGCCATCGTCTCGGCCAGGTTGTGCCGCTTGATCATGATGACGTCCCAGCCGCGTGCCTGCAGCAGCCGGAACGCCAGCGGGGCCGGCGCCTTGTACGACTCCAGGGTGCCGCTGATTCCGTGGTTCCAGACGATGAGACCCCGCGCCTTCTCGGGCCCGCTCGGCTCGAGATCGCAGAACGCGCGCTCGACCCAGTAGAAGCGGTTTCCAGGCGCCTGCTGGCAGGACATGTCTCCCGCCTGCGCGACGGCACCGTCGACGAGAACGACGAGCAGGGCAAGGGTCACGCGGGCGCTGCCGACGAAGGCACGCCTGGCGGACTTCTCCCGTCGAAGGATCGATGACCCGACGGAACCCGTCTAGCCCCCCGGCGTCTCGCCCCGCGCGGCGACCCACTCGCGGAGCGCGTCGCGCGTCGACGGGAACGCGAGCGCATCCCACGGGATCTCGGCCGGCCGCACCCATGCGAGCGCGTCGTTCTCGTCGCAGGTCGCCAGCGCGCCGCCGATGACGCGCGCCCGGTAGACGACGATCACCGGCGCGTCCGGATACGTGTACACGTTGTGCAGGCCCGTGAGGTCCACCGTGAGGCCCGTCTCCTCGAACGTCTCCCGCACGGCGGCGTCGGTCACGCTCTCGCCGAAGTCGACGAAGCCGCCGGGGAACGTCCAGAGTCCGCGCCCGGGATTGATCGACCGGCGCGTCAGTAAGATTGCGCCGTCCTGCTCGGGGAGCGTGGCGCCGACGACCTTCGGGTTCAGATAGAAGACGAACCGGCAGCGCGAGCACACGTGCTGCTCGCGCTGGTCCGGGGGCACCGGCTCGCGAGCGGTCGGCGCGCCACAGAGCGGGCAGAAGCGGACCGTGTGCGGTCCCAGGACGCCTGGCGCGGGGTCGGCGCTCACGTGTCCGAGTCTAGCACCGGCGCTCGGGACGGGCGCAACGCGTCGGCTCGCCGACGTCCACACGGCCGACGCCGCCTGCCTTGACACTCGACGCGACCAGGTGCTACAACCCGGCCGTCGCCTCGAAGACGCTTCCCCAAGCCGGGAGGTCCCGTATGCATCGCTCGGCCGTCGTCGTCACCACGCTCGCCGTCGTCCTCGGCGCCACCGTCGCCCACGGTCAAACGCTCTCGGGCGAGTACAAGATCGGCGTGCTCGAGCCCCTCACGGGTCCGCTCGCGGGCGAGGGCAAGCGACACCTCGAGGGGTACGAGATCGTGCGCGACATGATCAACGAGCGGGGCGGCGTTGCGGGCCGGAAGCTCGTGTTCGCGGTCGCCGACGCCCCCGACCCCACCGCCGCGGCGAGCGAGGCGAACCGGTTGATCACCCGCGAAGGGGTGAAGATCATCACCGGCACGTTTTCCTCGCGCCTGTGCGGCGCGGCGAGCGAAGCGGCGGCGCGCCACACCGTCATCTACTGGGAGACCTCCTGCGTCGACCCGCGGTTCAACAAGCGTGGCCTCACGACCGTCTTCCGCACCGAGATCGACGCCACCGGGTTCGGCTGGTACAACGTCGAGTTCATCGCCAAGCACCTCGCCCCGCGCTTCAACATGAAAGCCAACGCGCTCAAGATCGCCTTCCTCTCGGAGGATTCCTCGTACGGCCAGGGCGTGACGGAGTCGGCGCGCGTGCGGGCGAAGCAGGAGTTCGGGATGCAGGAGGTGGCGGCGGAGTACTACTCCTTCACCTCCATCAACGACTTCACGCCGATCATCACCCGGCTCAAGCAGCTCAACCCCGACGTGGTCCACCACATCGGCTACACCAACGACGCGCCGCTCTTCTGGCGTCAGGCCCGCGAGCAGAACTTCCTCTTCAAGGCGCTCGTCCACGCGGGGGCGACGGGGTACGGCTCGCCCGACTTCGGCCGGGCGCTCGGCAACGACGCCAACGGCGTCTTCGCGCTGCTCGAGCCCGGCCCCGGCTTCCGTCTCGAGTCGCTCAAGCCCGAGGGCCAGAAGCTCGAGCGCGAGTTCCGCGAGGCCGTCCAGAAGCGGACCGGCTCCTACCCGCTCGGCGGCCACCAGCTCGCCGGCAGCGGCCTCTGGCTCCTCAAGGTCGTCCTCGATCGGGCGAAGAGCGACGACCTCGCCAAGTTCCGTGACGCCGTGATGTCGCTCGACCTCCCCGTCGGCTCGATGATCAACGGCTGGGGCGTGAAGTTCGACGAGCACGGCCAGAACTCGAACGCGCGGGTCCAGCACTACATGCTCCAGTGGCAGAACGGCCAGCTCGTCACGGTCTGGCCGGAGGAGTTCACGACGAACCGGGCGAAGTGGATCCCGCTCGGCGCCTGGGACGCGCGCAAATAGACGTCTTCGCGCAGCTCGGGGTCTCGACGGTCCTGCTCGGCGGGATCTACGCGCTGATCGCCGTCGGCCTCACGCTGATCTTCGGGATCATGCGGGTGGTCAACTTCGCCCACGGCGAGTTCCTCATGCTGGGGATGTACACCGCCTTCTGGGCGTACAGCCTCTGGAGCCTCGACCCCTACTTCGTCCTCTTCATCTCGATCCCCCTCTTCTTTGGCCTCGGCGTCCTCACCTATGTCCTGGTCATGCGCGGCGTGATCCATGCCTCCCACAACGTCCAGATCTTCACGACCGTCGGGCTCTCCATCGCGCTGCAAAACGTCGCGCTCGTCGTCTGGACGGGGGACTTCCGCACGCTGCGGCCGTGGCACGCATCGGTCGTGATCCGCGTCTTCGGCACGGCGTTCAACCTCTCCCAGGTGGTCGCGTTCGTCATCGCCGTCGCCCTCACGCTCGCCCTCTTCGCCTTCATGAAGTGGACCCACACGGGCCGGGTCATGCGCGCTACCGCGCAGGACCACGACGCGGCGACGCTGATGGGCATCGACACCGACCGGGTCTACCGCCTGACGTTCGCGATCGGCATCGCGTGCGTCGGCGCCGCGGGCGTGCTGGTGTCGCCGCTCTACGCGGTCTACCCCACGGCCGGGCTCCAGTTCGTCCTCCTCGCCTACGTCGTCGTCGTGCTCGGCGGCCTGGGCGACATGGTGGGGGCGATGCTGGGCAGCCTGATCGTCGCGGCGGTGGAAGTCCTCGGCTCGTACGTCTTCGGCGTCGCGTGGAAGGAGGTCTTCTACTTCGTCCTGTTCATCGCCGTGCTCGTCTTCCGCCCGGCCGGACTCTTCGGCCAGCGCGGCGCCGAGACGCTCGGGGTGTGATGGCCTCGCTGCCGCCCCGGCGCTGGGCCGCGCTCGCGCTCCTCGGCGTCGCCGCCCTCCTGCCGCTGGTCGTGCGCGACGCGTTCGTCCTCGACAGCCTGATCCTGATCCTCATGTGGGGAGCGCTCTCGGCCGCCTGGAACGTGGCGGGAGGCTACGCCGGCCAGGTCTCCCTCGGCCACGCCGCCTTCTTCGGCATCGGCGCCTACTCCGCGGCCCTGATGACGGCGCGCTTCCATCAGAGCCCCTGGCTCGGGCTCCTCCTCGGGGTGGTCCTCTCGATCGCCGCCGGCGGGGTGATCGGCTACCTCTCGAATCGCCTCCGCGGCCCCTACTTCGCGCTCTCCACGATCGCGTTCTCGCAGGTGCTCCTGATCGTCGCGAGCCGCTGGCGCGGCTTCACGGCGGGTTCGGAGGGGATCCCGGTCCCCTTCCGCCCCGGCCTCTGGACGCTCGGCCTCGGCCACGTCGCGTGGGTCTACGTGGCCCTCGTCGTCGCGCTGGTCTACTACGGCGTGCAAGTCTGGCTCGAGACCTCGCGGATCGGCTACCAGCTCGCCGGCGTCCGTGAGGACGAGGACGCCGCCGAGGCGCTCGGCATCGCGAGCCGCCGACTGAAGATCCGCGCGGTGACGCTCAGCGCCGCGATGACGGCGGTCGGCGGCACGTTCTGGGCGCAGTACGTCGGCTTCGTCGACCCCTTCTATGTCTTCTCGATCGACCTCTCGATCAGGTTCGCGCTGAACACGATCATCGGGGGGATGGGCACCGCCCTGGGCCCCTTCCTCGGCTCGATCCTGATCACGTCGCTCGAGACGTACCTGCGCGCGACCTTCTCGGGTCTGAAGACCGGGTTCGCCGGCATCTATCTCGTCATCTACGGCACGGCCCTCATCCTCGTCGTGCGGTTCGCCCCCGAGGGCTTGACCGGTGTCGCCGGTCGCCTGGGGGCCTGGAGGGCCCGTGCTGACGCTTGAGCGCGTGACGAAGCGCTTCGGGGGCCTCACGGCGGTGCGCGACGTGAGTCTCGACGTCCGCCGGGGCGACCTTCTCGGCATCATCGGGCCGAACGGCGCCGGCAAGACGACACTCTTCAATGTCATCGGTGGCTACTACCGTCCCGACGGCGGCCGCGTCGTGTTCGACGGCCGGGACGTGGGGGGCCGGCCTCCGCACGTGATCTGCCGCCTCGGTCTCACGCGGACGTTCCAGCTCGTGAAGCCCTTCGGCAACCTCTCGGTCGTGGACAACGTGATGATCGGCGCGCTGACCAGGCTCCGGCGCGTGAGCGCGGCGCGCCTCGAGGCCGAGCGCGTCGTCGAGACGTGCGGGCTCGCCCCGCACGCCCACGCGCGCGCCAGGGCGCTGCCGATCGGCCTCCGCAAGCGCCTCGAGGTCGCGCGGGCGCTCGCCACGCGACCGCGCCTCCTCCTCCTCGACGAGGTGATGGCGGGCCTCACCCCGTCCGAGCTCACGGGGATCATCGAGCTGATCCGGCTCCTGCACGCCGACGGCCTCACACTGATCGTGATCGAGCACGTCATGGCGGCGATGATGCGCCTCGCCCAGCGCCTCGTCGTGCTCCACCACGGCGAGGCGATCGCGGAAGGCACACCGGCCCAAGTCGCGCGGGATCGCCGCGTCATCGACGCCTACCTCGGCGACGAATTCGTCCTTGCTCAGGCTTGACGCGATCGACGCCTTCTACGGTGATTTGCAGGCGCTCGCGGCCGTTTCGCTCGAGGTGGGCCCGGGCGAGATCGTCGCGCTCGTCGGCGCCAACGCCGCGGGCAAGTCCACGACCCTCCGCGTCGTCTCCGGCCTGGTGGCACCGCGGCGAGGGCGCGTCCTCTTCGGTGACGAGGATCTGACGGGGGTCGCCGCGCATCGGAGGGTCGAGCGGGGGATCGTCCAGGTGCCGGAGGGACGTCGTCTGTTCCCCTTCATGAGCGTCGTCGAGAACCTGCTCCTCGGGGCACACACGGCGCGCGCCCGGGCCGAGCGCGCGACGACGCTCGAGTACGTCTACTCGCTCTTCCCCGCCCTCGCCGACCGGCGGACGCAGCTCGCGGGCTCGCTCTCGGGCGGCGAGCAGCAGATGTGCGCGATCGGCCGGGCGCTCATGGCGCGCCCGCGCGTGCTCATGCTGGACGAGCCGACGCTCGGCCTGGCGCCCGTGCTCGTCGCGAGGATCTTCGAGACGGTGCGGGCCATCAACGCGGACGGCGTCACGGTGCTGCTGGTGGAGCAGAACGTCCGCCAGGCGCTCACGCTCGCCCACCGGGCGTGCGTGCTCGAGAGCGGGAAGCTCGTGCTGGAGGGGCGGGCGCGCGAGCTGCTCGGCGACGAGCGGCTGAAGCGCGCGTATCTAGGATTGTAGACTCGCCTCGCACGGCGGGGACTCGATCGCAGGCTCGCCTCGCCTGCGGCTGCGGCTCGTACCGCGGCCCCGCGACGTGCTACGGCTTGCACTGCGGGATTGTAGGCTGGCGGGAGGGCACATGGGCATCGACCGGAAGCGACTCGAGCGGTCCATCGACGACCTGGGCAGGATCGGCGAGACGCCGCGGGGCGGCCTCACCCGGCTCGCCTTGACGGACGAGGACAAGCGCGGGCGTGACTGGATCGTCGCGCGCATGCGCGAGGCGGGCCTCCGCGTGACGGTGGACCAGATGGGCAACATCTTCGGCGAGCGCCCGGGGGCCGAGCCGCTGCCGCCCGTCCTGATGGGCTCACACGTGGACTCCGTGCCGACCGGCGGCAAGTACGACGGCCAGCTCGGCGTCCTCTGCGGCCTCGAGACGATCCGCACGCTGAACGACCAGCGGATCCGCACCCGCCATCCCGTCGCGCTCGTCATCTTCACCAACGAAGAGGGGGCGCGCTTTCAGCCGGCCATGATCGCCAGCGGGGTGATGGCCGGGAAGATCGCGCTCGAGGACGCCTACGGCGCGCGCGACACGGACGGGGTCCGTCTCGTGGACGCGCTGGAGCGCATCGGCTATCTCGGCTCGGAGCCCTGCGTCGCGCGACCCTTCCGCGCCTACCTCGAGCTCCACATCGAGCAGGGTCCGATCCTCGAGGAGGAGGGGCTCGCGGTCGGCGTCGTGGAGGGGATCGTCGCGATCTCGTGGTCACGGCTCTCGCTCCACGGCGTCCAGGACCACGCCGGCCCCACGCCGATGCGCATCCGCCACGACGCCCTCGTCGCCGCGGCGGAGGTGATCGCGGGCGTGCGCGGCATCGCCCGCGAGATCGGAGGGAACCTCGTGGCCACCGTCGGCCACCTCACGGTGCGCCCGAACATCGTGAACGCGATCCCCGGCGCGGCCACGCTCTCGATCGACCTGCGCGACCCGCGAACCGAGACGCTCGACCGGGCCCTGCCGCTCGTGGACCGCGTCGTCCGCGACGCGTGCGCGCGCGAGGGCGTCCGCTACGAGCTCGAGCACTACTGGCGCGTGCCCTTCACGCCGTTCGCCGCCGAGGTCGTCGCCGCCGTCGACCGGGCGGCGAGGGCGAGCGGCGCGCGCTCCCGCCGCATCCTCTCGGGCGCCGGCCACGACGCTCAGTACATGGCGGCGATCGGCCCGACCGGCATGATCTTCGTCCCGTCGCGCGGCGGGCGTAGCCACTGCGAGGAGGAATTCACGCCCATGGACGACATCGAGTACGGCGCCAACACGCTCTTGCTCGCCGCGCTCGAGCTCGCCGGGCGGATGTAGGTGTCGGGGGCAGTCGCGATCGAGCCCCAGGCTCGATCGATGCGCAGATGGGGGGTATGGGGGGCCGCCCCCCCAATCAGAGGAGAGGAGGTCGTCATGACACTCGACCGGTACGTTCGGGTCGTGCTCACCGTGATTGCGATCGCGCTGGTCGCGATCGCGCTGAACCCGTGGCTCGCCCTCGTGCGAGAGCCGCTCGCGCTGCCGCGTGCCGCGGCCGAGACCGCCCAGGCCAAGTACGAGCACACGATCCCCAAGGCCTGGGGCAGGTTCGTCGCCTACTCGAACGGCAACATCGTGCTCGAGGCGCCGGACCGAACACTCCGCGAAGTGGACCTGCGAGGGAAGCCGCCCGAGTACCCGAAGGTCATCGTGCAGGCGCACTTCAACTAGCCGGGCGCGGCTACTCCGCGGGCGGCAGCGCGTCGCCCTCGACGTACGGGACGGCGCGCGGCGGCCGGTGACGCACGACGAGCCGGCCGACCACCGGCAGGTGGTCCGAGGCCACCCGCGCGAGGCGGCTCCGGTGGACATGGAACTCCTGACCCTGGAGCTCCACGTCCCAGTAGATCCGGTCGAGGGCGAACAGCGGGAACATCGCCGGATGCGTGCGCCGCATCCGGCGCATCGGCGACGAGAACTCGCGCCGGAGGCCGCGCGTGATCGGGCCACGGTGCCACTCGTTGAAGTCGCCGAGGAGCACGCGCGGCCCGATGAGCCGTGCGGAGTCGCGGATGAACCGGCCGAGCAGCTCGAGCTGTGCGCGCCGCTCGGAGAGTGCCAACCCCAGGTGGCAGTTGAAGACATGGAGCGGCGTCCCCTTGACGTCGAGGTCCACCCGCAAGGCCCCGCGGGGCTCGCGCGCGCCCCGCGACAGGTCGCGGCGCTCCGAGCCGAGGACGGGCACGCGCGTGAGCACGGCGTTGCCGTAGGTCCCCGAGCCGTGCGCGCGCGTCACGCCCATGACGAGCGCCATGCCGAGCTTCAGCGCGAGGTACGCCCCTTGGTCGCCGGTTTTCCCGCCCGCCTCGCGGATCACTTCCTGGAGCCCGACCACGTCGGGCGCCGTCTCTGCGATCACGTCGGCGATCCGGTCGAGGTCCAGGCGGCGGTCGAGGCCGACGCCCCGGTGGATGTTGTAGCTCACGACCGTGAGGGGGATCATGCCGCCTCGCGGGCGTGCCGGAAGTGCGCGTACAGCTCGACCGGATGGGCGATCGCCGACGGGAGCGTCACGGTCGGTGGGTGGATGACGAACGTGTGCAGCTCGTCGTACGACGTCCCGGCGTGGGCGCCGACCTCGTCCACGAACGACACGTCGCCCTCGGGCGCATCGATCCCGTAGACGACGAGATCACCCGCGCTCTCCATCGCCATCAGGTCGCGGAGGCCCTCGAGGACCCGCGGCAGGTCGTCGCGTCCGGCGAACGGCCCGGCGCCGAGCTCGTGGAGACGATAGCGCTTGCCGCGCCAGGCGCAGACGGGCCCGTCGTCCGCGCGAGCCAGCACGAATCCGATCCCGCGGCTCCGCGAGAGCTCCTCCGTGAGCCCCGGGAAACGCTCCTCGATCCACTCGATCCTCACCGGTCCTTCCACCTCCAAGAAGTACACGAAGGCGTTCGGCCCGGCCGACACGACGCGGATCCCTCCGTGCTCGCGGACCCCACGCGTCCCGCCGAGCACCCGGGGGAAGTCACGCTCGAGGTAGTTCACGAATCGCTGGAAGAACCCCGGCGCGCGGTGCGTCCGATACGCGGCGAGCCCGTGCACGACGCGCCGCGCGCGACCGGCGGGCGCCGGCTCCGCGTGCGCCGCGAGCGGATCGAGGAAGTCGTCGAAGAGGGTCTGCTCGATGGGCTTCCCGCCGGAGAGGCGCGCGTACGGCGTGCACTGCGCCTGGCCGTGGTCGGAGAGGACGTAGAGGTCGTAGCGGTGCTCCGGGACGCGCCGCAGCACGCGCCAGAGCCGGTGGATCGAGCGGTCGATGCGACGGAGGGCGCGGCGCGCGCGTCGGTGACGCGGGCCGTAGGCGTGCGCGAACACGTCGTAGTCGAGGTAGTTCACGTAGACCGCCGGCACGCCCGCGTACAGGTCGCGCGCGGCGGCCAGCGTGAACAGCTCGCGGAGCCACACCGAGATCCCGACCTTGATGGCGAGCCAGCGCCATCCCCGCGCGCTCTCCCCGAGGGGGTCGGCGACGAAGCGGAGGAGGGCGCGGGCGAGCTCGATCCCGGAGAGCACGCAGCACTTCACGAGGACCCAGCCGACGACGACGAGCTGCGAGACGAGGCAGAGCAGGCCCGCGCCGCTCGGCCGCCGCATCATCGCGAACGTCAGGAGGTTGCTCGTGGCGCCGCCCGTGAAGACGCAGCCGTAGGCGCTGCCGTCGGCGAGGATGCCGCGGCGGCCCTGCGCCTGCGCCACCTCGACCCGCAGGGCGTCCTGCCCGCGCGGGAAGTACACGTCGGCGTGGCGGCGCTTGTCGTGGTAGTGGAAGCCGGGGATGTCCGGCCGCACGCCGTACATGGCCGACATCTGGAAGGCCGGCGTGGAGGTGGGCAGACCGACGCTCATCGGCGTGAGCCGCCAGCCCCGGTGCCGGACGAGCCGCGCGAGGAAGGGTGCCGTGCCGTCCGTGAGCGCCTGCGTGAGCACGGAGCGCGAGAGGCCGTCGATCTGGACGATCAGCACACGGCGTCGCGTCGCCTCGGGTGCCCGGCCGCGGTAGAGCCGCCGCACGAGCCGGTCGAGCCACCGCTGGAGGCGCAGGACGAGGTCGTCGAGGGACATCCCAGCCACAGTGTAGCCGCGCTGGCCCGGCTCCCGAAAGCGTCTTCGACGGCGAGGCCGCCTCCATTCCGTCGCCTTACGCAATCTGGTATTGTCTTACGTTGGAGGGAATCGTATGACCTTAAGCCGATCGGTAAGAGTGAGTCGAAAGGGGCAGCTCGTGATCCCGAAGGAGATGCGGGACGCGCTGGGCGTGAAGGAGGGGGACGACCTGCTCGCGCGGCTCGAGGACGGACGGGTCATCCTGACCCGGCCGCGGGTGTACGCGCGAATCACCCGGGGCTCGCTGAAGGGCACGTGGGGCAAGACCCGGCGGGCGGTCGAGCGCTATGTCGAGAGGCAGCGCAGGTCGTGGCCGTAAAGCGAGCGCGCTTCCTCGGCGAGCTCAAACGGCTCCGCAAAGTGGCGCTCGACAGCTCCATCCTCATCTATCACCTCGAAGACGTGGAGCCCTACGCCGAGCTGACCGAGGCCGTGTTCGCCGCGATCGCCGAAGGCTCCCCGCTCGCGGTGCTGTCCACGCTCTCGGTGACGGAGTTGCTGGTCCAGCCCTTCATGGAGGGGCGGCGCGACCGTTTGGCGGTACTCGAGCGGTTCATCCTCTCTCTTCCCAACACCAGGCTGATTCCGCCCGACTACCGGATCGCGCGGGAGGCGGCGCGTCTCAGGGCCGCCTACGGCGTCCGAACGCCAGACGCGCTCCTGACAGCCACGGCGCTGAGCGAGAAGGCCGACGCGTTCGTCACCAACGACGCTCGTCTGCGACGCCTCAAGGGGGAAGGTATCGGCGTCGTTGTGCTCGACGACTACGCCTAGCCGGTCGTGTTGTACTATCGGGTCAGTGTGGTTCATCCGCTGATCGGCCGAGTCCGCGACTTCGTCGAGCGCGAGGTGCGCCCGAGCGCCGCGGCGCTCGAGCACGCCGACCGCTACCCCCACGAGCTCGTCGCGCGCATGCGCGACCTCGGTCTCTTCGGCGCCCTCGTGCCCACGGCCTACGGCGGGCTCGGGCTCGACGTCACCACGTACGCCCGGGTCGTCGAGACGCTGTGCCGCGGCTTCATGTCGCTCGCCGGCGTGATCAACAGCCACACGATGGCCGCGCTCATCGTCCTCCACCACGGCACCGAGGAGCAGCGCCGGCGCTTCCTCCCCCGCTTCGCGCGCGGCGAGGCGCGCGGCGGCCTGTGCCTCACCGAGCCGCACGCGGGCTCGGATGTGCAGGCCATCCGGACCGTGGCGCGCCGGTCCGGAAGCCAGTACGTCATTTCGGGGACGAAGATGTTCGTGACCAACGGCCGCGAGGGCAACACGTTCGCCCTCCTCGCGCTGACCGACCCGACGGCCGAGCCGCGCCATCGCGGCATGTCGTGCTTCGTCGTCGAGAAGGGTCACCCCGGCCTCAGAGTCGTCAAGTCCCTCGCGAAGCTCGGCTACAAGGGCGTGGACACGGCCGAGCTCCTCTTCGAGGACTGTCTGGTGCCGGCGGCGAATCTCGTCGGGGGTGTCGAGGGGCGCGGCTTCAAGCACGTGATGAGCGGTCTCGAGACGGGCCGGATCAACATCGCCGCCCGCGCCGTCGGCGTGGCCCAGGCGGCGTACGACGACACGCTCGCGCACCTGGCGGGAGCGCCTGCCGAGCCGCCGCCCGCGCTCGCGGACATGGCGACCCGGCTCGACGCCGCGCGTCTCCTCACCTACTGGGCGGCGGCGATGAAGGACCGCGCCGAGCGTTGCGACCTCGAGGCGGGCATGGCGAAGCTCTTCGCCTCGGAGACGGCGCAGGAGCTGGCCGTGACGGCGCTCTCGCTGCACGGTCCGGCCGGCACGCGCGCCGATCGCGCCGTCGAGCGCCACTACCGCGACACACCGCTCATGCTCATCGGCGAGGGCACGAACGAGATCCAGCGGACCCTCATCGCGCGACAGCTCGCGGAGCGCTACGGCGAGCGCCTGGGCGCCCTGACCTCGCGCGAGGGCGAGGCCCTCGAGCGCCGCCAGATGGTGCTCGCCGTCCGCCAGGTCGTCGACAAGGACGTGGCCCCCGTGTGCCAGGAGCTGGATCGCGCGGGGGCCTACCCCGCAGAGCTCGTCGGGGCGCTCGCCGACCTCGGCGTGCTGGGCGCGGTGATCCCGCAGGACTGGGGAGGTCTCGGGCTCGACGTCCGGACCTACGCGATGCTCGTCGAGGAGCTCGCGCGCGGCTCGGCCGCGCTCGCCACCGTCGTCGCCCGGCACGCGGCGGTCGCGCACGCGCTCGCGCGGTTCGGCACCGACGAGCAGAAGCACCGGATCCTGGCGCCGATGGCAAGCGGCGCCGCGCTGTGGACGTGGGAACGCGGCGGGACGGTCGCGGCGGCCCGCGACGGCGACGGCTGGCGCCTCGAGGGCGCCGCACCGCCCATGGACAACGCGACGCGGGTGGCGGGGTTCCTCGTCGAGGCGCGCGCGGAGTCGGGCTCCGTCACGCTCCTCGTCGGCCGCGACACACCAGGCGTCCGGCTCGGCGAGCCCGTCGCCACGCTCGGGCTTCGCGGCGTGGACCCGTGCGCGGTCGCCTTCGCCGGTGCCCGGCTCGCCGCGCGCGACGTCCTCGGCTCCCCCGGGCGCGGCGACGAGCCGATCGCCGCCGCCCTCGCCCTCGCGCGCCTCGGCGCCGCCGCCACCGCCGTCGGCGTGGCCCAGGCGGCCTTCGAGGCGGCGCTCCGTTACTCGCAGCAGCGCACCGCGTTCGGCAAGCCGATCGCCCACCACCAGGCGATCCAGCTCAAACTCGCCGATATGGCGACGCGGATCACCGCGGCGCGCCTCCTCGCCGAGGCGGCCACCGAGCACGGACTCGACGCGGACCGCCTCAAGATGGCGAAAATCTACGCCTCCGACACGGCCTACGACGTCACGCTCGAGTCCATGCGGATCCACGGTGGCTACGGCTACACGGCGGAGTTCCCGGTCGAGCGCTACTATCGCGACGCCGCGCACCTCCTGGTGACGCCGACGGGCAACGACGCCGAGCGCCGCGCGCTCGCCGCCGAGCTCGTCCGCGCGTCACGCCGCCCGGCGGTGGCCGATCCCGCATGGCCATAGCCTTCGAGACCCTCGCGATCGCCGGCGCCGCGCTCTTCGCCGCCTGGGCGCTCTACGTCTCCCTCGTGGAGCACCCGGCACGGATGGAGACCGGGCCGGCGGCCGCGCGGATCGCGTTCCGCTCGAGCTACAGGCGCGCCGCGCCGTGGCAGGCCGCGTTCGCGAGCCTCACCTTCGCGTCGGGGCTCGCCGCGGCGCTCGTGACGTCCGCGTGGGCCTGGGCGCTCGGCGGCGTCGTTGTCGGTGCCGCGGTGCCGTTCACGCTTCTCGTGGTCATGCCGACCACCCGCCGGCTCCTGGCGAGCGCCCCGCTCGACGATCGAGACGCGGGCGCGCTCCTCCGTCGCTGGGGCCGCTTGCACTGGATCCGGAGCGGGCTCGGCGCGGGCGGCCTCGTCGTCCTCCTGCTCGCGGCCCATCTTCGCTGAGCGGCCCGATGGCCTACGGACGCTATCTCGAGGAGTTCACGGTCGGCGAGGTCTTCCGCCACTGGCCGGGGCGAACGATCAGCGAGGCGGACTGCACCTGGTTCGCCCTCCTGACGATGAATCAGCACCCGATCCACTCGGACGCGAACTACGCCGAGAAGCACACCCAGCACAAGCAGCGGCTGGTCCTGGGGCCGCTCGTCTTCTCGATCGGCATCGGGATGACCGTGGCGGACGTGTCGGGACGCGCCATCGCCAACCTCGAGATCGAGAAGATCACCCACGACGCGCCGGTGTTCATCGGCGACACGCTCTACGCCGAGTCGACCGTGCTCGACACGCGCGAGTCGAAGCGCGGCGACCGTGGGACGGTCACCGTGGAGACGCGCGTCAAGAACCAGCGCGGCGAGCGCGTCATGACCTTCCGGCGCACGGCGCTCGTGCCCAAGAAGAACCACCGGACCCTCGGCGAGCGGGCGTTCGAGCGTACCGTTCTACGCCCGCCCCAGGCTCGCGGTCCCCGCTCGAATGACGCAGGGAGGGTAGCCCAGTGAGCTTCGACCCCGAGCTGTTCCGTGCCATCGGCCTCCCCGACCTGACCATGCCCGGCGGCTGGTCCGTCTCGAGCGGCCAGACGTTCCTCTACACGCCGGAGGAGCAGCGGCTCATGCACGCGGCGCGGGCCTTCGCCCAGCAGGAGATCCTGCCGACGTCCGCCGAGGCGCACCGCCGGGTGAAGGAGATCAAGGCCCAGCACGCGCCGGGGCCCGAGCGGCGCCGCCTGCTGCGCGAGATGGCGCGCGCCTATCTCGGGCGCATCGGCGAAGCCGGGCTGACCGGCGCGCTCTTTCCCGAGGCGTACGGCGGCAACGGCCGGGGCGTCGTCGCCGAATGCCTCATCGACGAGGAGCTCGCGGCCGCGGGCCACCCCGCCGACACGATCCGGTCGGTCTCGCTCACGCTCGGGACCATCTCGATCCTCCGCTACGGGACCGAAGCGCAGAAGCGCCGGCACATCCCGCCGCGCCTCAGGGGCGAGGAGCTCGCCGCGATCGCGATCACCGAGCCCCAGATCGGCAGCGACACGTCGCGGATGCAGACGCGGGCCGCCCTCCGGGGCGACCGCTGGGTCATCAACGGCCAGAAGCGGTTCATCACGGGCGGCGGCCTCGCCGACTACGTGACGCTCTTCGCGGTCACCGACACGGGGACGCACCCGCACAAGGGGATGTCCACGTTCATCGTGCCCATGGACCATCCTGGCGTGACGATCCGGCGGCAGCTCGACGAGGTCATCATGGCCGACTGGATGGACAACGCCTTGATCGAGTTCGACGACGTGGACCTCCCCCGGGAGAACCTGCTCGGGCCGCTCCACGGCGGCTACCACGTCCTCATGGACGAGCTCGACACCGAGCGCGTCACCTACTGCATGGCGTCGCTCGGCAGCGCGCGCCGCGCGCTCGAGATCGCCGCGGAATACTCGACCAAGCGCGTCCAGTTCAAGCAGCCGATCGCGACCTTCGAGGGCGTCTCCTTCAAGCTCGCCGAGATGTACACGTGCCTCGACGCCGCGCGGCAGCTGATCTATCGGACGGCGAAGATGATCGACGCGGGCGTGCCGGCCCAGCGCGAGAGCGCGGTGACCAAGCTCTTCACCGCCGAGGCCGTCTGGAAGGTCGTGGACCACGCGATGCAGGTCCTGGGCGGGATCGGCTACACGACCGACTTCCCGGTGCAGGCGATCTTCCGCAACGCGCGCCTCATGCGGATCGGCGCGGGCTCGGACGAGATCATGAAGTTCCTGATCGCGCGGGAGCTCCTCAAAGAGGTCAAGGGGTAAACTAGTCCGGGGTGGCGGCGGCATGGTGGAGCAAGTCGTCCCGAAGCCCGAGACCGAGGACGTCGTCGACGAGGCGGTCGCCCCGCCGTGGATGACGATCCTGCACAACTGCGAGTGTCACACCTTCGAGCAGGTGGTGAAGCAGCTCCAGAAGGCGATCGCCTGCAGCGAGGCCGAGGGCTGGGAGATCGCCTGGCAGGTCCACAACACCGGCAAGGCGGTCGTCAAGATCGGCCCCGAGGCCGAGTGCGTGCGCGTCGGCAACATCCTCGCCTCGATCGGCCTCGTCGTCACCGTCGTTCAGAGCTGAGCGCGCAAGTTGGTCGTGATCAGTCGCGTCATCGCGATACCACGATATCGCGATACTTCGCCGGGTCAAGACGGATGTCTAAATCTGGATTTAGGGTGTCGTGGGAGCGCTGGTCACCCCACGAAAATTCAGGGCGACCGCTGACGTCCTTGCTCGTGGACGATCTTATGGGGTGGGGGGGGCGCCCGATATGGTTCCCGTGCCGTTGAGCGGGACCACTTGTGTGGAACCCAAGTTTCCGGAGTCGTCGCTCACGTTCAGCGCCCCTGTTACCGAACCAGCGGCCTCCGGCGTGAACGTGACGGACACCGTGCAGTTGGATCCTGCCAACAGAGCCGCCGGACAGTCGTTCGTTTCCGAGAAACCGTCGCTCGTGGAGAAAGCCAATCCGTTCAGCGGGCTGCCCCCGAAGTTGGTGATGGTGATGGTCTGGGCGGCGCTGGTGGTTCCCACGTCCTGCGAGAATGTCAACGTCGGAGGCGAAACGCTGATCGCCGAAAGACGCGGAGTGGGCAGCGGAACGGGAGTCGCGCCAAAGACGTAGTAGGGGCCATAGTAGGCAGTCAACGTGCTGGATGAGGTGAGAACCCCCGCCATGTTGTCCACAATTTGTGCGCCGCCTCCCCCAACAAGAACCATTCCACTCGAGTCGACGGCGATGCTGTGAGGGTTAGCGCCGGAACCGAGACTTCTGGACGTCCAATTGCTGCCTGTCATATCGTCGACGCGAATCACCTTGGGCTGATAGGCGTCGGCGACATAGATCCTGCCGGCCGCGTCCACGGCAACTCCAATGGGAGATCCGAAGGAAAAGATGTACATGCCAATGACCGGGGACTGTGTCAATGTAGTCCAGTTGGTGCCGCTCGTATCGTCCATACGCACGATCCGTCTGTTCCCGGTATCCGCGATGTAAATCCGTCCGCTCGCGTCGAACGCGACGGGCGCGACGTATTGCGCAAACTGGCCGTCACCGGATCCGATCCCGCTCAACGTGGTCCAGTTCGTGCCGTTCATGTCGTCCATTCGGACCAGCTGGTTATTGCCCGTGTCCATCACGTAAATCTTGCCGGCCGGATCGATGCTGATGCCCGAGGGATTGTTGAATTGTCCGACGTCCGAGCCATAGGTGCCGAGGCTGGTCCAGTTGGTGCCGTTCATATCATCGATACGGACGATGCGCGCGTTGTACGTATCGGCCACGTAGATTCTGCCGGCGGAATCCACCGCGATCCCGTAGGCCCCGTAAAACTGCCCAACATCGCTGCCCTGTGTTCCGTACGAGATCAGATTGGTACCGTTCAAGTCATCGGACCTGAGAATTTGGCCGGTGTTCGAGAAATAGAACGGCGTGTACGCGGAATTGTAGCCGGTCGTGCCCGTGACAACGACCCCGTTGGTTCCATAGACCTGGGAAGTCGAA
The DNA here is from genome assembly GCA_003220315.1 of Candidatus Rokuibacteriota bacterium. Lineage (GTDB taxonomy): Bacteria > Methylomirabilota > Methylomirabilia > Rokubacteriales > CSP1-6 > 20CM-2-70-11. The sequence goes on from QHSA01000142.1 coordinate 57,455, forward strand.
CCGTTGATCGCCTGCACCGCTCCGTTCACCGTCAGCGTGCCGCTGAAGGTCCCCGTGAAGGTAGAGCTGCAGGTCACGGGGCGGCCTCTGCCGCCGCCCGAGCACCTCTTCACAGTCGAATTCTCCGAAGAGGTGGCGGCAATCGCTGTCGTCCCGTCGGTGGATTGGAACGTCAGAGTGCCGCCGGCGATCGTCAGCGTGCCCGGCGGGTTCGCGACGCTGCTTCCTGCCGACAATGAGCCGCCCGAGTTCGTGAAACCACCCTGATCCGCATACGCGGACGCGAACGGAATGAACACGGCCAAACATGCGAACGTGAAGCTCTTTTTCATGGAGTTCCCCGATCCCACCTGTGTCGATTCTGTGCGCGTGATCCTGGCGCCTCTCATCCGAGTGGTCTTTTCACGGGGATTTACGATATGACGCATGTTCGCTCCCCTCGCGCGCTGCTGAGCGAACCTTGTGACGCCTCACGAGGCCCGTCGGGCCATTCGTGA
>QHSA01000280.1 GCA_003220315.1 Candidatus Rokuibacteriota bacterium
CATCGGCCGCACGACGAACTTCGAGCCTCCGCCCGCGACGTACTCCTCGAGCCGCTCGGCCAGGAGCGCGGGCGGGCCGAAGGCCGTGCAGGCGGCGAGCGTCCGGTCGTCCACGCGGCCGCGCGGGACGAACGGCGCCGCGGTCGCACGGGCGCGCGCCGCGTCGTCGTCGAGCCAGAAGTTCACGAGGACGCCGAAGTGGTCGCCCGGCACCTCGCGCCGGGCCTCTGCGGCGTGGGCGCACGTCTTCTCGACGCCGACGCGGAACTCGGCCGGCGTGATGAAGGACGGGATCCAGCCGTCGCCGAGCCGTCCGGCGCGGCGCGTGGCGGCGTCGCTGTTGCCGCCGATCCAGAGCGGCATCGGCTGCTGGACGGGCTTCGGCAGCACGGTCACGCGCTCGAGCTTCCAGAACTCGCCGTCGTGGGTCACCTCCGCCTCGGCCCAGCAGCGGCGCATGATCACGATCGCCTCGTCGGTCCGGCGGCCGCGCTCCTTGAACGGGACGCCGGCCGCGCGGAACTCGCGCTCCTGCTCGACGCCGATCCCCACGGCGGGGAGCGCGCGCCCGCCGGAGAGGTAGTCGAGCATCGCGAGCTCGCGGGCGGCGAGGACCGGGGAGCGAAAGGGCGCCACGAGCACGCTCGGGCCGAACTTGAGCCGCCGCGTGCGCGCCGCGACAGCGGCCATCGCGATCATCGGCTCGAGGACCGGGAGCGGCGAGGAGAGCCGCTCGGAGAACCAGAGTGAGTCGATCTCGGTCCTCTCGCAGGTCTCGATCATCCTCCAGAAGAGCTCGCGTCCGTCGGGCCCCGCGGGCCAGGGACCGGGCATGACGCCGATCCGGTACTTGATCTGCATCGCGGGGGGCTCTAGCCTCCGCCGGTCCCCGACCCGTACATGGAGAAGTCGACGGCCTTCTCGGTGATGAATTCGAGGAGCACGGGCACGCCCTCCTCGGTCTTGCGGATCGCGCGCTTGATGGCGGGGACGATCTCGCCGGGCTCCGTCACCCGCTCGCCGTGGCCGCCGAACGCGCGCGCCATGTCGGCGTAGTGCCCGCTGATGTCGGTCGAGCGGTACTTCTCCGTCGCGACCTTCATCACCTTGAGCTCGATCGCCATCGAGAAGTTGTTGAGGAGCACCGACAGGATCGGGATGCGCTCGCGCACCGCGGTCTCGAAGTCCATCCCCGTGAAACCGATCGCCGCGTCGCCCCAGACGTTGACGCAGAGCTTGTCCGGCGCCGCGAGCTTGGCCCCCATCGCGTAGCCCAGTCCGGTCCCGAGCTGGGTCGTCTTGCCCCAGCCGATGTAGCTCAAGGGGGTCACGGGCTCCCAGAAGGGCGAGATCTGGTCGCGGGGGCTGCCCGCGTCGTGGGTGATGATCGTGCGGCTCACGTCGACGGTGTGCATCAGGTCCCAGAGGACCCGGTAGGGCGAGAGCGGCTTCGCGTTCGACGTGAGCCGCGGCATCCACTGAGAGAGCCACTCGGTCTTGAGGGTCTTGATCTCCTGGGCCACCGCGCCGGCCCGACCGCGCGGACCCCCGCGCAGGCGGTCCTTCACCTCGGCGACGAGCGCCTGGAGCGTGAGGCCGGCGTCGCCGATCAGGGCGAGCTCGGCGGGGACGTCCTTGTTGAGATCCGTCGGGTCGAGCGTCGCGTGGACGATCCTCTTGCCCGTGGGCATCGCGACGCCGTAGTTGGTCGTGGCGAAGCTACAGCCGATGCCGAAGATCAGGTCGGCGTTCGTCAGGAAGTGGTGGAGGTGCTTTCCGATCGACCGTCCGCCCGAGCCGAGCGACAGGTGATGGGTCTCCGGGAACGCGCTCTTGCCCTGGAGGCTCGTCGTCACCGGCGCCTCGAGGAGCTCGACAAGCTCGCGGAGCGCCTGCCAGGCGCGCGCGTAGTGCACCCCCTGGCCCGCGTAGATCACCGGCCGCTCCGCCGCCACGAGCGCCTCCGCGACCCGCGCCACATCGCGTGGATCGGGCGCCGTGCGCAGTCGCGGCGCCGGTCGGTACTGGAGCGGCTCCGGCACCTCCTCGCCGAGCACGTCGCGCGGGATCTCGACGAGCACCGGGCGCGGGCGGCCGTTCTTCACCTGCGTGAAGGCCCGGCGCATCGCGTCGGGGACGGCGTCGGCCATGACCACCTGCTCGGCCCACTTGGTGACGTGCTGGTAGTTGATGAACGAGTTGAAGTTGGGCGGGATGTTGATGAGCCGGCGCGGGTAGCCGGCCGGCAGCACCACGATCGGCACCGAGTCGCCGTACGCTTGCGCCACGCCGCCGAACGAGTTTTCGGCGCCCGGCCCGTGCTGCATGGCGAAGACACCGATGCGCTCGCCGGACGAGATACGGCTCACGGCGTCGGCCATGTGGAGCCCGGTTCGCTCCTGGCGGACGATGATCGTCCGGATGTCCGCCTCGGCCGCCGCCTCGATGATGGGGTTGACGGGATAACCGATGAGGAAGCCCACGCCCTCACGCTTGAGGATCTCCGCGACCGCTGCCGCTGCGTTCATAGGGTACGCTCCCGGGGTCCAACGAGTTTCGGCGCCAGGTCAGGAATCGGCTTATCCTACACCAGACGCTTCACGCGGGAGGCCACGATGGCAGGCAAGAAGTTCGACCGCAGCAGCCAGGACGTCGGCAACATCCTCGCGCTCGAGCACGTCAACGTGCGGATTCCGGACCAGGTCGTGGCCACCCTGTTCTACGTGGTCGGCCTGGGGCTCACCCGCGACCCTTACCTGATGGTCGGCACCGAGAACATGTGGGCGAATGCCGGCCAGCAGCAGTTCCACCTGCCGACCGGGCGGCCGCAGGTGCTCCGAGGATGCGTCGGGCTGGTCGTCCCCGACCTCGAGGCGCTCAAGACCAGGCTGGGGAGCGTGAGCGACAGACTCGCCGGCACGCGGTTCGGCTACGCGGTCGAGAACAAGCACGTGTCGGTCACCTGCCCCTGGGGGAACAGGATCCGCTGCCACGCGCCCGGCCCGGAGTGGGGCGACCTGACCCTGGGGATGCCCTACGTCGAGTTCCCCGTCGAGCCCGGCTGCGCCCCGGGCATCGCGGCGTTCTATCGCACCGTCTTCCGCGCCCCGGCGGCGGTCACCCCCGACGGGGCCGGCGCGGTCGCGCGCGTCCAGGTCGGGGTACGGCAGGAGCTCGTGTTCCGTGAGACGCGAGAGCCCTCACCGCCCTACGACGGCCACCACATCGCGATCTACATCGCGGACTTCTCGGAACCCCACCGCTGGCTCGCCGAGCGGGGCCTCGTCACCGAGGAGAGCAGCGACATCCAGTACCGGTTCACGGACATCGTGGACCCCGAGACGGCGCGCCCGCTCTTCACGATCGAGCACGAGGTGCGCTGTGTGACGCACCCGATGTATCTGCGGCCGCTGATCAACCGCAACCCGGCCCAGCGGCAGGCGACGTACGTCCGCGGGCGCGACGCGTTCGTCCCGGGGCTCAGCGAGGAGGCCGCCGTGAGGCTCCCGTCGACGAGCGTGTGACACGCGAGGAGCTGAAGCGCGTTCACGCGGCGATCGAGCGCCACGCCGAGGCGATCGTCGCCATCGGGGAGCAGATCCGGCGTCACCCCGAGCTCGGCTTCAAGGAATGGAAGACGGCGGCCCTCGTCGAGGCGGAATTCCGGCGCCTCGGCCTCGCCCCGCGCACCGGGCTCGCCCTGACCGGCCTGCGGGCCGACGTGGTGGGGGGCGCCGGCCTCGTGGGCGCGGCGATCGGGCTGGTGACGGCGAAGGCGATGGAGTCCCTGGCGGGCCGCGTGGTGTTCTTCGCGGTGCCGGCCGAGGAGGGCGGCGACCTCGAGTGGCGACTCGACGAGGTCCGCGCGGGCCGCCTCGAGTTCCTCGGCGGCAAGTGCGAGCTGCTGCGGCTCGGGCACAGGGCCGAAGCTCAGTTCGAGACGCACCGTCGGGAAGCCGACCGAGCGCTCGCTCGACTTGATCGGGATCTTCGACGTGAGATCGTCGGCGAGGTAGAACGCCGCGTGCCCGCCTTCAGCCCTCTCGCGCTCGCCACGGTGGCCGAGCGCAAACGGTAGCCGAAACCTGCCCGTGAAGGGCAGCGTGACGGGCGGCACATCCCAGAGCGTGCCGTTGGCATCCGCCCCCTGGGTGATCGTGAAGGTGCCCTCGATCGAACCAAGCGGCACGCCGAAGAAAACCGCCTGCGAGAGATCGACGGTGCCATCGAACGTCCCGCTGATGACTGGCAAGTTGGGAACGTGGACCGAGCTGTTGCCCGGTGCATTGATCACGACGTCGAATTTCCCGTGGACGGGACCGGTACCCGTCCTTGTGGAGACGTGGTCCGTGCCGGTCGCGATGATCGTGCAGCGCTTCAGTTTCGGGACGGTGATCAGTAACGTCGACGGGCACAGGGGGGTCCCGTGCTCCGCGAATCCGAGAAGGGGAGAGGTCGCGTTCCTGAAAATGACGAA